>NZ_JBBKTQ010000038.1:0-45122 GCF_037890035.1 Ramlibacter sp. AN1133
CGGCGCGACGCCCCCGAAAAGCAAGAAGGGGCGCAATACGACAGCGCCCCCCTCTGGATCCCCGCCTACGCGGGGATGACGGCTTCGCCTCACCCCACCGGTAGCCTCAAACGATCTTCACCAGCTCGAACAACACCGTCGGCGGCAACTCCGCGGTCAGCTGCTCGCGCCCCACCTTCGGCGTCTCGAACCGGTCGAAACCGCTCAAATGGAACGACGGCAGTTCGCGCGTGATCTCCACCATCGGGCAGCGGTCCTCGCCGCCCAGCACGTCGCGGCGGAAGGTGGTCACGTCGTCCTGGGACACGTCCCAGGCGCTGACCAGCACGTTCGGCCGCGCCTCGCCGATCACCGCGCGGGCCTGCGCCGTGTCGGCCGCGGCCCGTGCCTCGATGCCCATCTTGCGCAGCGCGTCTACCGCCTCGCTGCGCACGCGCTCGTCCTTCGCCAGCACCAGCACCCAAGTCTCGCGCAAGGGCGCGGAATCGCCGTGGTCCGTGAGCTCGAGGCACGCCATGCCCTCGGTGCTCAGGAAGGTGTTCGGGAAATCGATCGTCAGCACCGCCGCGCCGTCCTCGCGGGTGCGCATCACGTCGAGGTTCGAGGAGGCGGCGATCTGCCGCAGCAGCATCCAGTGCAGGCCGTCGTTCAGCCGCCGGCCGCGCGGGCGCACCGTCCAGCCCACGCCGCCGGGGTGCGCATGCTGCCCCGACGCCGGCGTCGTCACGCGCACCTTCAGCTGCGCCGGCCCGGGGAAGCCCGAGGGCACCAGCACGAAGTGCAGCTGCTTGCTGAAGCTCATGCCCCAGTCCAGGATCGCGTTGACCAGGCTGATCGCCACCGGCGGGTCGAGCAGCACGTCGACGGCCTGCAGGTCCGAGCTCACGGAGATGCCCGCGGCCTCGATCTCGCCGGCGCGCTCGTGCACGACATGCGACACGAGTTCCGCCAGGTCGACGCGCTCGCGCGCCTGCCGGATGCGGCCGCCGGCCAGGCGGGTGATCTGCTGCGCGCGCAGGCTCGTGCCGCGCAACTGGTGCATCGCATCGCTCAGGGCCTTGGCCTCGCTGCGGCGCAGCCGTCCCGCGCCCACCAGGTAATTGAGCGCGCGCAGCAGCAGGTTGCTGCTTTCCACCGCCTGCTCCGACAGCGCCGCGACGAGGTTGGGCCACTGCTGCGACATCGTCCAGGGCGCGTTCGGGTCCGAGGGCGCAAAGGCGCCGGCGCCATCCGACCAGCGCCGGCCGCCGACGGCGCCGCCATTCGCAGCTTGCGCTGCCGCGGCGGGAACGATCCCGGGGGCCGCCGCAGGTTCGCGCTCGACCAGCGTGAGGCCGGGGAATTCAAGGGTGTTGCTCATGGGTGACCTCCGGTGGGGTGTAGGGGGGCGAGCGCGGCCTGCGCGCCCATGACGCTGCACAGGTGGGAGCAGTAATCCACCAGCGCGTCGATCTCGGTGGACTTGTCGAAGACGGCGTCCACCCCCAGCTGCGCGCAGCGCTTGCGCACGCCGGCGTTCACGTAATTGCTGAAGACGATGATCTTCTGGTCGGGGCGGCTGCGCTGCGCGCGCTGCACCAGCCGCATGCCGCTGCCGCCCTTGAGGAACAGGTCGACGATCAGCATGTCCCAGTCGCTGTGCTGGGAGATCCAGGCCAGCGCGCCTTCCTCGGTCGTCGTGCCTCCGACCACCTTGACGCAGGTGAGTTCTTCCAGCGCGCCCACGAGGTTCTCATGGATCTCCGCGTTGTCCTCGACGACGAATACTGCGAGTTGCACGGTAGATCGGTTGGTAAGGGTTGGTGTCAAGGCGTAAGGCACTCTAGTCGCTCAGCCAGGGGCTCCGCTCGGATGCCCACGCGTTTGCATGTAGGAGGGAGCCTACGGTCGGCCCCGCCCCTGCGCGGGCCCCGTAAGATGCGCAACAAGGAATTCCATGGACTCGGTCATCGCGCACAACGCAGGGCAGCTGCTGGAACTGGTGGAACGCAGCGTGTTCCTGGGGTTCTGGCGGCTCGACGCAAGGGAGGGCCGCCTGTACTGGTCCGAGCAGCTGGCGCGCCTGCACGGCGCGCCTGCGGGCTACATGCCCACCTTCGACAACGCGATGAGCCACTACGCCGAGGAGCACCGCGGCGAACTGCAGGCGCGCATCCTCGCCTGCCAGGAGCAGGGCACGCCGTTCGACCTCGAGGTGCAGCTGCACACCATGCAGGGGCGGCGCATCTGGGTGCGCTGCGTGGGCCAGCCGCTGCGCGACGAGCACGGCGCCATCATCGGCACCGAAGGCCTGGTGCAGGAGATCGCGCCGGCCGGCTACCAGCCCGGCACGCTGATGCGCCACACCGTCAGCATGGGCGGCGCCCTCGGCGGGGCCGAAGCCTTCGCCACCATCGACCGGCAGGGCCGCATCAGCTACGCCAACGTGCAGGCCGAGCAATTGCTCGCCGCCGGCGGCGAGCCCCTGGCGGGCCGCAAGATCTGGAGCTTCTTCCAGAAGCGCGCGCGGCTGCGCCTGGAGGAGCGCTTCATCCATGCGCTGGAAAAGCGCGAGGCCATCGAGCTGGAGGAACTGGATGCGCAGGTGAGCCACTGGCTCGAGCTGCGCGGGTTTCCGTTCGGCGCGGGGCTGGCGCTGCACCTGCGCGACGTGTCGTCGCGGCGCAAGGCACAGCAGCACCTGATGCTGCTGGAAGGCAGCATCGCCCGGCTGAACGACATCGTGATCATCACCGAGGCCGCCCCCTTTCGCGCGCCGGGTCCGCGCATCGTGTTCGTCAACGAGGCCTTCGAGCGGCGCACGGGCTACACGCGCGAGGAGGTGATCGGCCAGTCGCCCCGCTTCCTGCAGGGGCCGGACACGCAGCGCCCCCAGCTCGATCGCATCCGTGCCGCGCTGGAGCAGTGGGAGCGGGTGCGGGTCGACCTGATCAACTACACCAAGGCCAGGGAGCCGTACTGGGTCGACCTCGACGTCTCCCCGGTCTGGGACGACGCCCGGCGCCTGACGCACTGGGTGGCCGTCGGGCGCGACATCACCGAGCGCAAGCGCGACGAGGAGAAGATCCAGTACCTGGCCTTCTACGATCCGCTGACGCAGCTGCCGAACCGGCAGATGCTGCTCGATCGCCTGAACGAGGCGGTGAGCGAGACCGCCAACGGCCGCGACGGCGCGCTGATGTTCATCGACCTGGACAACTTCAAGGTCCTGAACGACACGCTGGGGCACCAGAAGGGCGACCTGTTGCTGCAGCAGGTGGCCCGCCGCCTGCGCAACTGCGTGGCCAAGGGCGACCTGGTCGCGCGCCTGGGCGGCGACGAATTCGTGGTCCTGCTGGAGAACACGCCGGAAAAGCCGCTCGACCCGCTGACCGCGGCCCAGGCCGTGAGCCACCGGATCCTCGAGGCGCTCGGCGAGCCCTACGTGCTTCCGGGCTACCTGCACCACAGCACCTGCAGCATCGGCGTCACGCTGTTCGGCAAGGCGCCATCCAGCGTGAGCGAACTGCTCAAGCAGGCGGACCTCGCGATGTACCAGGCCAAGGCGGCCGGGCGCAATGCGGTGCGCTTCTTCGATCCGGAGATGCAGGCGGTGGCGACCGAGAACGCGGCCCTCGCGGCGGACCTGCGCATGGCCTGGCGCGACAACCACCTGAAGATCGAGTACCAGCCGCAGGTGGGCATGGACGGCCGGATGACCGGCGTGGAGGCGCTGCTGCGCTGGGAGCATCCGAACCGCGGCCTGGTGCAGCCGGACCAGTTCATCCCCACCGCCGAAGAGACCTCGCTGATCATCCCGATCGGCCACTGGGTGCTGGAGGCGGCGTGCGCGCAGCTGGCGCTGTGGGCGCGCCGGCCCGATCGCGCGCACCTGAGCATCGCGGTGAACGTCAGCGTGCGGCAGTTCCGCCATCCCGATTTCATCGACGAGGTCATGAGCTGCGTGCGCCGCGCGGGCGTGCCGCCCGGCAAGCTCAAGCTGGAACTCACGGAGAGCCTGCTGGCCGACAACCTCGACGCCGCGATCGCGAAGATGCGCAACCTCAAGGACATGGGGGTCAGCCTCTCGGTCGACGATTTCGGCATCGGCTATTCGTCGCTGTCCTACCTCAAGCGCCTGCCGATCGACGAACTGAAGATCGACCGGGGCTTCGTGAAGGACATCCTCACCGACGGCAACGACGCCGCCATCGCGGGCACGATCATCGGGCTGTGCCGCAACCTGGGGCTGGAGGTGATCGCGGAAGGCGTGGAGACCGAGGAGCAGCGCCAGTTCCTGGCCCGCCAGGGCTGCCACCGCTACCAGGGCTACCTGTTCTGCCGGCCGCTGCCGATCGAGCAGCTGGAGGCCTTCATCGCCCGCGTCGAGGGCGACGCCGGCCTCAGACCGGAACCATCTTCAGTGGCGTCGTGACCACCGCGCGCGGCAGGCGCAGGATGATCGCCTGGCCGCTGCGCAGCAGCTCCGCGTCGTGCTGCAGCGCCAGCGCCTGCACTTCGGGCCACGACAGCGGCGCTTCGGCGGATTCGTGCAGCTGCGTGAAGCTGCCTTCCGGCTGGGGCTGGTATTCGACGGCGGTCACGCCGTGCGAGGAGGAGGGCTCGGTCCGCACCGCGATTTCGCCGGGGCCCGGCGCGGCGTCGGCCAGGGTCAGGATCGCGGCGGCGAGCAGGAAGCGCACCGCGCTGCGCGAGACGTCGAATTCGCCGTCGGCCATCTCCGTGCGCAGGTCGAAGCCGCGGAAGTTGAGGCTGGTGGAGAGCAGGCGCACGACCTCCGAGACGCCGTCACGCAGGGCGATGGTGTCGTCCTCGCCCGCTTCCATCCACGTCGACACCTCGAGGCAGCGCGCCACGGCCTGCCGCGACAGCCGGTTGAGCTTGGAGACGGACGATTGCAGGTCCTCCTGGGCGACGGCGCCGCGGTCCATGCGCGCGCTCAGCGCCTCGGCCATCATGCCCAGCGACTGCAGGTGCACCACCATGTCGTGGCGCAACGGCGGCGTCAGGCGGCGCAGGATGTCGTGCTGCGCCGCGCGCGCCAGGCTGCGCTGACGCTGCGGGGAGGCATCGACGGCGGCGGCGGCCGTGGCGCCGGAGGAGTGGGCGATGGGGTCTTCGATGGCCAACACAGTGTGTATGAGCTAAGTCCAGGTTGGAGCGCAGTCTGGAACCCGGGTTCCGCCGCAGATGTCAGGGGCCCCCGGGGGCCTCTGTAGGACCCCGGCCCTTGTGACGGCCCGACGAGCCACGGGTGACAATTGGCGGGTTGTGCTGTAATTTGCGCGTGATGACAGGTATTCCGCTGTGACCCTCTCGCTCCTTTCGGACGGCAATGCCGCCCAGCGCCTCGCCGGCCTGCTGGAATCCGCCATGGACGGCATCATCAGCTGCGACGACACGCAGCGGATCGTGCTTTACAACAAGGCCGCCGAGAAGATCTTCGGCTGGCCCCTGGACGAGGCCCTCGGGCAGCCGCTGGAGATGCTCATTCCGACGCGCTACCACCGGCTGCACAGCCAGCAGGTGCGCCGCTTCGGCGCCACCGGCACGACCTCGCGCCGCATGGGCGACAACACCGTGCTGTACGCGCGGCGCAAGAACGGCGACGAGTTCCCGATCGAGGCCTCGATCTCCCAGCTGAACACGCCGGAAGGCAAGCTCTATACCGTGATCCTGCGGGACGTGACGGAGCGGGTGCGCGCCCGCGAGGAGCTGGCCGCCTTCGCCGCCGAATCCGCGGGCGTGCGCGAGCAGGAGAAGTCGCGCATCGCGCGCGAGCTGCACGACGAGCTCGCCCAGTCGCTCACCGCCGCCAAGATGGACGCGATCTGGCTGCGCGACCACCTGGCGGGCGACGCTCAGGCCCAGTCCAAGATCGCCACCATGCTGAGCATGCTGGACACCTGCGTGGCCTCCACCCGCCGCATCGCCGCCGACCTGCGGCCGCTGGTGCTCGACGACCTCGGCCTCGTGCCCGCCCTCGAATGGGTGGTGCAGAACTTCAACCAAAGGACCCATGTGCCCTGCGCCCTGATCGTCGACGAGGAACTGGAACTCGACGAGCCCTTCGCCACCGGCGTCTTCCGCATCGTGCAGGAGGCGCTGCACAACGTGGCCAAGCACGCCGAGGCGACGCAGGTGGAAGTGGAAATCAAGACGCAGGGCGACTACCTGCTGCTGCGGGTGCAGGACGACGGCATCGGCTTTCGGCCCTCCGACCCGCGCAAGCCGCAGTCGCTGGGCCTGGTCGGCCTGCGCGAACGCGCGCAGCTGATGCGCGGCGAGCTGCGGGTGGACAGCAGTCCCGGCGCGGGCACGCGCGTGGAAGCGAAGATTCCCACGGTCAGGGTCGACGCATGACGATCCGGATCGTGATCGCGGACGACCATGCGATCGTCCGCGAGGGGCTCAAGCGGATCGTGGGCGACGCCCCGGACCTCGAGGTGGTCGGCGAAGCCGCCGACGGCACCGAGGTGATGAAGGCCGTGCGCGAACTGGAGTTCGACATCCTCGTGCTGGATCTGTCGATGCCGGGGCGCAGCGGCATGGAGCTGATCAAGCTGGTCAAGTCGGAGAAGCCCAAGCTGCGCATCCTGGTGCTGAGCATGCACCAGGAAACACAGTACGCGGTGCGGGCCATCAAGTCGGGCGCCAGCGGCTACCTGACCAAGGAAAGCGCGCCGGCGCAGCTCCAGCAGGCGATCCGCAAGATCGCCGGCGGCGGCGCGTACATCAGCGCCGAAGTGGCGGAGCAGCTCGCCCTGGGCGCCATGCCGGGGGGCGACTCGTTGCCCCACGAGAGCCTGTCCGATCGCGAGTTCGAGGTGTTCCGGCTGCTGGTGGGCGGCGGCGCGGTTTCCGACATCGCGCACCAGCTGAACCTCTCGGTCAAGACGGTCAGTACGCACAAGGCCAACCTGATGCAGAAGCTGGGGCTGAGCAACCAGACGGAACTGGTGCGCTATGCGCTCAAGCACGGCTTGACCGACCCGCTGTCGTAGGCTGGTGGGGGGGGGGGCCGCCCCCCCCCCCCCGGGGGGGGGGGGGGGGCCCCCCCCCCCCCCCCCGGGGGGGGGGGGGGGCGCCCCCCCCCCCCCACTCCAGCGCCAATCCATCATCCGGAGCGCCCCCATCCCAGCCTTCCCCCAGAGGGGGAAGGAGCAAGACAGGAGAACCTCATGTTCAAGAACCTCATCAACGGCGAATGGGTCGCCGGCGCCCGCGTCTCGCGCAACATCAACCCCTCCGACACGCGCGACCTCGTCGGCGAATATGCGCAGGCCGACGCCGAGCAGGCGCGCGCCGCGATCGCCGCGGCCACCCAGGCGCAGCACGCCTGGGGCCTGTCCACCCCGCAGCAGCGCTTCGACATCCTCGACGCCGCCGGCGCGGAGATCCTGGCGCGCCGCAACGAGCTGGGCGACCTGCTCGCCCGCGAGGAAGGCAAGACCCTGCCGGAGGCGATCGGCGAAGTCGCCCGCGCCGGCAACATCTTCAAGTTCTTCGCCGGCGAGGCGCTGCGCGTGGGCGGCCAGGTGGTGCCTTCCGTGCGTGCCGGCGTGGGCGTCGAAGTCACCCGCGAGCCCGTCGGCGTGGTGGGTCTCATCACGCCCTGGAACTTCCCCATCGCGATTCCCGCCTGGAAGATCGCGCCGGCGCTGGCCTACGGTAACGCGGTGGTGCTCAAGCCCGCCGACCTGGTGCCCGGCAGCGCCTGGGCCATCGCCGACATCCTGCACCGCGCGGGCCTGCCCGCCGGCGTGTTCAACCTCGTCATGGGCCGCGGCTCCGAGGTGGGCCAGGTGCTGCTGGATGACAAGCGCGTCAACGCGATCAGCTTCACCGGCTCGGTCGCCACCGGCCAGCGCATCGCGCAGGCTTGCGTCGCGCGCATGGCCAAGTTGCAGCTGGAGATGGGTGGCAAGAACCCGATGGTGGTGCTCGACGACGCCGACCTCGACGTGGCCGTGGCCGCCGCCGCCAACAGCGGCTTCTTCTCCACCGGCCAGCGCTGCACCGCCTCCAGCCGCCTGATCGTCACCGAAGGCATCCACGACCGCTTCGTGGCCGCGATGGCCGGGAAGATGAAGACGCTGGTCGTTGGCGATGCGCGCACCAAGGGCACCGACATCGGCCCGGTGGTCGACGAGAAACAGCTCGCGCAGGACCTCGAATACATCGCCATCGGCAAGTCCGAGGGCGCGAAGCTCGTCGCGGGCGGCGAAGCGCTTGAGAAGAACGCCGACGGCGCGCCGGGCTGGTACCTGCGCCCGGCCCTGTTCACCGAGACCACCGCGCAGATGCGCATCAACCGCGAAGAGATCTTCGGCCCGGTGGTGAGCGTCATCCGCGCGAAGAACTACGAGGAAGCGCTGGCGCTGGCCAACGACACCGAGTTCGGCCTCTCCGCCGGCATCGCCACCACGTCCCTGAAGCACGCCACGCACTTCAAGCGCCACGTGCAGGCCGGCATGGTGATGGTCAACCTGCCCACCGCGGGCGTGGACTACCACGTGCCCTTCGGCGGCCGCAAGGGCTCCAGCTACGGCCCGCGCGAGCAGGGCAGCCACGCCGCGGAGTTCTATACGACCGTGAAGACCGCCTATACCCAGGCCTGATCCGCCAGGCCTGATCCGCCAGGCCCGATGCACCAGGCCTGACCCGAAACCCCCGAGGAGACGAGCATGAAGATCAACCGCCGCCACGCCCTGCTGTCCACCGCCGCCGCGCTCGCGGCGCCGGCCTCCTTCGCGCAGAAGGACAACTGGCCTTCCAAGCCGCTGCGCATCGTGGTGCCGTATCCGCCGGGAGGCTCCTCGGACATCATCGCGCGCGCCATCGGCAACCTGCTGTCCGACGCGCTCAGGCAGTCCGTGATCGTGGAGAACAAGCCGGGCGCCAACGGCAACCTCGGCGCCGGCTTCGTCGCCAAGTCGCCCGCGGACGGCTACACGCTGCTGCTGTGCGACGTGGGCGCGCTGGCGATCTCGCCTTCGGTGTATCCCAAGCTGCCGTTCGATCCGTCGAAGGAGCTGCGCGGCGTCACGATGCTGGCGTACTCGCCGCACCTGCTGGTGGTGCACCCCTCGGTCGCCGCCAGCAACGTGAAGGAACTGGTCGCGCTGTCGAAACAGAAGGAGCTGAACTTCGCCATCAGCGGCACCGGCGGTGCGCCGCACCTCGCGGGCGTGGCGCTGCAGCGCGCCGTGAATGCGCGCTGGCAGTATGTGCCGTACAAGGGCGGCAGCCAGGCGATCCAGGACACCGTGGGCGGCCAGACGCAGGTCATGATGAACGGCATGCTGGCCACCTACCCGCACGTGCAGTCCGGCAAGCTCAAGCTGCTGGCCGTGTCCAAGCGCACGCGCATGCCCCTGATCGGGGAGGTGCCCACCATCGCCGAACAGGGCGTGCCGGGCTTCGAGTCCGGCTCCTGGCAGGGCGTGCTGGTGCCCAAGGGCACGCCCGAAGCGATCGTGCAGAAGCTGAACGCCGAACTCGTGCGCGCGATCCGCAACCCGGAAGTGCGCGGCCGCCTGGCCGGCCAGGGCGCCGAGGTCGTGACCATGAGCCCGCAGGAGCAGGACCAGTTCTTCGCGCAGGAGCGCAAGCGCTGGGCCGAAGTGGTGAACGCGGCGAACATCCGCGCGGAGTCGTGAGGGCCGCCATGAGCGAGCCGCTGTACATCACCATGCACGCAGCCGACAACGTCGGCATCGTGGCGAACGACGGCGGCCTGCCGGAGGGCACCGCCTTCGCTTCCGGACTCACCCTGCGCGACAAGATCCCGCAGGGCCACAAGGTGGCGCTGGTGGACCTGCCCGCGGGCACGCCGGTGCGGCGCTACAACGTGACCATCGGCTACGCGGAAAAGGACATCCCGGCGGGCAGCTGGGTGCACGAGCGCCTGCTGCGCATGCCCGAGGCGCGCAGCCTCGAGGACCTGCCGCTGGCCACCGTGCGGCCGGGCGCGCCGGCTCCGCTGGCGGGCTACACCTTCGAGGGCTACCGCAACGCCGACGGCACCGTCGGCACGCGCAACCTGCTGGCGATCACGCAGAGCGTGCAGTGCGTGGCCGGCGTGACGCGCTTCGCCGTCGATCGCATCCGCGCCGAACTGCTGCCCAGGTATCCCAACGTCGACGGCGTCGTCGCCCTGGAACACAGCTACGGCTGTGGCGTGGCGATCGACGCGCCCGATGCGGTGATCCCGATCCGCACGCTGCGCAACATCAGCCTCAACCCCAACTTCGGCGGCGAGGTGATGGTGGTGAGCCTGGGCTGCGAGAAGCTGCAGCCGGAGCGCCTGATGCCGCCCGGCACCATCCCGATCACCGACCTGCGCGGGGAGCCGCAGGCGCTGGACGTCGTCTGCCTGCAGGACGAGGAGCATGTCGGCTTCATGTCCATGGTCGAATCCATCATGAAGCAGGCCGAGGTGCACCTGCAGCGCCTCGACCGGCGCCGCCGCGAGACCGTGCCGGCCAGCGAACTGGTGGTGGGCGTGCAATGCGGCGGCAGCGACGCCTTCTCCGGCGTCACGGCGAATCCGGCGGTGGGCTTCTGCGCCGACCTGCTGGTGCGCGCGGGTGCCACGATCATGTTCTCGGAGAACACCGAGGTGCGCGATGGCGTGGCGCAGCTCACGTCGCGCGCGGCCACGCCGGAAGTGGCGCAGGACATCATCCGCGAGCTGGGCTGGTACGACGAGTACCTCAAGCGCGGCAGCGTCGACCGCAGCGCCAACACCACGCCCGGCAACAAGAAGGGCGGGCTGTCCAACATCGTCGAGAAGGCGATGGGCTCGATCGTGAAGTCGGGCTCCGCGCCCATCGCGGGCGTGGTGCCCCCCGGCGAAAAGCTGAAGGGCCAGAAGGGCCTGATCTACGCCGCCACGCCGGCCAGCGACTTCATCTGCGGCACGCTGCAGCTGGCGGCGGGCATGAACCTGCACGTGTTCACCACCGGCCGCGGCACGCCTTACGGGCTGGCGGAAGTGCCGGTGATCAAGGTGGCCACGCGCAGCGACCTGGCGCGCCGCTGGCACGACCTGATGGACGTGAACGCCGGCACCATCGCCGAGGGCCGGGCGACGATCGAGGACGTGGGCTGGGAACTGTTCCGGCTGATGCTCGACGTGGCCAGCGGGCGCAAGAAGACCTGGGCGGAGCGGTGGAAGCTGCACAACGCGCTGGTGCTGTTCAATCCGGCGCCGGTGACGTAGTTGTATTCCTCCCTCCCCCTCCGGGGGAGGGTCGGGGTGGGGGCACTCCGTCCTTCGTGATCCCGAGGAACGCATCCAGGATGTGGAAGTGGTCGTCGTGGAACTGCTCCTCCAGCGAGGGCAACTGCGCGATCGGGACCCAGCGCGCCTCCGCCGCATCGTCGCTGCCGGCGATCTCGGGCAGCATGCGTGCGCCGAAATCGAAGTAGAAGGCGTGCGTGATCACGCGGCCGCGCTGGCTGCGGTCCGGATGGTCGAACACGCGCACCGCCTTGAGCGCGTGCTCCATCTCGGGGGGAAACAGCTCGAAGCCGGTCTCCTCCTGCAGCTCGCGCACCGCCGACTGGTAGGCGGTCTCGCGCTGCTCGATGAAGCCGCCGGGCATCGCCAGCAGGCCCTTGCCGGGCGCGCGCCCGCGGCGGATCAGGAGCACCTGGTCGGCGACGCGCACCACCGCATCCACGGTCACGAACACCGGCGGATACGGCGCGCAGGCCCACTTGTCGTGTTCCTCGGCCAGCTCCTGCCATTCCTGGCGCAAGCGTGCCAGGAAGGGCAGCTGCGCCCAGGCGCGGACGAACGCGATCGTGCTCGCCGGCACCTGGCTGGCGATCGCGGCCAGCGACGCATCCAGCGAGTCCGCGCTGAACAGCGCCGCCCGCAGCGCCTTGCCGTGGATCTCGCCCATGCGCCCGATGTCGTGCAGCGGCCAGCCGGGAAAGTCGTCGAGGTATTCGCCCGTCGGGTCCTTGCGGTGCCCCACCAGCACGACCCGCGTGCGGTCCGAGCCGGTCAGCTTCGCCATCGCGGCCTGCACCTGCACGACCCACCGCTTCTCGTCGAACGTATCGCGGATCGCGGCGAAGTCCACGCGCTGGCGCTCGTCCTCCGTGAGCGCCAGCCGGATGGTCTCCACCCTTTCCTGGAAGGTGAAGGGGTTGCGCGGCGAGCGCGCCTGGAAGGCCGAGCCGATCAGCACCGCGCAGCGCGGCGCCAGCTCCAGCGCGGTGCGGATCAGGGCAAGCTGCGCATCGTGGAACAGCTGGAACCTGCCGATGCAGGCCGCCCATTCGTACGGGGGATCGGTGGTCACGGGGGCATTCTGCTTTCAAAGCCGCCGGCCCGGGGTGCGCCGACCGCATGGCACCCGCGTACGGCCGCAAGGTGAATGGATCACAGGAAAAGCCGGCCGCCCGCGCCTAAGCTGGACCATGAGGAAGGGGGGTCCATGACCTCGCTGCACGGGTTCTCGCTCCGCGTCCTGGCGGCGTTCGGCGGCATGTTGTTCGCGGCTGCGGCGCTGGGCGGCCCCGCGCCGCCGGCGCGGGCCGCGCTACTCGTGAGCGCCGTGGTGCCGCGCCATGCCAGCATCCGTTTCACGCCGCCGGCGTCGATCCAGCTGTCGGAGGAAGACGTGGCGCGCGGCTACGTCGAAGCGGCCGCCATCGAGCTGGCGGTGCAGAGCAACGCGCCCCAGGGCTACACCCTCGCCTTCGGGCTGGAGGGCGCGCAGGTGCGCAGCGCACAGGTGCTGGGCGAATTCGGCTCGCTGCGCTTCGACAGCGCCGGCGCCATGGCGTCGCGGCCGGCGGCCGGCACCGGCATGTGGCGCGACCACCTGCTGGTGCGCTTGCGCTTCGAGCTGTCGCCGCAGGCCACGCCGGGCCGGCATCCCTGGCCCCTGCGGGTGCTGATGGTGCCCCACTAAGGCTGCATCAACAGGCGCATGGTCCGCTGGCCGACGCGGCGCTGAGGCGGCAGGCCCTTCGCCACGAACTCCTGCTCGATCGCATCGCGCGTGTTGCGGCCCATCACGCCGTCGGCCGTGACCTGCGCGTGCCCGCGCTGCGCCAGCCACGCCTGCAACTCGCGCACCTGCGCGCGCGTGAGCCCGGGGTCGTCGGTCGGCCAGGGCGTCACGAAGTCGCCGCCGCCGGCGATCTTGTTCGCCAGCAGGGCCACTTCCATCACGTAGCGCTCCGAGCGGTTGTAGCGCAGCACCGTGTCGAAATTGCGCGAGACCAGGAACGCCGGGCCCGGCAGTCCCACCGGCAGGAAGGGATACATCTCGGGATCTCCCGCCAGCTCCAGCGGCTTGGGCTGCCCGTCCGGGGCCAGCGCGCGCCAGCCCTGCGCCATCCATTGCGACAGGGGCTTCGCGCGGTCGGCAAGGCGGATCGACTTGCCGCTGGCCGCGAACTCCGCCTGCTGCTCCTTCGGGATGCTCACCTCCACGTACACCGGTGCGTTCATGTTCCAGCCGCCGCGCTGCTTCAAGTGGTTGGCGGTGGTCGCCCAGGCGTCGGCTTCGGAGTTGATGATGTCGGCGACGCCGTCGCCGTCGAAGTCGACCGCGAGCTGCTCGAAGCTGTCCGGCACGAACTGCGTGCGGCCGAAGGCAGCCGCCCAGGAGCCCAGCCAGTTGTCGGTGCGCACGCGCCGGTCGCGCAGCACGCGCACGGCGGCATAGGCGCGCTCGCGCGCGATGCAGGAGCCCGTGCCGGTCGCCGATGCGGCGCAGGGCCGCAGGCAGGCGTAGCTCAGAGCGGCATCGAGCACCGGGATCTTGCCCTGCGAAGGCCCGAAGTTGGTTTCGATGCCGTAGATGCCCAGCACGATCTCCCGGGGCACGCCGAACTGCGATTCGATCTTCTGCAGCGTCGGCCCTTCGCGCGCCAGGATCGCGCGGCCCTCGCGCACGCGGTCCTCGTCGGTGGTGGCCGCCAGCTCGTCCCACCAGAAGGTCGGTTCGCCGGCGGCGATCAGCATCGACTGCCGCACGCGGTCGTCGTACTTGCCGGCCGAGGCGATGCGCAGGAAGTCCTCGCGCGCAAGCGGCCGCCCCGCCGTGGCGGTCTTGTCCGCCAGGCCCTGGACACAGGCCGCGAACTGATCGGAGCCGAGCGGCTGCTCGAGCAGGCTCTGGGCGCCAGCGCCGGTCGAAGCGAGGGCCGCGAGCGCGGCCCCGGCGATGCAGGAAGGAAGACGGATGGCCATGGGGCCCAATATAGGAGGCCCCTCCCCTGCCGTGGGGTCACTGCCGCGGCTGGTAACAGCCGGTGGCTCAACCGGGCTGGCTCAGCCGGCGACGAGCCCCACGGCGGCGACGCCGGCCGCGCAGATCGCCTCGTCCTCCTCGCCCGTGCCGCCGCTGGCCCCCACGGCGCCGATCACCTGGCCGTCGTGGTCCTTGATGACCACGGCGCCCGGCTGCGGCAGGAACTTCCCTTCGGCCGTGGCGGCCAGGGCCACGAAGAAGTTCGGATTGTCCTTGGCGCGCCTGGCGAGCACGCCGCTGGCCACGCCCATGCCCACCGCGCCCCAGGCCTTGGCGCGCGCGATGTCGAAGCGGAACATGCTCGCGCCGTCCTCGCTCGCGAACGCCTTGAGGTTGCCGGAGGCATCGAGCACCGCCACGCCCATGGGCTTGAAGCCGCTCTCCTTCGACTTCGCGAGGGCGGCGGCGATGATCTGGTTGGCGATCTGCAGGGTCAGCGTGGTCATGGGCTTGCGGGGGCGGAAAGGTTGGGAAGGTGCGTATTCTGGCCGGCGCGGCGGCGGAATCCGCGACGAGGACGCAGGCCCGCCATCGCCCTTGCCTTTCACATGGTGGCGCCATCGCCCGGCACCCTCCTCGACCGGCACCCTCCTCGACCGGCGGCCGCAACGGCGCGGCGAACGGCTCGGTTACGAGCGCAGAACGAAGGAAACTTCCGGTCACATTCAATATCGTTGTACCCGGCCGCGCGCCCGCCTGGCCGGGGGGAGACCCCCTTTGAAAATCTGGCACAAGATCCTGATCGCGCCCGGCGTGGCGATCGCCTTCCTGGTGGCGCTCGGCGCCACCGCCTTCCTGATGCTCAAGCAGCAGAACGACGGCCTCGAGGCCCTCGTGACGCAGCGCATGGCGCGCTTCGAGATCGCCGCCGATGCCGCGCGCGACATGGGGCAGGTCCACTCCGGCGTCTACCGCCTCATGACGTGGATGGCCAACTACGACGACGCGAAGATCAAGGCGATCGCCTCCGGCCTGCGCAAGAACCTCGACGAGGTGTCCGCGTCGCTGGGCAAGCTCGCCGGCGGCGACCTGGGTGCCGAGGAACGCAAGCTGGTGGAGACGGTGCAGCCGCTGCTGGCCAAGTACCGCGCCGGCGTCGACAAGGGCGTCGAGCTCGGGACCGTGGACGTCTCCATCGGCCTGATGGCCATGCAGACGACGGACACGCAGTTCCAGGCCGTGGTGCAGGATCTCGATGCGCTGGTGGCGCTGGAGCAGCGGCTGGCGCGCGAGAGCTACGACGCCGCCGGCGCCGCCTACCGCCGCACCCTGCTGATCCTGGGCGCGCTCGTGGCCGGTGCCGCGGCGGCGGCCCTGCTGATCGCCTTGAAACTGAGCCGCACCATCGTGCGCCCGCTGCACACCGCCATCGCCGCGACCAACCGGATCGCCGAGGGCGACCTCACCGTGCAACTGCGCGTGCGCGGCACCGACGAGTCGGCGCAACTGCTGCACGCCGTGGGCGCCATGAACGACGGCCTGCGCAAGCTGGTGGGCGAGGTTTCCAGCGGCGCGCGCATGGTGGCGGACACCAGCACCCAGATCGCGCACGGCAACGTGGACCTCTCGCAGCGCACCGAGGAACAGGCCAGCACCCTGGAGGAAACGGCCAGCTCGATGGAGGAACTCACCTCCTCCGTCACGCAGAACGCGCAGAACGCCCGCCAGGCCAGTGACCTCGCGCGCGGCGCGGCGGACGTGGCGCGCAAGGGCGGCAGCGTGGTCGGCGAAGTGGTCACCACCATGGACGGCATCTCGACGTCCTCGCGCCGCATCGCCGAGATCATCGGCGTGATCGACGGCATCGCCTTCCAGACCAACATCCTCGCGCTCAATGCGGCGGTGGAAGCGGCGCGCGCCGGCGAGCAGGGCCGCGGCTTCGCGGTCGTGGCCGGCGAGGTGCGCCAGCTCGCCCAGCGCAGCGCCGAGGCCGCGCGGCAGATCAAGGGGCTGATCGGCGACTCGGTGACCAAGGTGGAGGAGGGCTCCAGGCTGGTGGACACCGCCGGCAAGACGATGAACGAGATCGTCGCCGCGGTGTCGCGCGTGAGCGACCTGATCGCCGACATCGCCGCGGCGTCGCAGGAACAGAGCTCCGGCATCGCGCAGGTCAACACCGCCGTCACGCAGATGGACCAGGTGGTGCAGCAGAACGCGTCGCTGGTGGAGGAATCGACCGCCGCGACCGAAGCGATGAAGGAGCAGGCGGGCACGCTGCTCAAGCTGGTCGCGCGCTTCCGCATCGGTGACGAGGCGGCCGCGGCGCCGGCGCCGGCCGAACGCCCGCGTCAGGCCATCGCGGTGGTGCCGCCGATCCGGGTGAGGCCGTCGGTCGAGTCCCTGCGGCCCGAGCTCGCACCGCTCGCCCACGCGCCCCAGGCCGGGGCCGGGGCCGGCTGGAAGGAATTCTGAGTCGCCGCGGCGTTCGGCGGGGCGCGCAGCCCCCAGGAACGGGCGGTGACTTCCAGCAGCTTGCGCACGGTGCCGCCGGGCGCACCCTTCGGGAATCGGGCAGGATCAGTCATGCGCCGATTCTGCGCAGGCCTGCATGACAGGCGAACGACAGCGCCGGCGCTGCGGCGATGCCGGCTGCCGCGGGCTCAGGTCCCCGGCGGCGCCACGGAAGCGCCCTGGATGCCGTGCCGCGCCAGCGCTTCGGCGACGAAGCCCGAAGCCTTCATCTCCTCCACGAAGCGCGCGAGTTCGGCCGCCGCCGCCTCGCCCCGGCTGCGCGCGCAGCCCATGGCCTGGCGGATCACCATGAAGCGGCCGGGCAGCAGGCGCAGGCCGCCGAGGGGCGCCGCGTCCTTCTCCAGCTGCTGCTTCACGCCGGCCGCGACCTCGGCGCCCGAGTCCAGGAAGTGCTGCAGCACCGCCTGCGAGGACGGCGCATGCACCACCTGCGCGGTCTTCAGTTCGCGCGAAAGATACAGGTCGTAGGCGCTGCCCTGGCCCACCACCACGCGGGTGCCGGGCCGGTCGACCTCCTCGTTGGATTGCAGCGGCGAATCCTGCCGCACGAGGTAGCAGCCTTCGATCAGCACATAGGGCGGCGTGAAGTGGATGCCCTCGCCGCGCTTCGGGTCGATGGCGAAGAAGCCGATGTCGGCCTCGTCGCGCGTGACGGCATCGACCGACGCGCCGGCCGTGTCGAACACGACCAGCTCGGGCTCCACGCCCAGGCGCTGCGCGAACCGGCGCGCGAGGTCCACCGACACCCCCTTGGCGGCACCGGCCGCATCGCGCCCCGCGAGCACCGGGTTGCCGAGATTGATGGAGGCACGCAGCCGCCCGGTGGGCGTGAAGGCGCGGACGATGTCGGTCGCGACGGTCATGGTCAGGCTCCTGGATCGCGGCCGATGGTACCCGGCTCGCCGGGCCCGGCAACGACGTTGCGCGTGCCCGCGCTCAGGGCTTTCCGCCGGGGCCCCAGATCGAGGGGCGGCTGGCCGCGTCGCGCACGGTGCTGCGCCCACTTTCCACCTGGTGCAGGAAGTCCTCCAGCAGCCGGTTGAACAGCGCCGGCTCCTCCAGGTTGATCGGGTGGCCGCTGCGCGGAAGCATCGCCAGGCCCGCCGTGGGGAGGGTGCGCTTGATCAGCAGCGAGGGCTCCAGGCAGGGCTCGTCCTCGTCGCCGGTCATCACCAGCACCGGGACGGCGATGCGCGCCATCTCGTCGGTCAGGTCGTACAGGCAGGGCCGGCGCGCCTGGTAGCCGCGCATCGTGTGGGCCGAGCCGGTGGCGGAGTGCCCGGCGAGCTGGCGCACGAACTCGGCGAAGCCGCGCGGATCCTTGTCGCGCAGCTGCACGCGCGCCGGCCCGTGGCCGTAGGTCGCGGCGAAATGCGCCATGCCCTCGCGCTCGATGCTGTCCGCCAGCGCCCGCGCCTCCTGCTGGAACTTCGCGTACAGGGCCGGGTGCGCGCCGGTGCCGCAACCGGCCAGGGTGAGCGAGCGGGCCCGCGGTGCCGCACCCTGCGCGCAATAGCGCATGCCGAAGTGCAGCGTGGCGAAGGCGCCCATCGACAGGCCCACGATGTGCGCGTCTGCCAGGCCCAGGCCCTCCAGCACGCAGCGCAGGTCCTCGCGCACGCGCTCCTGCGAGTAGCGCTCCGCGTCCTGCGGCACGTCGGACGGCGGGTAGCCGCGGGCGTTGTAGGTGATGCAGCGCCAGCGGCGCGAGAAGTGCCGCACCTGCGGCTCCCAGCTGCGGCTGTCGCCGGCGAATTCGTGCACGAAGACGATGGGCGTGCCGGCGCCGGTGTCCTCGCAGTACAGCTTCACGCCGTCGTCGGTGGTGATCGTGGGCATGGTGGGTCTCCTGGCGCCGCATTGGAGCACGACGGACCCGGGAACGACAAAGCCGGCAGGAGCCGGCTTGCGTTGGTGCCCAGGAGAGGACTCGAACCTCCACGGAGTTACCCGCTAGTACCTGAAACTAGTGCGTCTACCAATTCCGCCACCTGGGCATTTCAGGAAGGCGCGATTGTAGAGCATTCCGACGGGTGCCTAATTCGCCGCCGTCGCGCCCACGGACTTCGCGATGCGCTTGATCTTGTCGACCTCCTCCGCGATCAGCGCGCCGAATTCCTCCGGGCTGCCCGTGGCCACGTCGGTGCCGATCGCGAGGAACTGCGTCCTGGTCTCGGGCTCGGCCAGGATGCGCCGGATCTCGCGATTCAGCCGCGCCACCACTTCCGGCGGCAGGCCCGCCGGCCCCACCACGCCCTGCCAGGTGGCGAAGCCGAAGCCCGGATAGCCGGACTCGGACAGGGTCGGGATCTCCGGGACGATCGCCGAGCGCGCCTTGGTCGTGACGGCGATCGGCACCAGCTTGCCCGCCTTCACCTGCGCGATCACGTCGGAGATCTGCGCGAACATCACCTGCGCCGTGCCGGCCAGCATGTCCTGCATCGCCGGCGCGCCGCCCTTGTAGTTCACCGTCAGCCAGTCGAGTTTCGCGGTCTGCTTGAACTGCTCGCCCGACAGGCGCACCAGCGTCGTCGGCCCCGGCGAGGCCATGTTCACCTGGCCGGGACGCGCCTTGCTGTAGGCCACGAGTTCGGCGACGTTGCGCACGTTCAGCTGCGGCGTGGCGACCAGCATGATGGGAACGGTCGCGACCAGGGCCACGGGCGTGAAGTCCTTGACCGGATCCCAGGCCAGCTTGTCGAAGAAGGCGGGCGCGGCGGCCATCGAGGTGGCCGCCATCATCAGCGTGTAGCCGTCCGCCGGCGCATGCGCCACGGTCTCGGAAGCGATGTTGCCGCTGGCGCCGACCTTGTTCTCCACCACCACCGACTGGCCCAGCGCCTGCGAGAGCCGGTTGGCAAGCAGCCGTGCGGCCAAGTCCGTGGAGCCGCCCGCGGGAAAGCCCACCAGCAGCTTGACGGGCCGGCTGGGCCAGGACTGCGCGAGCGCCGGCGACGCGGCCGATGCGAGGGCAAGCGCGGCAAGCGCCAGGGCGAACTTCCTCATGACGACGGCTCCTGGAGGTCTGGTCGCGGCGATCATCGCAGGTCCGGCGCGCGGCACAATCCGGTGATGAACCGACGTCCCGCCCTCCTGCAAGCCCTCCCCCTGCTGCCGTACCTGGAACGCCAGCTCGCCGAGCGCTACGACGTGCAGCGCCTGCCCGCCCCCGGGCCCGAGCGCGATGCATTCCTGCGCGAGCACGGCGCCGGCTTCGAAGGCCTCGTGACCTCCGCCGCCCACGGCGTCACCGCGGCGGTGATCAACGCATTGCCGCGGCTACGCGTGATCTCCAGTTTCGGCGTCGGGCTCGACCAGCTCGATCTGTCCGCCGCCGCGCAGCGCGGCATCCCCGTGGGCTACACCCCGGACGTGCTGAACGACTGCGTGGCCGACCTCGCCTTCGGCCTGCTGCTGGCCATCGGCCGCCGCATCCCGGAGGGCGACCGCTTCGTGC
Organism: Ramlibacter sp. AN1133; assembly: GCF_037890035.1. Taxonomy (NCBI): domain Bacteria; kingdom Pseudomonadati; phylum Pseudomonadota; class Betaproteobacteria; order Burkholderiales; family Comamonadaceae; genus Ramlibacter; species Ramlibacter sp. AN1133. The sequence goes on from NZ_JBBKTQ010000038.1 coordinate 20,215, forward strand.
GCGCCGGGCGCTGGAGCGCGCAGCCGCCCACGCCCTTCCCGCTGGGGCGGCAGGTGAGCGGTGCGAAGCTGGGCATCCTGGGCCTCGGCCGCATCGGCCGCACGATCGCCCGGCGCGCCAGCGGCTTCGACATGGACGTGCGCTATCACAGCCGCCGGCCGGTGGAAGGCGTGGCCTGGCAGCACGAGCCCCAGCTGCTGGAACTGGCGCGCTGGTGCGACTTCCTGGTCGTGATCACGGCCGGCGGACCGGAGACGAAGCACCTGGTCGACGACTCCGTGCTGCAGGCGCTGGGCACCAAGGGCTACCTGGTCAACGTCTCGCGCGGCACCGTGATCGACGAGAAGGCGCTGGTGCGGGCGCTGCAGGAAAAGCGCATCGGCGGCGCCGCGCTGGACGTGTTCGAGCGCGAGCCGCACGTGCCGCCGGAGCTGTTCACCCTGGACAACGTGGTGGTGGTGCCGCACATCGCGAGCGCCACCGTGCAGACGCGCGAATCGATGGCGCAGCGCGTGGTGGACAACCTCGACGCGTTCTTCGCAGGGAAACCGCTTCCGAGCGCTGCCTAGTGCTGCACGAGGACGTCGTCCTCGAACTCGATCTCCAGCAGGCACGGTTGCAGCGCGAACACGTGCATCGCATCGTCGCGCTCGGCGCGATAACTCTCGTGCGTCCCGAGGACGATGTCCTTGGGGTCGCCGTCATGGGTGATCCACACGCTGCCGCTCGCGCAGCAGACCAGCACGCTGGCGTCCACGCGCTCGAAGCGGCGGGCCTCGCCCTGCTCCAGTTCGACGGCGAAGCGGCGCTTCACGCGCTCCGGCGCGCGCAGGTGCAGTTCGCGGTACAGGGGGGAATGGTTCTGGCGCAGCCGTTCCTGCACGAACTGCAGCGAGTCCTCTTTGGTCATTGTTCGCTCCTTGGGTCCATGCTGCCGCGCAGGTGCCGCGGCGCGCGCCGGGACGGTCCGGCAGCGCACGTCGGAGGAGGGCGCCGCCCCCGGTAGGGGCAGCCTCCTCAGCCTTTTGCCGGACTCAGCTTTTCGGTTGCTGCTGCCACCAGCCCGGCTCGAAGCGGCCCTGCAGGAAGGCGATGAAGGCCAGCACCTTCTGCGGCACCAGCTTGGGCGAGGGATAGACCGCGTGGATTTCCTGTTCGGGCAGGCTGTGGCCCTTGAGCACCTCCACGATCGCGCCGGAGGCCATGGAGTCGGAGGCGACGTACCGCGGCAGCGCCGCGATGCCCATGTCCGCGCGGGCGGCGGCCAGCACCGCGGAGAGGTTGTTCGAGCGCAGCCGCGGCGAGACGGGCACCGTCACCGCTTCGCCGCGCGGCGTGAGGATGCGCCAGACATCGTTGCCCTGCACGCTGCTGTAGGTCAGCGTGGGGTGGTCGCCCAGGTCCGCCGGGCGGCGCGGCGTGCCGCAGCGCTTCAGATAGCGCGGCGAGGCCACGAACAGCCAGGGGTTCGTCCCCAGGAAGCGCGCGCCGAGCGACGAATCGGCCAGCTTGCCCAGGCGCAGGGCGACGTCGATGCCCTGCGCCACCAGGTCGGTGTAGCGGTCCTCGAAGCTCAGGTCCACCAGCAGCTGCGGATGCTGCCGCATGAACTCCAGCGCCAGCGGCACCATCACGCGGCGGCCGAACGCCACCGAGCTGCCCACCCGCAGCAGGCCCTCGGCCTGCGACTGGCGCACGCGCACGATGTTCTCGGCCTCCTCGGCCTCGCGCACGATGTTCTTGCACTTCTCGTAGTACAGCGCGCCTGCCTCCGTCAGGCTCACGCCGCGCGTGTTGCGATTGAGCAGGCGCACCTTCAGCCGCGCCTCGGTGGCGGCGACCTGCTTGGTCACGGTGGGTTGGGTGGTCGAGAATTCGCGCGCGGCGCGCGAGAAGCTGCCCGTCTCCACCACGCGCACGAACATCTCCATTGCCTGCAGTCGGTCCATCAGGCATCCATTCCACCGCGGAATGGCCGGCGTGGCAAGGTGCCAGCGTCAGCGCAGCTTGGGCGCCGACCAGGGGGTGGCGCCGCCCGGATCTTCCTCGGGCAGGCCCAGCACGGTGCGCACGGCGCGCAGCAGGGAATCGGGCTCGAAGGGCTTGGTGATGTAGCCGTCGGCGCCGCCGGCGATGCCCTTGAGCACGGCTTCGCGCGTGGCCTTGCCGGTCAGCATGATCACCGGCACGTCCTTCAGCGCGGGATGCTGGCGCACCCGCTGCAGGATGTCGAAGCCGTCCGCATCCGGCAGCATCACGTCGAGCAGGATCAGGTCGGGGATCGGTGGGCGGCGGATCTCCGCGACGACCTCGGCGCGGTTGTGCGCGTTGCGGACCTCGAAGCCGGAGAGCTTGAGCAGCGTGCTGGTGAACTTGCCGAGCGCGGCGTCGTCCTCCACCACCACGGCGGTGAGCGGCCGCTCCGGGTGCGGCGCGCGCATGGTGCTGCGCTCGCGCGCGATCTGCACGTAGAAGCCGCTGCGCTGCAGGGCGGCGAGGCCGGCATCCGCCTGCGCCGGCCGCACGGCCTGCGTGAGCATCTCCACCTGCGCGTTCCAGGTGCGGGTGAAGGGATCGAGTTCCACCAGCGTCACCAGCCGCCGGTCCAGCAGGCTGCGGAAGATCGCGTCGAAGGAGGGGCGGGCCGCAGCCGGCAGGCTGGCGATCACCTGGCCCACGGTGAGCGTGCCGTCCAGGCGCACGAGCACGTCGATCTCGGCCGGGGCCAGGCGCGTCGCGCTGCTGCGCAACTCGCTCTCGCCCAGGGGGCTCAGCGCGTAGATGTCGTCGTTCTGCATGGCGGTTCCGGGTGCTGTACCGCAGTTTAGCCGCCGCGCCCGCATCCGCCAGGCTGGGCCGCTTCCGGCTCCACCCATTCCTGCTGCGAATAAGTCTTATGGCTGGCGCCAGTCTTCTGCCGGCCGGGTGTGCTCCCTAGAGTCCACCCCAGACGACAAACCACAGGAGACACGACATGGCAAGAATGACCGCCGCCCAGGCCGCCGTCTGGGTGCTCGAGAAGGAAGGCATCACGCAGGCCTTCGGCGTGCCCGGCGCCGCGATCAACCCGTTCTACGCCGCCCTGCGCAAGCAGGGGACGATCGGCCACATCCTGGCGCGGCACGTGGAAGGCGCCTCGCACATGGCCGAGGGCTACACGCGCGCAGGTGCCGGCAACATCGGCGTGTGCATCGGCACGTCCGGGCCGGCCGGCACGGACATGATCACGGGCCTCTATTCCGCGCAGGCGGACTCGATCCCCATCCTGTGCATCACCGGCCAGGCGCCGCGGGCCCGCCTGCACAAGGAGGACTTCCAGGCCGTCGACATCGAGTCCATCGCCAAGCCGGTCACCAAGTGGGCGACGACCGTGATGGAGCCGGCCCAGGTGCCGCGCGCCTTCCAGCAGGCCTTCCACGTGATGCGCTCCGGCCGTCCGGGCCCGGTGCTGATCGACCTGCCCGTCGACGTGCAGACCGCCGAGATCGAGTTCGACCCGGACACCTATTCGCCCCTGCCGGTCTACAAGCCGGCCGCCACCCGCGCGCAGGCCGAAAAGGCGATCGCCCTGCTGCAGGAGGCCGAGCGGCCGCTGATCGTGGCCGGCGGCGGCATCATCAACGCCGACGCGTCCGATCTGCTGGTGGAGTTCGCGGAGCTCACGGGCGTGCCCGTCATCCCCACGCTGATGGCTTGGGGCAGCATCCCCGACGACCACCCGCTGATGGCCGGCATGTGCGGCCTGCAGACCAGCCACCGCTACGGCAACGCCACCATGCTCGCCAGCGACTTCGTGCTGGGCATCGGCAACCGCTGGGCCAACCGCCATACCGGCTCCATCGACGTCTATACGAAGGGGCGCAAGTTCGTCCACGTCGACATCGAGCCGACGCAGATCGGCCGCGTGTTCTCGCCCGACTTCGGCATCGTCTCGGATGCCGGCGCGGCGCTGCGCCTGTTCATAGCCGTGGCCCGCGAGATGAAGGCCAGCGGCCGCCTGAAGGACCGCGGCGCCTGGGCCGCCGAGTGCCTGCACCGCAAGGGCACCATGCTGCGCAAGTCGAACTACGACGAAGTGCCGATGAAGCCGCAGCGCGTGTACCAGTGCATGAACCGCGCCTTCGGCGAGGACACGACCTACGTCACCACCATCGGCCTGTCGCAGATCGCCGCCGCGCAGTTCCTGCACGTGTTCGGCCCGCGCCGCTGGATCAACTGCGGCCAGGCCGGCCCGCTCGGATGGACCGCGCCGGCGGCACTGGGCGTGCGGGCGGCGGACCCCACGCGCCGCATCGTCGCGATCTCCGGCGACTACGACTTCCAGTTCCTGCTGGAGGAGCTGGCCGTGGGCGCGCAGTTCAGGCTGCCCTACATCCACATGGTGGTGAACAACTCCTACCTCGGCCTCATTCGCCAGGCGCAGCGCGGCTTCGACATGGACTACTGCGTGCAGCTGGGCTTCGACAACATCAACAGCCCCGAGCACGCCCCGGAGCGCAGCTACGGCGTCGATCACGTCAAGGTGGTGGAGGGCCTGGGCTGCAAGGCGATCCGCGTGCACCGGCCCGACGAGATGGCGCCTGCCATCGCGCAGGCCGAAGCCTGGATGAAGGAGCACCAGGTGCCGGTGGTGATCGAGGTGATCCTGGAGCGCGTGACCAACGTCGCGATGGGGGCCGAGATCGACAAGATCGTGGAGTTCGAGGAACTGGCGAGCTCGCGGGCGGATGCGCCGACGGCGGTGGCCGTGGCGCTGGATTGAGGGAAACACACCATGCCGAGATTCGCCGCCAACCTGAGCATGCTCTTCACCGAGCTGCCCTTCCTGGACCGCTTTGCCGCCGCGCGCTCCGCGGGCTTTCGCGCCGTCGAATACCTGTTCCCCTACGAATTCCCGAAGGAGGAAGTCGCTGCCCGCCTGCGGGGCGAGGGGCTCAAGCAGGTGCTGCACAACCTGCCCGCCGGCGACTGGGCCGCGGGCGAGCGCGGCATCGCCTGCCACCCGAACCGCGTCGACGAATTCCGCGCCGGCGTGGACCGCGCCATCCTCTACGCCAACGCGCTCGACTGCGGCCAGCTCAATTGCCTGGCCGGCAAGCTGCCGGCGGGCGTGACGCGCGAGCAGGCACAGGCCACGTTGGTCGCCAACCTGCACCATGCAGCGGGCCGGCTGCGCGAGGCCGGCATCCGCCTGCTGGTCGAGCCGATCAACAGCTACGACATCCCCGGCTTCTTCCTCACGCGCACCGAGCAGGCCATCGCGCTGATAGAGGAGGTGGCCAGCGACAACCTGTTCGTGCAGTACGACATCTACCACGCGCAGCGCATGGAAGGCGAGCTGGCCGCCACCCTGCAGCGGCACCTGCCCCGCATCGGCCACATCCAGCTGGCCGATAACCCGGGCCGCAACGAGCCGGGCACGGGCGAGATCAACTTCGCCTGGCTGCTGCGGCACCTGGACGCGCTCGGCTGGAAAGGCTACATCGGTTGCGAATACCGGCCGCGCACGACCACGCTGGAAGGCCTGGGCTGGATGAAGGAGTTCGCGCAATGAGTTCCCTCAAGATCGGTTTCGTCGGCCTGGGCGTGATGGGCGCGCCCATGGCGGGCCACCTGCTGGCCGCGGGCCACCAGCTGTTCGTGCACACCCGCGGCAAGGTGCCGCCAGCGCTCGCGGATGCGGGCGCCACGCCCTGCACCAACGCGCGTGCCGTCGCGGAACGGGCGGACATCGTCTTCCTGATGCTGCCCGACACCCCCGACGTGGAGAAGGTGCTGTTCGGCGAATACGGCGTGGCCGCGGGGCTGGCCCGCGGCAAGGCCGTGGTCGACTGCAGCTCGATCGACCCGATCGCCACCCGCGGCTTCGCGGCCCGCATCGCGGAACTGGGCTGCGACTATGTCGATGCGCCCGTTTCCGGCGGTGAGGTCGGCGCCAAGGCGGCGAGCCTGAGCATCATGGCCGGCGGCACCGACGCTGCCTTCGAGCGGGTGCGTCCCCTGCTGGCCCTCATGGGCAAGAACATCACCCACGTGGGCGCGGTGGGCGACGGCCAGGTCTGCAAGGTCGCCAACCAGATCATCGTGGGCCTCAATATCGCGGCCGTCGCCGAGGCGCTGGTCTTCGCCGGCAAGGCCGGCGCCGATCCGGCCCGCGTGCGACAGGCGCTGATGGGCGGCTTCGCCAGCTCGCGCGTGCTGGAGGTGCACGGCGAGCGCATGCTCAAGCGTAGCTTCCAGCCGGGCTTCCGCATCGCGCTGCACCAGAAGGACCTGAACCTGGCCTTGCAGGGCGCACGCAGCCTGGGCGTGGCGCTGCCGCAGACTGCCATCGCCGCACAGCTGATGCAGTCCTGCGCGGCGCTGGGGCTGGCGCAGGCGGATCACTCCGCGCTGGTGCGGGCGCTGGAGACCCTGGCGCAACACGTGCTGGCCGAAAGCTGATCAGCATCAAGACCGCGTGGTTTCTCCACGCGCGGCGCAGTGCATCGGCGTAGGGTGGAGGGTTCCAATCAAGAGAGCGGAGAACTCCATGCACGAACCGACCACCCAGGCGGAACAGGCCCTGCGCGACGCCGCCCGCGATTACCACCGCAACCCGACGCGCGGGAAGATCTCGATCACGCCGACGAAGCCGCTGTCGAACCAGCGCGACCTGTCGCTGGCGTATTCGCCGGGCGTCGCTTACCCCTGCCTCGACATCCAGGCCGATCCGTCGCTGGCCGCGGAGTACACCTCGCGCGCCAACCTGGTGGGCGTGATCACCAACGGCACCGCCGTCCTCGGGCTGGGCGACATCGGCCCGCTGGCCGGCAAGCCGGTGATGGAAGGCAAGGCCTGCCTGTTCAAGAAATTCGCCGGCATCGACGTGTTCGACATCGAGCTGGCGCAACGCGACCCGGACAAGCTGGTCGAGATCGTGGCGGCGCTGGAGCCCACGCTGGGCGGCATCAACCTCGAGGACATCAAGGCCCCCGAGTGCTTCTACATCGAGCGCAAGCTGCGCGAGCGCCTGAACATCCCGGTCTTCCACGACGACCAGCACGGCACCGCGATCATCTCCGCGGCCGCCCTGATCAACGGGCTGGAGCTCGTGGGCAAGAAGATCGAGGAAGTGACGCTCGTCTCCTCGGGCGCCGGTGCCGCGGCGATCGCCTGCCTCGACATCTTCGTGGGCCTGGGGCTGCAGAAGCGCAACATCTACGTCGTCGATTCCAAGGGCCTGATCTACCAGGGCCGCCCCGGCGGCTACGACGAATCGAAGGCCAAGTACGCGCAGGACACCTCCAAGCGCTCGCTCGCCGACGTGGTGAAGGGCGCCGACGTGTTCCTGGGCTGCTCCACCGCCGGCGTGCTGACGCCGGACATGGTCAAGACCATGGCGGACAAGCCGATCATCCTGGCGCTGGCCAATCCCGAACCGGAGATCCGGCCCGAGCTGGCGCGCGCGGCGCGGCCGGACTGCATCATCGCGACCGGCCGCTCGGACTACCCGAACCAGGTGAACAACGTGCTGTGCTTCCCGTACATCTTCCGCGGCGCGCTCGATTGCGGCGCCACGAAGATCACGGAGGCGATGAAGCTCGCCTGCGTGCGCGAGATCGCGCAGCTCGCCAAGGCGGACATCAGCGAGGAAGTGGCCAATGCCTACGCCGGCAAGGAACTCTCCTTCGGGCCCGACTACATCATCCCGACGCCCTTCGATTCGCGGCTGATCCTGCGCATCGCGCCGGCGGTGGCGCGTGCGGCGGCCGAGTCCGGCGTGGCCACGCGGCCGATCACCGATTTCGACGCCTACACGCAGGGCCTGACGCGCTTCGTCTACCAGACCGGCATGATCATGCGGCCGGTGTTCGTGGCGGCGAAGCAATCGAGCACCCGGCGCGTCGCCTATGCCGAGGGCGAGGACGATCGCGTGCTGCGCGCGGCGCAACTGGCGATCGACGAGAAGCTGGCCCATCCGATCCTGATCGGCCGCCCGGCGGTGATCGAAACGCGCATCGCCAAGGCCGGCCTGCGCCTGAAGCTGGGACAGGACGTGGACGTCGTGAACCCGGAGAGCGACGCGCGCTTCCGCCAGTACTGGGAGACCTACCACCACATCATGGGCCGCAACGGCGTGACGCCCGAGGCCGCGAAGGCGGCCGTGCGCCGATCGAACACGCTGATCGGCGCGCTCTCCGTGCACCTCGGCGACGCCGACGCGATGCTGTGCGGCATGGTGGGCCGCTTCGAGCAGCACCTGCAGCACGTGCGCGACGTGATCGGCTGCCGCGAGGGCGAGGGCCTGGCGGCGCTCAACGCGCTCATGCTGCCGGACCGCACCCTCTTCATCGCCGACACCTACGTGAACGAGGACCCCGACGCGCAGCTGCTCGCGCGCATCGCGCTGATGTCGGCCACCGAGGTGCGGCGCTTCGGCCTGCCGCCCAAGGTGGCGTTCCTGTCGCACAGCAACTACGGTTCGTCCACGCGCGGCTCGGCGCTGAAGATGCGGCAGGCCCGCGAGCTGTTCCACCAGATGGCGCCCGACATCGAGTGCGACGGCGAGGTGCAGGGCGACTCCGCGCTGTCGGAGAAGGTGCGGCGCTCGGCGCTGATGGACACCACGCTCAACGGCGAAGCGAACCTGCTGATCTGCCCGAATCTCGACGCGGCGAACATCCTGTTCAACGTGCTGAAGATGACGGGCGGCCACGGCGTGACGGTCGGCCCGATGCTGCTCGGAGCCAAGGCGCCGGTGCACGTGCTGACGCCGTCGGCCACGGTGCGGCGGATCGTGAACATGACGGCGCTGGTGTCGGCGACGTCGGCGCGGGGGTAGGAAGGGCGGGCGCTCCTGCTACGGCGGGTTGGGCCCGCCGGCAGGGGCAGCGATCCGTAGGTCGCTCGCAGGCGTCGGGGTCACGATGCGGCCATCGCCCCCGAGGGGCTAGGCCGCATCTCCGCACGGCCGATAGACGACTCGGAAGCGCTCGCACGCCACCGGCATGTCTTCCGAGAACAGGCGACCGATCCGGATGCATTCCCGGGTGAAGTACTGCCTGTGCGCCTCTCGCCAGAAGGATAGCGAGCCATCTCCTTCACCCTCGATCGCTGCGAACGTAGCGCAGACCTCGCCAAAGGGCACGACGTCGACGGCCTCCGTCTCGATCACGCAGAGCGGCGTGCCGGCCCAGTCGGTCACGATGCTGAGGTCACCCCGCTTCGGCAGCGACTTGCCCTGGGCCTCGTAGGTCCACGCCGATCCCGCCGTGGCGCGTTTGACCTCGCGTAGCACAAGTTCCGCGAGCCCGTTCGCGAGGGACTCGGTATCGCCGAAGGCGAAGGCCTCGTAGAAGGGAGCATCCTCAGCCCGACCTGTCCTCCTGAGGAAGGTCGCCCAGAATGACGCGAGGCGCGCGGGGACGGCCATGACTTCGCGCGCCGTCAACGCACCAGAGCGCACTGGCCGTCCCGCATCACACATCCTTCATCTCACGTCGCGTCAGGGCGTCCGGGATGACCACGCCTCGAAGGACGGGGTTGCGCTGCTCGCCGACAAGAAATCCGAAGCTCTCGTGGAATGAGCCGTGCGGCCCACGTCGGATATGAGCCCACGCAGCCTGAGGGCCCCGGCTTCGTCAAGCATGTGGTTCATGAGCATGGTTCCAAAACCTCGACACCGTCTTCCGCAACGAATTCTGGAACGATGAAGTCCTGCGGGACGGCGCTTGCCGCCCGAGCCGAGCGCGTAGACAGGAACCTCGGCGATGTTCTATTCTGCAGGGCCTGACGCGTGCGGCCTAACGTCGGAGTTGACCGGCGCGCACCGGCAAGGCGCCGCGAGACGCATGATCACCCACGCGGCTCGCGGCGCCTTGCCGGTGCGTGTCCGCGTCGAACGACCTGTTAGGTCTCACCGCACTTTGCTCAGTCGTTCTGCCATCCGCGTCTGCCAACCTGGCCCCGTTGCTTTCCAACGTTCGATGACGTCGGTGGGCAGACGGAGCGTGAGTTGCTTGCGGGGATTCGGAGAGGGCGGACGTCCACCCTTGTTGATACTGGCGCGAGCGAGCATGTCGTCGGTGAGTTCGGGTAGCTCCTCGTACTCGCTCTTCTGGATGCGATGCGCGTCGACGCGCGGTAGATCACTCTTCAAGGAGCGGGGCGAGGCGGGCTTTTTCGCGGGCATTCGCTTTCCTCATGCTGAATACGTGGCGAGTCGCGCCAAGCGGGGTGTAGCCGACCACCACCATCCGGCCCGCGAGCAGGCCATAGCAGATGACTCGGACTTCACCGTAATCCTTCCGCGTGTCTTCGACCTCCACCGTGGGGCCCGCGAAGACGGCGCTGGCATCCTCGAAGTCGAGGCCGCGCTCCCGAAACGTCGCTTCACGCTTCGCGGGATCGTAGGTGACGCGCATGGGTTATTGTAGCTACAACAACCACGCGGTCAAGCGCGACGTTCCGTGAGACCTAACGTGAAGGTGACCGGCACGTTGCGGCAAGGGGCCGCACGGTGCAAGATTTCCAACCGCGCCGTGCGGCCCCTTGCCGCAACGTGTCCGAGTCGACCGACCTGTTAGATTGCATCAGCGCTTTTTCGCTGTCCTCTGCGTCAGAGCCGAGCCAGCCGCCGACTTGGAGGCAGCGCTCGTACGACCATCGCGCAAAGTCTTGGAAGCCTTTGAGGCAGCCGGCGCCGAAGTAACCTTCTTCGGTGCGACTTGCGAAAGAGCGCTTCCTGCCGCCGACTTGGATGCACTGCCCGTGGAATTCGACGACAACGTCCGGGATGCAGCCTTCGCCGCCTTGGCTCCGGTGACCTCGCCTCGTGGCGTGTTCTTGGCCGCAGCCGACTGCGCACGTGCCGCAAAGGTCCCTTTCGCGACACCGCCGCCAGAGGACTTTGCCGTAGCGCTCTGAACGCGAGCGGCCGCCCCAGGGGTCATCTTGGTGCCAGCGCTCTTACCGGAAGCTTTCGTTGCCATCTGCGTCTCCTGGTTGTTTGCCGCGAAGGTACAACGCTGCGCCGGACAATGCAATCTAACGTCGGAGTTGACCGGCGCGCAGCGGCATTGCGCCGCAAGACGTATGCTCCCGCGCACGGCTTGCGGCGCAATGCCGGTGCGTGTCCGCGTCGAACGACCTGTTAGCCAGCACCGCTACAGATTCCAGTTCTTCCATGCGCGCTCCCATTTCACCGCTGCAGGAGTCAGCTGCAGGCCAACATGGACAGTTGGAAATTCCTTTGTGCGTGTACCATTCCGGATGTTCACGCGCTGACGGTCGCACGCATCCTCAACGGCAGCACGAGCCTGCTTGCCCGTAAGGAGAAAGCCTTGGTACCGGGCTTCTGACTCCAGCCATCGGACGAGAACGTAGACGTCGCGACCTCCCGTCCGCACCTTCTCCGCCGGAGGCATGGGAAAGAAGGCAACACGCTTGGACGAGGCCTTCACCTGGATATTCGCGTGCTTTGTGCCGTCCACGTTCGAGACCAAGATGTCGAAGGCCGGCAGATTCTTCGTGGTGGGAAGCGCAATGAGGCCGCGCCGCGACAGCTCAGAGGCAACGTAGTGCACGCCTGCGATACCAATCAAAGCATGTTGTGACATGTGCTGGCTAACGTCGGAGTTGACCGGCACGCAGCGGCAGGGCGCCGCGAGACGTACGATCACACACGCGGCTCGCGGCGCCCTGCCGCTGCGTGTCCGCGTCGAACGACCTGTTATACCGCGACCTCTGCCCTTCGCGACAGGGCGCGGCGCTGATGCGCGCACGCTGGTTCACGCTGCCCAAGCCGACGGACTTCATGCGACAACGCTCCTCGCGACCATGTTGATTACTTGGCGCACCGGCGCCGGCCTTCGCGGCGTTCGAGAAGCAGCGGTGCTTGCGACGGTGCATGTTAGAAGGGCGACCGAGCGCGGTGCAGGACGGCGCGAGGCACAGCCGCCATGACCACAACTGGCAGAACGCAGCGGCTGTTCTCGGTTTCATAGATACGCGCTATGCGAATGGAGCCGCGGGCGATTGCGCTGAAGGGAGGAACGGACTTCCAGCACCAGTTCTCTTTGAAGGCGGCAGGGGCCCATGGCGTCGGTATAACGTCGGAGTTGACCGGCGACCGGCGGAGAGGACCGGAGCGAAGCGAAGGCCCGCTGCTGGGCGTCCGTGTCGAACGACCTGTTATACCCAATGCCCAGAAGAAGAAGCTGTCGCATTCGAATGTGAAGAACGTCATAGAAGGCGCCTGCCCCTACAGGGCGCAGTATCCGGACATGAAGCCCCGGCCGTATAGGGAGGAACCGCGGTCTCCGACAAGGTATCAGGCAATGGCCTTGGACTCGATTTTCAGTAGCAGCGTACAGCCAGCCGTGCGCACGAGCAACCCCAGCTCGCGACACACTTTCTCGGCGATGTCGAAGGACGGTGGTGGAAGGAGGCCGAGGCTCGGACTGAGCGCACTCCCCACGACCGCGCACTGCAAGAAAGCCAACGGGAGGCGCCAGCATCCAGGCAAACGCGATGCTATGAAACGCCACCCTGCTCCTACTTCTGAGGGAGAAAGGTATAACGTCGGAGTTGACCGGCACGCACCGGCAAGGCGCCGCCGGACGTATGCTCCCGCGCACGGCCGGCGGCGCCTTGCCGGTGCGTGTCCGCGTCGAACGACCTGTTAGACCTCACACAAGCACCTTTCTTTCGAGTGCCTTGCTCCAGTGCAGGACTTCAACGTTCCGGCGCAGACCACACGTGTAGAACGGGTCGGACGTCATGAGCTCCTGCACCGCGGCCTTGGAAGGGGCCTCGACAATCCACAAGCCACCCTTCGGCACGTCCTCGGGATGTGCTCGAAGCGAGCCCGCCACGAGCACTGAATCCTGGTGCTGCGCCACCCAACGAACATGGGCCTCCAGATACTGGGCGCGAAGTTGCCCATGCCCAAGCTTGTCAGTGAAGATAACCGCAAACAGCATTGGCACCTCGCGTCTCGTGAGGTCTAACGTCGGAGTTGACCGGCACGCAGTGGCATTGCGCCGCGAGACGTATGCTCCCGCGCGCGGCTCGCGGCGCAATGCCGCTGCGTGTCCGCGTCGAACGACCTGTTAGGGCGCACTGGCGCTCCAAGCGTCATAGAAAAGGCCAAAGCCTGCCTCCAGATACGCAGCGAGTTTCTGTGCCGCCTCGCTTGATTCGACTGAGATGTCTTCGAGCATCAGCGTCACTCCTCCCTCGGGTCCGGGAGTGTGCATCACTTTCTCTACTCGAACTTGCAAGGACGGGGCCCCCGATGCCGCTGCTCCAAGACCCGTTGGAGAGAACGACAGAGAGATCACTTCGCCAGAGCGCGGAATAGTCACAAACTCAAGAGGGCCCGAGATTCGCCCAAGCGCCGCGCCAGCCTCACTGAAGACGGAGGCATCAATCTCTACCCGTACCAAAGCAGTTGCCACTCGTGCGCCCTAACGTTGGAGTTGACCGGCACGTACCGGTAAGGCGCCGCGAGACGCATGATCAACCACGCGGCTCGCGGCGCCTTGCCGGTGCGTGTCCGCGTCGAACGACCTGTTAGACGGCAGCGCCGACGGTGAAGAAAAAAACCGAGCACTGTTCATCTCTCACCCGTTGCGCATTCGAGGGAACCACCTTTTCCCAGAAGGACTCGCTGGCCGGACTAAGAGGATAGCTCCGAACTTGCCAAAGCCCGTGATGCGCAGCGAACAAAGCCTTTGCGGCGGCGCGTCCTACTCCCCTCCGTCGCCACGGTCCGCCGACAAAGAACTCAGCGACTTCATTGGTGCCACCCTCAGTTTGACGAATCAGCGCGAATCCAGCAATGTCTCCGGAGACTTTGATCCAGTAGGCATAGCGGCCGGACTCACGCCAATACAGGTCCAAGTAGGGGTACTTTGATTCCGCTCCAAGCTCCTCCAGGTAGTCCCGCAGCATGGAGGCCAGGAGCACGCGGTCCACTTCGGGCACCGTCGCGACCACAAGTTGAGCAGCGGCATCGACCATGCCGTCTAACGTCGGAGTTGACCGGCGCGCAGCGGCATTGCGCCGCGAGACGTATGCTTCCGCGCACGGCTCGCGGCGCAATGCCGCTGCGTGTCCGCGTCGAACGACCTGTTAGACATCGGACTCCCCACGCCTAGGGACGTACTTCCCCAAACCAGCCTGGCGGAAATAGGCGTCTTCCGCCTTCGCTGCAGCCCTTCGATACTGGAACGTGGCCAGCCAGTATGCGACGACTGCCGCAGCGACGCCGCCCAACCAAGTATCCCATCTGAGATAGACGACAAGGCCCGCCAGGAATGCAACCGCCCAGCCCAATTCCTCCGCGACGCCGAGGCGTGCATCGGCAAGCTCGGATTGGTTCTGCAGTTCCTCGTTTCCGTCCATGAGCTGTCCGATGCTAGTGCCGTACCAGCGGTAGGCGGAAGCCTGCCGAAAGTGCATTCTTCTCCGTTCCAAAGTCGAGCCTCTTACGCTCTCGTCTCATCTCAGCTCCGCCCCCCAAAATGCAAAGCCATCGCCATCGCATCTTCCCGCGACGAGAAGAGATATTCAAGCTTGCACGATCCGAACTCGTTCTCAAGCTCGCGCATTCGCACCGGGTGATTTCCGAAACGGTAGCTTCGCGAGGAACCGGTCGCACGGGGCACACGATAGACCCCAAAGCTTCGGGGAACGGTGTACCGGCCCACTTGGTGCACGCTAGCGGGATCGATAGCCCGGCGGATGATGTCTTCTAGACCGACCATGACGCTTTCCTCCGACGTCTAACGTCGGAGTTGACCGGCACGCAGCGGCAGGGCGCCGCGAGACGTACGATCACACACACGGCTCGCGGCGCCCTGCCGCTGCGTGTCCGCGTCGAACGACCTGTTATACGGCACCTCACCCCCAAAAGCAGCCATGCGGATCCTCCTCCACTGCTGATACAAACTCCGGAAGCCCAGGCACCTCGGGGATTGGCTCGTAAAGGTGCCACTTGAGATCGGCGCGCTGCCAGTACACCCGCCACACGTGCTGTGACCGAACGAACGTGGCTTTCGCCAACGGTCTCTCGATCTTCTTCGTCGGAAGATCCCAAGCAGGCCGCACCTCGAAGATTTCGACGCTCTGCCCCCTAACACGGTACCCGATATCCAACTCGTGACGAATGTGCGGAGGCGGCCTGCGCCGTTCAATGAATTCGCCCAGGATCTTCTTAGTGCGGGCGGTCTCAAGCTCGCTTAGGGCCATGGTCGTGCCGTATAACGTCGGAGTTGACCGGCACGCAGCGGCAGGGCGCCGCGAGACGTATGCTCACGTGCACGGCTCGCGGCGCCCTGCCGCTGCGTGTCCGTGTCGAACGACCTGTTATACCGCGACCTCTGTCCTTCTCCACAGGGCGCGGCGCTACGGCGCGCACGCTGGTTCACGCTGCCTAAGCCGACGGACTTCATGCGACAACACTGCTCGCGACCATGCTGATTACTTGGTGCACCGGCGCCGGCCTTCACGGCCTTCGAGAAGCCGCGGTGCTTGCAACGGTGCATGACAGAGGGGCGACCGAACACAGTGCAGGAAGGTGCGAGGCACTGCCAGGGCCATGCCTGGCAGAAACCAGCGGCGGTTCGCGGGTTCATAGGTACACGCGATGCGAATGAGGCCGCGGGCCGAATGCGCTGAAGGGAGGAGCAGACTTTCAGCACCAAATCGCTTAGAAGGGGACGGGGGCCTACGGCGCCGGTATAACGTCGGAGTTGACCGGCACGCACCGGCAAGGCGCCGCGAGACGTATGCTCCCGCGCACGGCTTGCGGCGCCTTGCCGGTGCGTGTCCGTGTCGAACGACCTGTTAGAGCTCATCGCCCTTCGCTCCGATTGTTGGGTGAGCCGCGATACCCAGTTTGTCAGTACTGCTCAAATCGAGCAGCCCCAGAACGGCGCCGCCGATTCGACGCATGGCTTCAGCGGCATCGAGCGCCCGCAGCTCATCGACCGCAGGCCGCACTCCGCCGAACCCCTTTGCGCGAACCTCCGCCGTGGAGCTGGATGGCACGGTGTAGATGACCAGTTCGCCCGAGTCCTCGTCATAGTGGACCAGGACGTCTTCCTTCGGTCGGTTCGCTGCCATGTTCGTGAGCTCTAACGTCGGAGTTGACCGGCACGCAGCGGCAGGGCGCCGCAAGACGTATGCTCCCGCGCACGGCTTGCGGCGCACTGCCGCTGCGTGTCCGCGTCGAACGACCTGTTAGACGGCACGGCGCTCAGCCTCCAAGAGTTCCTCGGCTATCACCTCCGAGCGCGGAGGTTGAAGAGACCAGTCCGTAATGTGCCAATGGTATATGTCGCCCATCGAGTCCTCGCCCGGCCGATTGGGCAAGAAGTCGTCCCGTACGATGTAGACGTTGAAATGAATGTAATCCTCCGAGCCATGCGGAGTGACGCTCGCGAGCCGCGCACGAACTAGATCGGCGCCCCCGTACTGGAACCCGTTTTCGTCGACAACGAACAACGGGTACGCCGTTATCGGGAGTTCCACTAGCTTCTGCATCGCGCGTAGTTCGGCAGGGACACTCTCCAGGAACGCTTCCGCCGTGGCCGGCTTGAGGCAGATGGCTGAAATCCACCGCCAGCCCTTGTCATTCACTGCCTCGATCACAAACACGTCTGCTCCTGCCGTCTAACGTCGGAGTTGACCGGCACGTAGCGGCATTGCGCCGCGAGGCGTATGCTCCCGCGCACGGCTCGCGGCGCAATGCCGCTGCGTGTCCGCGTCGAACGACCTGTTAGGTCGCATGCCCCGCAGCCTCCATCCATGTTCGTGTCCCGGAATCATCGCGGAACCCCAAATCGCTCGTAGGCCACCAAGAACCACGGCAGTAGACCACCCAAATTCATCAGATCCGCGCTAAGGTCACCGGCCGCTCCTAGCGTCCAGCTGGCTCCGCGACGTCTCACGGCATTCAGTGACAGCGATTTCTGCCGCCGATTGAAGCGCCAAGGGATGTTGCTTGTCTCAATGGTGAGCTATCCCTAGAAAGACATAGGCCGTCCGCAGTTCGTGTACCCGAACGAGTATGCAGAAAGACGGCTAACCAGCTGGCCAGAAGAGTCTCTGAACCGCACCAAAAAGCGGATGTTCACGAATCCGGCGGCGCGGCCCGTCGCCTTGTCGAGAAATGAAGTTGCGGGGAATTCATCGAACTCTGGCGTTGGGGTGAATGAGCAGCAGCCGGGATTCACCGCGCGGAATTCGTCGACATCACGATAGGGAACAAGCTGCTGCTGCTCAAGCTCGATTCCATCTGAATACTTCATGAGCGCTCGGCGTTCTTCTCCGTGGGCCAGCTGCATCCCTCCCGGAGGAAGTTTGTTGTAAGCGAACCGGATTGATGGATAGTAGGCAATGACAGCGGAAATGCCATCTCGGATTGTTGCTTGACGATCCAGAAAGCGATTCTCGTCAAAACAGAATCCCGCCAGGTTCAGGACTGGGTACACGGAAAGCGCCACCAACGGCGCCAGGATCCCGACGTGCCTGCGCCAGTAACGCTGAGGTGCGTCGCGCGACGCGTCGACGTGTTCAGCTTTGTTCAAGCAGTTCCCGAGTTCGGTTCAAAACGACAGCGGCTTCCATGTGCGACCTAACGTCGGAGTTGACCGGCACGCACCGGCAAGGCGCCGCCGGACGTATGCTCCCGCGCACGGCCGGCGGCGCCTTGCCGGTGCGTGTCCGCGTCGAACGACCTGTTAGACCGCAGCACGGAGCGCCTTCCGATAACGCTTGAGGTTCTTCGCCTTCCGCCCCGTGGGGAATTGAGTTAGCTCCAAACCGCAGCCCACTGTGGCGAGTGCCGATATCAGGTCGGCGGAAAAGCTGTCCGATTGGACCACGACGTCCCGCATGGCGATTCCGAAGTCCAGGGTCGATCTCTCCACGCCTTCGACTTCGCGCATGTTTCTTAGGGCAGTTGCGTGCTCACGGAGGAAGCGAACTGCATCGGCCTGCTGTTGCTCCAGTTCCTCAAATTCAGCGTCGCTGACCTCCAAGTTCACACCAGATGTCACGGCGCGCCGGCTGTTGGGGCGCGAAGAGCGCGGCTCACCGCGGCGCCAGACGGTACACGGCTCAACTGGACTCAGCGCAACGAGCCGCTCCACATCAGCGTCTCGGCCCACGAAATGAATGATGCAACCCATGCGGTCTAACGTTGGAGTTGACCGGCACGCAGTGACATTGCGCCGCGAGACGTATGCTCCCGCGCACGGCTCGCGGCGCAATGCCGCTGCGTGTCCGAGTCGAACGACCTGTTAGGCCGCAACCGGCGCGAGGTAGCACTCGCCGCCATCAAATCAGCCACCTCACTCCCCTTTTATCGGCTGCAGGACTTGTTCTACAAACCGGGCCGTCTGCCCTGTCTGGTCGGACGCCCCATCGCCACGAAACCGAGGGCACGAATAGCTAGCAGCGCGCAGCCAGGGCGAGCGCCCGCCCGACCGATTGCCTTGGCCGCGATCAACCATGTAGCCGATCCGCTCGGCAATGACCTCCTTGGTCTCCAGGTCGATCACCTTCAGGGAACTGCCGGCAATCCAATGCTGCCGCTCTTCTGGAGTGGAGATGTCCTCGAATGAAACCCCGTACCTCGGCCTCAACCCGGAGGCGGGAACACGGTCCAGGACGAACTCCCGATGCAGGAAGCGTTGTCCAGCGGCATCACCGGACATATGGCTGGTCACTCGTTCTACGTCCCGCATCCCACCTGTATACCGATACCGCTGCCCGTCCTTCGGATCTACGGCTTCCACGTAACGGTATCCTTGATACACGAACGTCAACGGCGTCGGCTTCTCCACCTTCGGCCAACGTCCACGAAGGAAGCTTGCGATGTAGTCGTCACCGCCGAAGTCGCTGCCGTATGGGTCGTCCATGGCGAACTGATCACCGTAGTTGATATTCCGTATCCGGACGTTCAGCAGCGCTATTCCTTCCACGTCGTTTACCTGCCGGCGAATGAAGACTCCCGCCTTCTTGCAGCGCTCCACCCACATGGCGCCGGCAACGGACTGCTGTTCCGACTTCATAGCGCTGGCTCCAGGCGCGGCGCAAGCCGCAAGTGCTCCCGCCAGCAGAACGATTGCAAGCACTCGCAGCGCAACCTGCTGTCTCAGGCCCCACAGCAATGCGGCGAGAACGAGGAATGCGATGTCAGGCAGATGCACCATTCTTGCGGTCTAACGTCGGAGTTGACCGGCACGCTGCGGCATTGCGCCGCGAGGCGTACGCTCACCAGCACGCTTCGCGGCGCAATGCCGCAGCGTGTCCGTGTCGAACGACCTGTTAGAGCGCATGCTGCGGTCCATGTGAGTGATGTTCCACCAAGAGATGGTGGAGACGCAATGGCATGACGAGGTCGCACCTACTGCATCTCATTGCGCCGGTGGCGTAGTTCAACGGGCCCGTGCAACTTGGACAGAAGAACCCAGAATTGCCAGGCTGCGACGGGTCCGGGTTCTGCCGAGGCCCGCCCACCTTCGCCACGGCATCAATAACCCAGGCTTCTACGGCGGTCGCAAAGAACGTGTCCCCCGAGGGGCAGTGAAGATGTCCTTCGCGGTGCTCGAGCGCAGTGGCGCAAAAGGGGCAGTACGGGGCCGGCGTTTTCATGCGCTCTAACGTCGGAGTTGACCGGCACGCGCCGGCAAGGCGCCGCGAGACGCATGATCACCCACGCGGCTCGCGGCGCCTTGCCGGTGCGTGTCCGCGTCGAACGATCTGTTAGACCGCAAGCGCACTAGGCTGCACATTTCGGCTCCGTCCACGAGTTTCCGAACTGACTCTTGAAGCTCTCGAGTTGCGCAGGAAGTGTTGGGTCGCGCTTTGCAAGCTCCTCAATCACCCAGGTGCCCCTGTGGCCCCGATAAAGAGAGGAAAGCACATAGAGCTGTGAGTCAATGTCGAAGCGGAGCTTGGCCAGGGCTTCTTTCGAGCAGCCGCGCGCCAAGTCGGCCTCGAGGACTCGCAATCGCTGCAGCTGGCTTAGCCCGAGATCGGCCTGCACGGAGGCCAGGACAGAGCCAAAGGACTCCTTAGCCTGAACTGCTCCAGCCCGAAGTCCAAGCCGATAGGAGGCGAGGCCAACCGCGACAACAGCCGTGGCTGACAGCGAAATAGCGAGAGAGCGGTTCATCTGCGGTCTAACGTTGGAGTTGACCGGCACGCACCGGCAAGGCGCCGCGAGACGTATGCTCGCGCGCACGGCTCGCGGCGCCTTGCCGGTGCGTGTCCGCGTCGAACGACCTGTTAGCCCTCAGCACGCCGCCCCTCCACGACTTCGAGATCCTCATCTTCGGCCCATTCCCGCAAAGCGGCTTCGCAGGCCTCTTGCTCGTATGAGTACCAGCCCTCAAGGAGGCCGCGGCGCTCCAGAAGGTCCTTCAACCGAGCATACGCGCTGCGCTTGGAGAAGTACGCTCGAACTTGGTCGTAGGCGTCAGGAGCGTTCGTCTCGACAAAGCGGAAAACCAGCCTTTGCCCAAGGTCTAGGTCATGCTTGTGCGGTACGCAGACGTAAAGCGTTCCGTCCTCCACGTCCTCGGGCAGATCCTCGTCGAGGTCCCCAGTGTCCGTAGCCCAAAAGATGCGACCGGATTCGCGACTCACGTACGCTGTGTTCTCGAACGGACCTGCCGCGCTCACCCACTCGAAGGCGTCGAGAAGTTCGGACAGGTACACGTGCGCGCGCATGGTTCAGATGAGGGCTAACGTCGGAGTTGACCGGCGCGCAGCGGCATTGCGCCGCGAGACGTATGCTCCCGCGCACGGCTCGCGGCGCAATGCCGCTGCGTGTCCGCGTCGAACGACCTGTTAGGCCGAGCGGCCGCGTGAACCATCCGATTAGCTTCGCACATAAGCGAACATCTCCCGCAGTTCACCGGCGATTCCGTGAAGGAACCCAAGCTCCACAACAATGCTGGCGATTGCGCGCCACCCTTGCGCTGAACCATAGCCAGGACGAATCTCGAACTCAAGGTGCACGTGCCCTGTGGGGTCGCATGCGGCGCGAATTCCAAATTCTTCCTCGATGGACCGCCATTCTCGCCCGCCGGCCCAAGCGGAGGAAGCGTTCCCTAGTTCCTCAAAGAAGGCGCTCAGCTCGGGCGCATACGGCGGGTTCTCCACCGTGATGCTCGCGTTGATACCTGGCGCGCAAATCGCAACCGCGAAGTGCCCAGGCCATTCGGTCCGCGACCGGTCTGGCACCGAGATCTTGATTTCTGGGCTCCCTCGGCCTCCGATCAGCAACTTCCCCATAGCGCGGCCTAACGTCGGAGTTGACCGGCACGCACCGGCAAGGCGCCGCAAGACGTATGCTCCCGCGCACGGCTTGCGGCGCCTTGCCGGTGCGTGTCCGCGTCGAACGACCTGTTAGGCCTCACTTGCCCTGCCTAGATCCGAGTACGAGAGATGAGGCTGCGGGGCTGCGCAGGCGGGTCAGGCTCAGTTTGGATGACCGATTCACAACTGAAGCACTTCAAACGCCGACTACCCCAAGGCTGCAATTTGGTATGACCTCCACTATCAGCGCACTTGGCGCACAGGAAGTGCGGGGGCTCCTCAGCCTCGAACTCGGTCTTGAGCTGATACGCAAGTGATCCAGTAGCAAACTTGAACAGTGAGTACCGTTCCGCGCGCTTCTGCTCCGCACGAACTTCTCCAAGTTCCTTCTCCAGGTGCGCAATCCGATTCAAAAGCTCCGACTGGCGCTCCTGGCTCGCGAGTGCGACCGCGGTAGCTTCCATGAGCTTGGAGTTCACCTCCGAAACGGCCGCGATCAGTTCGTTGTAGTTCGAAAGAGACGTTGCCGCTTTGGCGAGCTCGCCAACGGTCTTGACGCTCTGGATTGCGGCACTGATTTCAGCGTACATGCGATCTCCCAGTGAGGCCTAACGTCGGAGTTGACCGGCACGCAGTGGCATTGCGCCGCAAGACGTATGCTCCCGCGCACGGCTTGCGGCGCAATGCCGCTGCGTGTCCGCGTCGAACGACCTGTTAGACAGCACGGGCGCGATACAAGGCGGCATGTGCATGCAGGTACTCCCCAAGTGGGCCGATGCGAACTTCAGACCTGACGAGCTGCTTCAGCGGCTTGAGGTAAGCATAAGCAGAGACTAAGCTGGACGAGCCAACCTCTTCCAGTTGCAACAGCTTTCTGCGATATCCGTCGTGCTCGGCGACTCGTTCCAGTCTGTCCATGGCATCAAGCGTCTCACCATCAACGCGGAAGACCTGACCAGTCACGCGCAAGCCAGTGTCTGGTGCCTCAATGAGCCACGGCGAATGACGCTCCCCCACAAGGTACAGCGGATATGCCGCACAGGTCTTGAACTCCCCAGGGACCCGGGTGCCCCGATTGACGCCAAAGTTCGGGAACCCCTCCTTCAAGGTGCCAAAGACAAAGACCAAGTGCTCCATGACTGCGGTCTAACGTCGGAGATGACCGGCGGACAGTAGGACGGCGAAGCCGGCCCATAGGACGTCCGTGTCGATCGACCTGTTAGATTGCGCCGTCACTTCGTTTGAAATCCGCCAAGTTGAGCGACCAACCCAAGGTGGCTCTCCAGTGAGGCGCACTCTGTAGCTCGCCAAATATCGGTCAGCTCGTCTCTGAACTGCCCACGCAGCCAACAACTCACAAGCGGGCTCGCCGGACACTCCTCAAGTTCCAGGTGAAGAGCAAGGATCTCGGGGCGGGCAAGTTCCTTCGCGCGCTCTTCAAGTCGATCGATGAGGTGGATCTCTCCCTGTCGCATGGCCTGTTCGAGCATGAACTCCACGCTGACCGTAAGCAGCTCCGGCGGGACACCCGTAGCCGAGAAGCGAAACGCCCCCTTGACCAAGCGCGGAGATGGTCGCTGAGTGAGAACGAAGAGTTCGCCTTTGTAGTAGTTGCTCGATGTATGAATTCCGACTGCAATGACATATGTCTCGCCAAACAATCCGGGCGGCAACGTCTTGGGTCGGTAGATCTTGTAGCTTGAGTCTGGATAAGTCACTTGAGCTCCTAAGCAATCTAACGTCGGAGTTGACCGGCACGCACCGGCAAGGCGCCGCGAGACGTATGCTTCCGCGCACGGCTCGCGGCGCCTTGCCGGTGCGTGTCCGCGTCGAACGACCTGTTAGACCGCAGCGTCACTTCCTCACCTCCGCTTCCCAGCCGTCGTACGCACCGCCATGCTTTGCAGCGAGGACTGTCAACTCACGAGATCGCTCGGAGAGTTCGCCCGCGGACAGGAGTGTAGGTCTCTTCAAAAGCAGGAGCCAGTCGGTCCCGCGCGCAGCCCGCGCGATGCGCGCGACAACGTAGGCTGACCCTGGGAGTTCTGTCTTGGCGGCACGGGCGCTGCGCTCGTCTGGGAAATATAGGTAGAACCGAGTGAGGTGTGGCTTCGTCAGATCCGTGCCTGCTTTGCGCAACTGCTCGATTGTTCGAGCGTCCTCCGCGGCCTCCGCATTCACGGGCGCGCGCGTCGGCGCACAGGCGGAAAGCGTAACGGCGACAAGAATGACGACGAGCTTCTTCATGCGGTCTAACGTCGGAGTTGACCGGCACGCTCCGGCAAGGCGCCGCGAGACGTATGCTCCCGCGCACGGCTCGCGGCGCCTTGCCGGCGCGTGTCCGTGTCGAACGACCTGTTAGAGCTCATCTCGTCACTCCCCTTCGGCTCCCTCACTGGGTTCACTCGATTCATCGGATAGAGATCCTGTCAAGGGTAAGGATCGCGTACGCCGCTGCAAGGAACGTCGCTATGTACACCGCAGCCCAACCGCGTGCGTTAGACGGAACATACCTAGGCTTCACCCCATCCCTTAGCGCCAGTTTCTGATGCTCGCGCATGCGCCATCGCATGAGCAGTTGAACAACATAGTAGGGAAATAGAAAGAGAAGCAGGATAAGGACCACGCCCGCAAATGAAAAGCCCAGCAAGTTCTTCGCGAGCAGAGTCATAGCGAACATAGCGCCAAATAGAGGCAGTCCGACCGCTGGCTGCAATGGATGCCGAGATACTGTGTCTATGAGCGCCTCATACTCGTCGTGCTCGTACTCCGTGAACTCAGGCCGTCCCCAGAATGTGGGCGACCGCTTCCACGATGTTGCACGGGGCTTCCACGAACCGGGGCCTTGAAAGTCAGCGTTGCACTGCCGGCAAGTACCCGCGTCGGCATCAATTTCAGCGTCACAGTTCGGGCAGCGGGCCATGAGCTCTAACGTTGGAGTTGACCGGCGCGCACCGGCAGGGCGCCGCCGGACGTATGCTCCCGCGCACGGCCGGCGGCGCCCTGCCGGTGCGTGTCCGCGTCGAACGACCTGTTAGACGGCAGGGCCACGACCTGGCCTGGCATGAGACTGCTAGACATCATGCAAGTATCAGCACAACAATCCCGAGTAGTACGACAACGCCAATCGATATGAGCTGCAAGCGCCAAGCGTTGGATTGAAGGAAGCGGCCCAGTGGCCCCATCTCCGCATTCTCCGGCTCTTTAGGCCATGACGTCCAAAGCAGGTATCCCACATACGCTGCTGCGACGACGGGTCCCCAAAGGAGAACGGCGGGAGCCTCAAACGGCCGTCCTGCCGAAGCCATGAGGGTCAACGCTGACGCGGTGCCGCACAACAGGCCGATTGCAGCCTTCCTAGGCGCCGGCGGTAGGTCGTCGGAGCGAGAGTAGTGTGAGGAAAGCCGAACCAGAGCGGCGACGCCGAGCCAGCTTCCGACAAGGGCAAGCACCACGATCACAACGGGAATGCGAAGGGCAAGAATTGCCGGAAACAGAACGGAGGCCAACAGCACGGCCACACACGTCGGCGCCACAACGAACACGGCGAGAAATGCGAGCACGAGCTTCTTCATGCCGTCTAACGT
>NZ_JBBKTQ010000039.1:0-41874 GCF_037890035.1 Ramlibacter sp. AN1133
CCCGCGCCTTGCCTGCGGCCCGATACGGGGCAGCGAGAGCTTAGATATTTACGGGACAGGACACTAGGCGGCCGGAAGGTGCAGCACGAAGCGGCTGCCGCCTTCCGCGCCGCGCAGGAGTTCCACCTTCCAGCCCAGGTGTTCGGCCACCCGCCGCACGATCGTCAGCCCCAGGCCGGTGCCCTGGACGGAGCCCACCGGCCCCGGCTCGCGGCGCTCGAAGACCCGGGCCGCGATCTCCGGCGGGATCCCGGGGCCGGTGTCCTCGATGACGACCGAGCAGGGCTCCACCCGCACCAGGACCTGCCCGCGCTCGGTGAACTGGCAGGCATTGCGGATCAGGTTGCCGACGGCGGTCGCGACGAGCTCCGGCCGGGCCGGCACGCTCACGCAGCCGGCGGCCACCGACACCGCGAGCTCGACCGGCTTTCCCTGCAGCAGGGGTCGGTAACGCTCGGCTTCCGCCTGCACGATCCCGGCGACTTCGGTCAGCGGCGCGTGCAGGGTCTCGGGCGCCCGGGCCAGCAGGAGCAGGGCGCCGAGGCGGCCGGAGGCCTCGGCCGCGGCGCGCCGGATGCGCTCGGCGATGTCCTGCAGCTCGGGTTGGCCGGCCAGCCGCACCTGCAGCACTTCCGCGGCGCCCAGGATGACGGTGAGCGGCGTGCGCAGCTCGTGGCTCACGTCCCCCGTGAACAGCTGTTCCCGCTCGAGGAAGCGCTTGAGGGTCTCCGTGGAATCGAAGAACGCCCGGCCCAGCAGGCCGACTTCGTCGTCCGCATGGAGCAGCGGCGAATCCGGGCGCAGCGAGCCGCCCGTGACGGCTTCCGCCAGGCGCGTCACCGGCGCGATGACCTTGCTCGCCGTGATGAAGCCGGACACGAGCGCGAGCACCACGCACAGCACGAACGCCGCCGCCAGCGCGATCGATACATGGCCCTGGATGACCTCGAACTCGCTTTCGTCCTCGATCACGGCGAACCTCTGGCCGCCGCGATCGCGGATCAGGACGT
Organism: Ramlibacter sp. AN1133; assembly: GCF_037890035.1. Taxonomy (NCBI): domain Bacteria; kingdom Pseudomonadati; phylum Pseudomonadota; class Betaproteobacteria; order Burkholderiales; family Comamonadaceae; genus Ramlibacter; species Ramlibacter sp. AN1133. The sequence goes on from NZ_JBBKTQ010000039.1 coordinate 1,011, forward strand.
GCACGTGCTGGTGGGTGTAGCGCAACTCGTGCAGGCCAGGCGGCAGGGCCCGCAGCACCGAGCTCATTTCCGATGCGTTCAAGACCGACGGATATCCCGGCAGCTGGTGGTCGATGCCGCCCAGGTGGTCGTCGATCAGCCGGTCGGCGGCCTCCTTGAGCCGATGGTCGACGAGTGCGTTCTCGATCCTGTCCAGGGCCTCGAAGCCGATCGCGCTGAAGCACGCCCCGACGAACAAGGCCAGCAGCACGTACGCGCCGACGATGCGCAGCCGCAGCGACGGGCTATGCCTCATCGGAAGCCACCAGCCGGAACCCGACGCCCGGGATGGTGCGCAGCATGGGCGTGCCGAAGGGCTTGTCCAGCACATGCCGAAGCGCGTGGATGTGCGTGCGCAGCGCGTCGCTGTCCGGGCGGTCGTCGCGCCAGATCTCGTGTTCGAGCTGTTCGCGGGTGACCAGCTGCGGCGCCGCCCGCACCAGGACGCACAGGAGCTGGTAGCAGGTGGGCGTCAGGCGCAGCAGTTGCCCGGCGCGACGCGCTTCATGGGTACTGGGGTCCAGCTCCAGCTCGCCGAACCGCAGCACCGTCTGCGCGGTCAGCGACGGGCCGCGGCGCGACAGCGCCTTCAGGCGCGCGTCGAGCTCCGCCAGGGAGAACGGCTTGACCAGGTAGTCGTCGGCACCCGCCTCGAAGCCGGCGACCTTGTCCGGCACGGTGTCGCGGGCCGTGAGGATCAGCAGGGGCGTGCGCACGCCCAGCGACGTGCGCAGCTCGCGGCACACGTCGAGTCCGTCCATGCCGGGCAGCATGAGGTCCAGCACGATGACGTCGTACGGGTAGTCGCGCAGGAAACCCAGCCCCGCCTTGCCCGTGCGCGCCGCGTCCAGCTCGTAGCCGAGCGGCTCCAGGAAATCGTGCATGTTGGCCACGATGTCCGGGTTGTCTTCGATGACCAGGACGCGCATGGATGCCCCCTCCGCCTTGCGGCAGGATCCAGGACGGGATGCGCCCGCGCCGTGACCAGGCCCTCGGCAGAGGGCCCCGGCGTCACTTCGCCGGCTTCTTGGGTGACCTGCGCGCGGCTTCCAGGGCCGCTGCCTTTTCCGCGTGCTTCTCGGCGCGCGACTTGCGCGCCTTGGGCTTCTTGACCTCCTTGGCGTCGTGCGCTTCCTTGGCGGCCTTGTTGGCCTTCGCCTGGGGATGATGCGTTCGCACCAGCCGGTCGAGGGCGGTCGGCCCGGGCAGCAAGGCCTGCGCCTTGCGCTTGTCCCGCTCCGCCTTGAGCTGCTTTCGCTCCTCGATCAGGGCGGCCTCGGCTTCGGACGGCTCCTGGTTCGCCCCGGCGGTTTCCAGGCGGCTCATCATGGCGCGGTGCAGCGCCTGGCCATTGGCCGAGATCCTCTTGGTCATCGATGCAATACGAACGGGCATGTGGCAGATCCTCGTGGTGCGGAACGGCCACTGTAGGCCAGCCCGGCGCGCGGCGCCAGCCTGTTTGTGCGGCCGCGGCGCAACAGGCGCATGCATGGGCACGCGTCGCGCGCCGCCGGCGATCCCTAGTCGCGGTCCGGCGCCCCGAGGGGAAAGAGCCCACGGAAGGGCCGCGCCTCCTCCACCGCCCTGGCGAAGGACGGGCGCGCCAGCAGCCTGGCCCGGTAGGCGCGCACGACCGGATAGGCCTCGGCAATCCGATGGGTCCAGTCGGCGTAGAACAGCGATGGGGCGGCTGCGCAGTCGGCCAGCGTGAAGTCCGCACCGCTGGCCCAGGTCCTGCCGGCAAGCTCTCCTTCGAGCCAGGCATAGGCGCGCTCCAGCTTGTCCGCGGCATGGCTTCCCGCCTCCTGGCGCTTCACCGGGTCCCCCGTCATCGCACCGACGACCGCATGCTGCACGGGGGTCATCACGTGCAGGTCGAAGAAGCGGTCGAGGAACCGGACCTGCAGGGCTGCCATCGGATCCGGGGGCAGCAGGCGCACCGGCCCGGCATGCACGAGCTGCAGGTACTCGATGATGATGCTGGTTTCCACGACGGTGCGGTCGCCGTCGACCAGCAGCGGGAACTTCGCCAGCGGCCAGCGCCGCAGCCACTCGGCGGCGTGCTGCGGGGTGTCCGGGCCGATGCAGCGGAACTCGTGCGGGGTACCGTTCTCGTACAGGGCGATGAGCACCTTCTGGGTGTACGAGGAAAAAGGATGTCCGTAGAGGACGAGCGACATGGGCAGGCCACCTGGAGTTGAAAGTGCCGCACCCTACCCGTGCCGCTGGCGGGTGGCAAGTGTCGGGCCCGCGAAGGCCTTGCACACGCAGGCGCCCGTACGCATCGGCTTACGCAACCCGGTGCCTGCGAGCTGTCGATTCCGGCGCCGCCGGTTCGTCGTGGGGGTGAACCGTCAAGCTTCTTCAACCCGACCGAGGAGTTCCGCATGCGATTCATGATCCTGGTGAAGGCCACCCGCGACAGCGAGGCCGGCGTGATGCCCAGCGAGCAGTTGCTGGCCGAGATGGGCCGCTTCAACGAGGAACTGGTCAAGGCCGGCGTGATGCTGGCCGGCGAGGGCCTGCATCCGAGCGCCAAGGGCGCGCGCGTGCGCTTCTGCGGCCCGGACCGCAAGGTCATCGACGGGCCGTTCGCCGAGACCAAGGAACTGGTGGCCGGCTTCTGGCTCTGGCAGTGCGCCTCGCTGCAGGAGGCGATCGGCTGGGTGAAGCGCTGCCCCAACCCGATGCCCGGCGAATCCGAGATCGAGATCCGGCAGGTGTTCGAGGCCGCCGACTTCGGCGAGGCGTTCACGCCGGAGCTGCGCCAGCAGGAGGACCGGCTGCGGGCGGAGCTCGCCGGCAAGGCCAGCGGCGCCTGACGCGGTCGGTCCGCCCGGCGTCAGCCGCGCACCGCCAGCAGCCGCGCCATCGCGGCCACGTGCGCGTCGCCGAGGACTTGCGGCTTCACCTCGTCCTCGGCGGCGGACTCGTTCTCCTGGTTCTGCACCGCCGCGCGCATCGCCTCCTCGCTGCCCCAGACGATCACCTCGTTCCTGGGGCACATGTGCCTGAGCGTGTGGTACCAGTAGTAGCCGTCCGCCCCGCCGAACAGCTTGTCGATGCCGGTCAGGTCGTTGGACTTGATCCGATGGTTCTGCAGGATCTCATCCAGCAGCTGGTGGGAGAGGATGAAAGGAATGGGAATGTCTCGCGAGGTCTCAGGGCGCGCATTGTACGAGCGTGCGCGCTGCCGACCTGCGCGGCGCGGCCTGTCCCTCCGGCGCCCCGAAGCCGCTGCCCTACACTGGTTGCCATGGCCCCATCCTCGCGCAGCGCCGTGCGGCCGGCCCCGCCGCGCCGGCTCGGCCGCGTGGCCGCCGCCCGCGGTGCCGTGCGCCTCGCCATCGAAGGCGTGCACGGCGTCACGCGCATCGCCGAGGGGCTGCACGGCAGCATCGCCCGGCTGGCGCTGCCGGTCGGGCGCGTGCGCGAGGCGCCCGCCGGCGGGATCGCCGGGTTCGTGTACCGCACCGTTCGCGGCAGCAGCAGCCTGGTCGGCCAGGGGCTCGACGCCCTGCTGGCGCCCTTCGACCAGGAGGCGCACGGCGACGACTCTCCCGCCGGCCTGGCCTGGCGCGCCGCATTGAACGGCGTCGTCGGCGACCACCTGGCGCGCACCGGCAACCCGCTCGCGCTGCCGATGGAGCTGATCGTGCGCGGCCCGGCGACGCCGCGCATCCTGCTGCAGGTGCACGGACTCTGCATGAGCGACGCGGCATGGACGCGCAAGGGCGTGGACCACGGGCAGGCGCTCGCGCAAGCCCTGGACCGGACCCCCGTGTACGTGCGCTACAACTCCGGGCTCCACGTCTCCACCAACGGCGACGAACTCGCCGCCCGGCTGGAGGACCTGCTGGCGCACTGGCCCGTGCCGGTGGAAAGCCTCGCGATCGTCGGCCACAGCATGGGCGGCCTGGTCGCCCGCAGCGCAGTGCACCGGGCGCAGGCGGCCGGGATGGCCTGGCCCCGGAGGCTGCGGCAGATGGTGTTCCTCGGCACGCCGCACCATGGCGCGGCACTGGAGCGCGGCGGCAACTGGCTCCACGCGGTGCTCGGCACGAGCCCGTACCTCGCGCCCTTCACGCGCCTGGGCACGCTGCGCAGCGACGGCATCACCGACCTGCGGCACGGCAACCTGCTGGCAGCGGACTGGCGCAACGGCCGGCACCTGCATCACGACACGCGCACCCCGGTGCCCCTGCCGGCCGGCGTCGCCTGCTACGCGGTCGCCGGCGCGCTCGGTCCCGCCGGCAAGGGAAAGCCGTGGGGCGATGGCCTCGTGTCGGTGGACAGCGCACTGGGCCGGCACCCAAGGCGCAGCCATGCGCTGCGCATTCCGCGCGAGCGGACGTGGGTGGCGCGGGGCGTTCACCACCTGGATCTCCTGAGCGATGCCTCCGTGGCGGCCAGGCTTGCCGCCTGGTTGGCATGACCGCTCCCCATCGCCAACGGCGCGCTACATCATGTGGCAGGACAGGCAGAGGGCGCTGTAGGCGTTGCTGATTCGCAGGAACAGGGCCCTGTCGGTGTGCGGGTCATGGCAGCTGGCGCACTCCACGAAGGGCTCGGCATCCGTCTGCCCGGTGTAGCCGTCGGTGCGCGTGCGGGTGTACAGGATCAGGTCCGTCTTGCGGCGGGTTCCGGTCGCGTCGGGCCCCGTCCCGACCCACCAGACCCGGATCTCGTTCAGCACGGCGGATTCAGGCGAACGGAAATCGGGATTCTGGGGCGTCGCACCCGGCGCGGATGCGGTGATTCCGCCGCCGCCGTATTGCACGCCGACGGGATGATCGTTGCGCAGGTCCGAACCGAGGTTGCTGCCGATGCCGACGCGCAGCCTGCCGTCCGACTGGTTGGCGCCGCTCCAGACGCCGCCGCTCCAACCCGCCGGGGCATTGATGATCGCGCTCATGGCCTGCGCCCCATCGTGGCAGGACAGGCAGGCGAGCGAAACGGACCCTACCGGCGCCACCCTGCCGGCGAGCGTCGAGGTTCCCAGCATGTCGTAGGTCTGGTAGGTGGCCGGGGATGCCAGGGTGCGGTTCCACTGCGGCACGGCGGCGCTGGCGTCGAGGCCCATCGGCGTGTGGCAGAACACGCAGATATCCTCGACGTCGCTGAAGTGGTTCACCCCCGTCCCGGTGCTGGTGAGATTGTGCTTGGAATTGCTGATCTGGGCGCACAGCGGAAGCGCGATCGCCGCGAGGGCGACACCCCATGCCCGCGCGAGCGCGCGGCCAGAAGGCTTGCGAACCATGCGGATCCCCTCGAGAAGTCGTTGGCGCCGGGCGGAATGTTGATCGAGTGCCGCCATAAAGGCGAGAAATGTGCGGTTTGGGTACGGGTTATTGCTTCTTGTATCTTCCGTGGCCACCTTGAGTTCCCCCGGGTGCATCGACGGCCAAGGCGCGGACTTCGGCTGCTGCCCCCCGAGCATCCCCGTCCGCGCTTGCCGGATCGATTATCCGGAATTTCCCTCTTGCGATATTGCGCATCCGCAAGGGCCGGCGCTGCACGCGTGCTTCAGGCACTCCCGGCCGGCTTCACCACGCGCCGCCACGCGGCGCGCCCGATCAGGCGCGCCTTGCTGCCCCACGCCATGCGCTGCAGGTTGGTCTGGACGATCCCGCGCGTGAAGCGCGTCGGCTTGCTGTAGTCGATGCGCACGTCGACCACCACGGGCCGGCCTTGCCGCGCGTGTGTGTCCGCCTGCTCCATGACCGCGGCGATGTCGGCATCGCCCGGCATCGGCAGGTACACCGCCCCCGTGGCTTCCGCGATGCCGCGGAAGCGGACCTCCGGCAGCACCGTGCAGGTCTTGCGGTTGTAGGGCAGCTGCTGCGCCTGCGAGATCTGGGACAGCTCTCCGTCGTTGAAGACGTAGTAGACGATCCCGAGCTTCAGTTCCGTGGCGGTGAGGATCTCCAGCCCCGTCATCAGGAAGGCGCCGTCGCCGACGATGCCCACGACCTGCTGGTCGGGATGCGTGAGCTTCACCCCGATGGCGGCCGGCACGCAGTAGCCCATGCAGTTGAAGTCGGTGGGCGACAGCACGTGCTTGCTGCGCGTGGCGGCGAACAGCTCCGCGGTCAGGAAGGTGTGGTTGCCGTCGTCGGCGAGCAGGTAGGCGTCGTCGGCGAGGCGCTGCCGCAAGGCCTGGAAGAAGCGCGCCGGGTTCACGCGATCGCCGCTGTCGTGCGCCAGCCATTCGTCGAGGTAGGCCTTCTTGTCGCGGGCGATGCGCGCGCGCAGGTCCCCCGTGCCGGCCGTCGCGGGCGCACCGGCCGGCAGCCGCTCCAGCAAGGCCTGCAGCACCTGAAGCGCGTCGCCCGCGATCGCGACTTCCGCCGGATAGTTGGCGTTGAACACCTCGGGGTTGATGTCGGCGTGCACCAGTTTCCAGCGCGGATCGATGCCGTAGCTGCCGGTGGCGATCTCGCCGAAGCGCGTGCCGATGGCCAGCAGCACGTCGCGATCGGCGAAGGCGTTCGTGGCCGCCGGCACCGCCGCGGGGCCGATGCCCATCCCGGTGTGCAGCGGGTGCGTGGCGGGGAACACGCTGATGCCCTGCAGCGTGGTGGCCACCGGCGCTTCCAGGCGCTCGGCAAGCTGGATCGCCGACTCGGTGGCGTCGCGCGCGCCCCAGCCGAGGAACAGGCCCGGCCGCTGCGCCGAGCGCAGGAGGGCCGCCGCGCGGTCGAGGGCGGCAGCGTCCGGTGCGGCGGCGGCGGGCAGCTGCGGCGCCGTCGGCAGGTCCGACACGTCCCCGGTGAACAGCTGCACGTCCACCGGCACTTCGACGAACACCGGTCCCGGCTCGCCGCCGGTGGCGATGCGCCACGCCTCGAACAGCGTCGGCACGATGTCCTCGTGCCGCGCCACGCGCCAGCGCGCCTTGGTGACGCTGCGCACCATCTCGAGCTGGTCGATCCCGTGCAGCTGGTAGCGGAAACCGTGGCTGCTGTGGATGCCGCCCGTGATCACCAGCATGGGGATGCCGTCCAGGAAGGCTTCACCGATCCCGGCATAGGCGAGCGCGGTGCCGGCGGCCGGCACGATGAGGAGCACGCCGGGGCACGAAGTCGTCCGCCCGACGGCGTCGGCCATGAAGGCCGCTCCGCCCTCGTGCGTGACGCGCACCGGCGTGATCGTGGGCGACGACGCCAGTTCGTCGTAGATCTCCGTGTTGTGCACGCCGGGGATGCCGAAGGTGTAGCGCACGCCGAGCTGCTCCAGCGCGTGGCGCACCAGGCTGGCACCGGTCTTCTTCATTCGTCTCCTCCGATCGTGTTCAGGCCATCGCGTCCGCGATGTGGTTGGCCGCCGCCTGCGCGGTGAGGATGCAGCCGGAAAGGAAGGTGCCTTCCAGCGAGCCGCGGCCGTTGCAGCCGCCGCCGCCGAACCCTGCGGCCTCGCCCGCCGCATACAGGCCCGCGAGCGGCTGGCCGTCCTCACCGAGCACCCGCGAGTGCAGGTCGGTCTGGATCCCGCCGGTGGACTTGCGCGTCAGCAGCTGGCAGCGGATGGCGATCAGCGGGCCGGCCTTCGCGTCGAGGATGGGCTGGAAGTTGCAGGTCCGCACGCGGTCGCCCGTCCAGGCGCGCAGCTGCGCGATGCGGCGCAGCTGGTCGTCGTTGTGGAAGCGCGGTCCGCGCAGCATCTGGTCATCGTACGGGCGGATGGAGGCTTCCAGGGCCTGCGGCGTGATGCGCGCGTCGCCGGCCAGTGCGTTCATGCGGCTCGCGAGCGTCGGCAGGTCCGGGGCCTGCACGAAGTCGCTGCATTTGGCGAGCAGTTCGTCCACCAGCGCGGGGTTGCCGCGCAGCATCTGCAGGGCGAAGCGCAGCAAGCGCCGGTCGCGGATCAGCGGGTTGTGCTCCGCTCCCGAGGCGGCCAGCTCGCGCTGCGCGATCCGGCGATTCAGGACCTGCCAGGTGTGGGGCCACTGGGCGCGCGCGATGTGCCGCACCATGTGCAGCGTGTCGAACGCGGTGACGAAGGGCACCGGCCCGATGCGGTGCCCGTCGGGGTCGGTCCAGATCGCGGTGCGCGAGGGGATGAGGCTCAGGCCCTGGCCCTCGAACTGCGGATTCGGGTGGCGCACGCCTGCGGCGTAGTTCCACATGCGATCGAGATGGGTGACCTTGCCACCCGCTTCGCTCACGGCATCATGCAGGCGTCCGTCCGCTGCCGGGTGCGAGCCATTGAGCAGCACGGCGGGCGCGGGTCCCCAGTCCTTTGGCCAGTGCCGCCGCACCCGCGCCAGGTCGCCGGTGATGCCGCCGCCGCTGATCACGACGGCACCGGCGCGCAGGACGAATTCGCTGCCGTCGTCCTCGCGCCGACCGCGGCAGCCGCACACGGTGCCGCCTTCGCGCACGAGCGCCTCGACCCGATGCCGCGGCAGCACGGCGAGCCGGTCGGCGCGCGCGTGCCGGCGCAGCGCGAGCAGCACGCGCTGCGTCATGAACCGGGCGGTGCCCCAGATCACGTGGTAGCGCGGCAGCGAGTTGCCGGGGCGCATCCAGCCGCGCTCGACCCACTGCACCGCGGGGATGAAGCGCACGCCCAGGGCCCGCAGCCATTCGTACACGTCGGGGACGCAGCGCTCGATGTAGCGTTGGGCCCAACGGCGCGGCCACAGGTCTTCGTCGTCGAACTCGGCGAAAGAGAGCCAGTCGGACCACGCCAGTGCAGCGCTGTCGCGGATGCCGGCGCGCCGCTGCAGCGGCGTGTCGACCAGCATCATCCCGCCGAACGCCTGCAGCGCCAGCCCGCCCAGGGCGTCTTCGCCGCCCTTGTCGACCAGCGCCACGCGCAGGCCGCGATCGAGGAGTTGCTTCGCCGTGACGAGCCCGGCCAGCCCGGCGCCCACCACGATGGCGTCGTAGCGTGCATGCGGGGCGGTGCCGGGGCCGGGTCCCATGGGCGGAGCGTAGCGTCGGCGGCGGGGGCTCGTCAGGCACGCGGGCGACAGGCGGGCAGCGCTTGCGGGGGCGGTTGCTCCTGCCCGGTCTTGGCCATCTCCCGCTATTCTGGACAACATGACTCCCAAGACGCTTCTCGTCGTCTACCACACGATGACCGGGGGCACGGAGCAGATGGCGCAGGCCGCCGTCGAGGGCGCGCGTGACGAACCCGGCGTGCATGTGCGCCTTCTGCGGGCGCCGGAGGCACAACCCCAGGACGTGCTGGGTGCCGACGGCTATGTGTTCGCTACGCCCGAGAACCTTGCTGCGATGGCCGGGCTCATGAAGGACTTCTTCGACCGCTGTTACTACGCCGCACTGGATCGTGTGAGCGGCCGCCCCTACGCCGTGCTGGTCTGTGCTGGCAGCGATGGGCAGAATGCCGCCCGGCAGATCGATCGCATCGCCACCGGTTGGCGACTGCGCGCGGTGGCTCCGGCATTGATCGTGTGCACCCATGCCCAGACACCCGAAGACATCGCGCGGCGCAAGCAGATCGGCGGCGCCGATCTCGCCCGATGCCGTGAGCTGGGCGGTGCGCTGGCGGCGGGGCTGGCGCTCGGAGTCTACTGACGGCCCGGTCCCTTGCCGAGAGACGTCGGGATGGCCGACGGCTGCCTGGCTTCGGCCGATATGGGCCGCAAGCCGATGTCCCGGCTGGCGGACTCACGCTCCGCGCGTGCAGTGGAGGATCTCGCACCGTCCCATCGGCGACGGCTGCCATGGCCCAAGGCGCAGGGCCGGATCGCTAAGACACCCGCCGCATTCCGCCTTCCGCCCTCGTCCGCGGCCGCACGCCCACCTTCCGGATCGCCTGCGCGAAGGCCTGCACCAGCGGCGCCGGGCCTTCCGTGGCGCGGCGCGTGTAGAGGCCCAGCAAGGGCAGCGGCATGACCGGCGCCACCGCCACGCGGCGCACACCGCCGCGTGCGAGCTCGTCGCGCGCATGTTCGAAGCGCACCGCGGCGACCAGCGTGGGGGCGAGACGGATCACGCTGCCCACGGTCACGGAGGACAGCACCTCGATCGCGGGCTCCGGTGGCTCCAGGCCCTCGTTGAGGAAGGCCGTCATCAGCGCCTGGCGCACCAGCGTGTCCTTCGGCGGCGCGACCCACGGCACCGCATGCAGGTCGGCCCAGCGCAGCTGCCGGGTGCGTGCGAGGGCATGGCCCACGGCGCACAGCACGCACAGTTCGTCTTCCAGCAGCACCTCGGGCTGCAGCAACGGCAGCAGGCCACTGGTCAGCAACTCGGGCGTGATGGCGCCGAACACGCAATCGAGCTCGCCATCCAGCAGCCGCTGGACCATCTCGCGCACGCGGCCCTCCTGGATCTGCACGCGGGCGCCGGGCATGCGCTCGCGCAGCTGCACCACGGCCTGCGGCACCGCGGCCGTCACCGAGAGGGTGCCCACGCGCAGCACGCCTTCGGCGCCGGTGCGCAGGGCATCGACCTCGTCCTTGCCGCGCGCCAGTTCGCCGAGCATGACCCGCGCGCGGTACGTCACCGCCTTTCCCAGCGCGTTGGGCGACAGGCCCTGCGGGCTGCGCTCGAACAGGCGGGCGCCGAAGCCGGCCTCGACCTCGCCGAGCATCTTGCTGAGCGCGGGCTGGCTCAGGTGCAGCCGGGTGGCGGCCGCGCGCATGGTCCCCGCGTCGGCCAGGGCCACCAGCAGTTCGAGGTGGCGCAGCCGCAGGCGGCGCACGAGGTAGTCGGGGCTGGTGCTCAAGGTGTGCGGTGGAGGTGATCACCGATGGTGATCGCGCCTTCAGGATTATCGACTTTTCAGCAATGGCGCCACGGCCTATCGTGCGGCCATGTCCGTTGCCCCTTCCCGCACCGCCCCCCGGCCCGCGGCGCCCCTGTCGGGCGTGCGCATCATCGATTTCGGCCAGTACATCGCCGGCCCCGGCGCCGCCATGGTGCTGGCCGAGCTGGGCGCGAGCGTCACCAAGATCGAGCCGCTCGCGGGCGACCAGGCGCGCCACATCGGCCGCTATGGCGAATCGATGGTGCGCGCCTACAACCGGGGCAAGCGCTCGATCGCGCTGGACCTCAAGAGCGAGGCGGGGCGGGAGGTCGCATGGCGGCTGATCGCCGGCAGCGACGTCGTCATCCAGAACCTGCGGCCGGGCGTGATGGACAAGCTGGGGCTCGGCGCCGCCGAAGTGCGCCAGCGGCATCCGCGCGTCATCTACCTGTCGATCTCCGGTTTTCCCAGTGCGGGGCCCTCGCGCGATCGCCCCGGCTACGACATCGCGGCGCAGGCCGAGAGCGGGCTGATGTCCGTGACCGGCGAGCCCGACCGGCTGCCGCAGAAGGTGGGCGTGCCCATCATCGATGCCGCGGCCGCGCATGTCGGCGCGCAGGCCGTCCTGGCCGCGCTGTACGGGCGCGAGCGCACGGGACAGGGGGAGACGCTGGAGACCTCGCTGCTGGAGACCGCCCTGCACCTGCAGGCGGCGACCTGGTGCGAGTACCTGGGCGGAGGGCCCGAGCCGACGCGCATCGGCGACGGCCAGCCGCACAACGCGCCCGCGGCCGACGTCGTGCCCACGCGCGACGGCCACATCGTGCTGTCTGCCTATGCCCAGGAGCACTGGCAGCGGTTCTGCCGCGTGATGGGCCGAGAGGAGCTGGCGAGCGATCCGCGCTTTGCCACCAACGCGAGCCGCGTCGCCCATCGCGCCGAACTGCGGGCGGTGCTGAAGGAGTGCCTCTCCGGCTACAGCACCGAGGAATGCGTGGCCCTGCTCGGGCGCAACCAGATCGTGACCGGCGCCGTGCGTCGCTACCGCGACGTGCTCGCCAGTGCCGACCTGCAGGCCAGCGGCATGCTGGTCGAAGCCGTGGCCGCGGACGGCGGCGGCTATCGCGCGCTCGGGCTGCCGTACCGCCTGGGCGATGCGCCGCAACCCGCGCTTGCCGCTGCTCCCGAGTGCGGCGCCGATGGAGCCGCCCTGCTGGCCGAAGCCGGCTACTCGGAACAGGACATCGCCGCACTGCGGCAGGACGGCGTGATCGCCTGAACATCATGACGACAGCAACCCTCTCGCCCTCTTCCACCGCCACGCACGCCGCCGTGGTCCAGACGCTGCCGCTGTTCGAGATGATGCGCATGCGCGCGGCCACGACGGCGCGGCGCCATCCCACGCTCGGCTTCGCCAGCGAAGACCGCGACTCGCGCATGCGCTGGGTCAACCAGTTCACGCACACCCACCGCAAGCTCGGCCCCGACGATCGCGAGGTGGTGAGCCCGAACAACGACACCGTGTACAGCAATGCCTGGCTCGACCTGTCGCAGGGCCCCGTGCTGGTCGAGACCCCTGACATGGGGGAGCGCTACTGGGTGCTGGGCCTGCTGGACGCATGGACCAATCCCTTCGCCTACGTGGGCCGGCGCACCACCGGCAACCGGCGCCAGCGCACGCTGGTGCACGGGCCGGGCTGGAAAGGCGAGGTGCCGGCGGGCGTCACGAACGTGATCGCGGCGCCCGGCCGCGATGTGTGGATCATCGGCCGCATCCTGGTGGACGACACGCCTGCGGACATCGAATCCGTGCGCGCGCTGCAGGCGCAGATCGTCGCGCGCCGCCTCGATGGCGGCGATGCCGCCCTGCGCGTGGACACGCGGCTGGACGGCCGCTCGGTCGCGGTGCCCTCGGCACCGCTCTATCGCGCGATCGTCGACGAGGCGCTGGCGCACAACCCGGTGCCGCAGGGCGAGCGCCTTCAGTGGCCGGTGGACGAGGACGAACTGGCGGCGGCGCTGCCGCGCGTCTTCGAGCAACTGCGCCGCAAGGAGCAGCCGCACGCCCTGGGTGGGGGCTGGGCGCTGCAGGTTGCGGTGCGCGACCACTGGGGCGGCGACGTGCTGACGCGCGCGCGCATCGCGCGCAACTTCATCGGTGCGCTCGGCATCGAGGAGGCGATGTATCCGGCGGCCGAAGTGGACGCCGACGGCGAGCCCCTGCACGGCTCGCGTGCCTACGAACTGCGCTTCGCGCCGGGCCAGGGGCTGCGCGTGGGCGCCTTCTGGTCGCTGACGATGTATCGTCGCAGCGACTGCCTGTTCGTCGCCAACCCGATCCAGCGCTACTCCATCGGCGACCGCACGCCCGGCCTGAGGCTGGAGCCGGACGGCAGCCTGGCGATCCGCCTGCAGGCCGACGACCCCGGCGAGGGCTGCAACTGGCTGCCCACGCCGCGCGATGAACCCTTCTACGTCGTGCTGCGCCTGTACCAGCCGCAGGCGGACCACCTGGAATACCGCTACGCCTATCCACCGCTGCGCCGCATCTGAACCGCCGCGCGAGCCAAAGAACCACAAGGAGACAAGCATGCCGAACATCAGCCGCCGTCATCTGCTGGGCGCCGCCGCCGCCGCGGGCCTCGCGCCCCTCGGTCTTTCCGCCTTCGCGCAGGCCTGGCCCTCGCGCCCGATCAAGCTGGTCTGCCCCTATGCCGCGGGTGGGTCGAGCGACATCCTCACGCGCGTGCTGGGCGACTTCCTCTCGCACCGCGTGGGGCAGACCTTCGTCGTGGAGAACCGCGCCGGCGCCGGCACCCGCATCGCGAACGACTACGTGGCCAAGGCCGCGCCCGACGGCTACACGATCCTGCATGCGGCCGCGCCCATCGCCATCGGCGAGGCCCTGTACCCGAACCTGCCCTACGACCTGCGCAAGAGTTTCGAGCCGATCGTCAGCACCGCCATCGCGCCGCTGTTCCTCGTGGTGAACGCCGAAGCTCCGTACAAGACCGTGGCGGAGTTCGTGCAGTGGGGCAAGGCGAACGCGAAGGGCTTCACCTTCGGCTCGCCGGGTTCGGGCTCGGCCCCGCACCTGACGGCGGAGATGTTCATCCGTGCCACGCACGCGAAGGGGCTGGTGGCGCAGTTCAAGGGCGATGCACCCGCCTATACGGAACTGCTGGCCGGGCGCATCGATGCGACGCTGACGGCCATCTCCACCGCCGTTCCGCACATCCAGGCCGGCAAGCTGCGCGTGCTGGCGGTGGCGAACGAGGCGCGCACGCCGCTGCAGCCGGAAGTGCCGACCTTCCTGGAGTCGGGACTGAAGGATGTCGTGGGTTACGGGTGGTACGGACTGATGGCGCCTGCGGGCACTCCGGCCGCGGTGGTGCAGCGCCTGAACGCGGATGCCAACGCCGCGATCGCGGATCCCGAGGTGAAGAAGAAGGCCGAGGCGGCGGGCTTGCAGTTGCGGGGCGGCACGCCGGCGGCCTTCCGAAGCTTCCTGGACGCGGAGGCGAAGAAGTGGGGCCGGGTGATCAAGGAGGCGGGGATCACCGGGGAATAGGTTCAGGCGCTCTCCGCCGCCAGCCTGGTCGACGGCTTGTCATCCCCGGAAGCAGCGCGCGCCGCCGCCATCGGGCGCAGCCGAGCCGAGAGGGGGCGCCCTGTTGCTACAGTAGCAGCCGATGCATCGACTTGCGGCCGCCCTCCTGATCGCACTCGCACTGGGAGGGCCTGCGCGGGCGCAAACGCAGGACCGGCCGCCACTGCCGGAGCTGCTGCAACGGGCGGGCGCGGCGGCGAGCCGCGGCGCCCCCGACCTGTCGGGGCTCGACGCATCCCCGACACGGGGCCAGCAGTTGCCGTTCTTTCGGGCGGTGATGGCCGCGCCGCTGGATGGGCCGTACCGTGTGGGCGTGCTGGGAGATGGCGTCCGTGGCGCGTCCGGATCGCCGCATGAACTGGTCGGCCTGGCAGGGGCGCTCTCGGGCGTCCGGCTTCGCCGTCCCGCCGCTTCCGCCATGGCCGCCATCGAAGCGCAGCTGCGCACGGCGCCTGACCCACTCGCGGCTGGCCTGGCGTGGATGGCATCGACGAAAGCCGGCGCGGGCTGGGTGCCGGCGCTGCCCGACCAGGCGCAACTGCCCAACCCGTTGCGCTACGAGCTCGCGATCGTTCTCGCGGCCATGTCGCAATCGCACCAGTTCCTGCAACGCGCGTTCGAGCGCTTTCCCGCCGGCGTGACGCCGCAGTTGCTGCGCCGGCAGGCGTTCGAAGGCCGGTTCTCCCCGTTCGAGACACCGGACTATCGGCAGCTGCTGCCGCTGGTCGAGCGCGAAGCCGTCGTCGCCGGCATGCTCGATCTGGTTGCGGCCGTCGACCGCCTGCAGGCTTTCGTGAAGAACGAAGCGGCGCTGCCCCCGGTTGCGTGGTCGCTGCAGACGCCTTTCGGCTGGATCGTCGTCGACACCACCGGCCGCAACAACCGCCACCAGCTGAAGGATCCGCTGCTGGTGCTGGATGTCGGCGGCGACGACGAGTACGAGTTCCTGGCGCCGAGCGACACGCACACGATCAGCGTAGTCCTGGACCACCGCGGCAACGACAGGTATGCGACGACGGCGCCCGGCGCGGACCCATCGGGCGCGACGCTCGGCTACGGCATCCTCTGGGATACCGAAGGCGACGACCGCTACCAGGGAACGCAACAAGCGCAGGCTTCCGCGCTCTTCGGCGCAGCGTTGCTGGTCGATGGCGGCGGCAGCAACCGCTTCGTGGCGGGCAGCCGTTCGCAGGCGCACGCGATCGGTGGCGTCGCGGTCCTGGCCAGTGGGGGCGGCGACGACCAGTACACCGCACAAACCTATTCGCAGGCCACGGGCGGCCCGGGGGGCGTCGCGGTGCTGGTGGACACCGGCGGCAACGATCGCTACACGCTGACCGACGTGCCGCTGGTGCGGCCTTCCCCGCAGCTGCCGGACCGCAACACGTCGATGGGGCAAGGCGCCGGCTACGGAGAGCGCGGAGTCTTCCTCGACGGCCGCTCCACTGCCGGAGGGATCGGCATGCTGGTGGACCTGGCGGGGAACGATCGCTATGAGGCACAGGTCTTCGCGCAGGGCGTCGGCTACCACGAGGGCCTGGGCATGCTGCTGGACGACGGCGGCAGCGACCGCTTCGAAGCGGCCTGGTACGCGATGGGCGCAGGGGTCCACGACGCCGCGGGGGTCCTGCTCAAGCGCGGCGTCGGCAACGACGTCTATCGTTCCACCCACGAGATGGCGCTGGGCTCCGGGAACGACCTGTCCGTCGGCGTGTTCGTCGACGAGGGCGGGGACGACGAGTACACCGTCGGCCAGCTGGGCCTGGGGCACGCGCACGCGAACAGCACCGGCATCTTCGTCGACGCCGCGGGGAACGATCGCTACACCGTGATGTCGGCAACATGCCGCGCGCTGGGCGTCGCCTTCCTGGACGAGTGGGGCACGCGGCGCGAGACCTTGCCGAGCCTCGGGCTCTTCATGGATCTGGGCGGTGTCGACAGCTACCCGGCGCATTGCGTGCGCGCGGCGAACGACAAGCTCTGGACCGGTCCCCGCGTGTGGCCGCAGCTCGATCTGCGCAGCGAGGCCGCCGCTGGAATCGACGGTGAATGGCCGCTTCCGTTCGCGCTGCGCCTGCTGACACGGCCGGCGAGTCCTGCGGCGCCCCGGTGAGGACCCAGGGGCCGGGATCCCTCGCTTGGTCCGCGCGTCTGCGGAGGCAAACGTGTTGCGCACGCGACCCTGAGGGGAGCCGCGGCCGCCGAAAACGGCCGATGGCAGCGCGCGACTTCACCAGCATTTCAGAACGATGGCGTCTGGCCGTGAGCAGCCTATGTGCAGACGTGCAGAATGTCAGTCGCATATCGACATGACGTTTCATCAGGCCGTCGACGCCATGCGGCGTTACTGGGATCTGGCTTTGTCGGGCAAAGCGGCGGAGCGACTTGGACCACAAGCTGAAGCAGCCACTGTCTAGTGCTAGAACGACAGGTACCAGCGTCCCCCGGTTCGCACAAAGCGAACGTCCAGGGCACGATGACTTTCCGGTGAGAGTCTTCGCACCATGGTGCATTTGGCGAACACGCTGAATTGGTACGCGCATTCGCCCACGTGAACGACGTCGGCAAGCGTATTCTGCATCCCTCGTACACCTTGGGCACGGAGCGCCGGCACGGCCTCGGAGTGCGGCTCGATGTAGCCCAGCGCCTGTTCCAAGTTTCCCTGGGCTATTGCGACGACGAAGTTATCCCAGACCTGCCGGATGTCCTGCGGCGCGGCCATCTTTTCCTGTTCCGTCAGCTCATCCAGGCCGGCCGAAGCAGCATGAGGCAGCCACGCCAGCAACGCAAAGAACAAGGCAATCCGACACGGGTGTAAACGCGACTTGGTCAAGCCGGCTCCTCGTGGAATGAGGTATTGGTGCGAGGCAGCCCGCAACGACGGAACGGTAGCTGACTCAGCCGGGCTCGGGGAACTGGGGCAATCCCGTGCGAAGCGACGAAGCACGCAGCACAGGCTGGACCAGGCCGGAAGTGGACTTCCCGCCCGCTTGCAACTGGGGCAGCAACGGCCTCTGACTGCCGCTCCTGAAGAACGACTGCTTTGCAGCGGTTGCGGAAGGTCGCCCGTGGGGCGCCGAGTTCACGGTTCCGGCCTCAATGCGGTCATTGGGCCACCCCGACCTACAAAGGCGCGAACGCCGGGGACGGGTCGGAAGCAGCCATAGACGGGTGGGTCCATTGAGCGGCGGCGACGTGTTCAGCGCTGTCCGTCCATCGGCAGCCTGCAGGACGCGAGTACGAACGACCGTTGCTGAGAGCGTCTTGAAACGACTGCACCCACTTCCCTTGAGTTTCGGCAGAAACGCGTACGTGTAATCACGGGTGACGCAGGCTTCACCGCGTCATGAGTTTGTCGCAGAGCAACTTGCTCGCTGACTCCTGTTAATCTCCAGTCCACAGAGTCTAGAGCAGGAGAGGGGCGATGATTGAGCACGCAATTCAGTTCGCGTTACCGGCACCGTGGAAAGGCCAAACGTTCTCGATCCGCGGCTTCAATGACGTCAACTTCTTAGTGGGCCCTAACGGTACGGGGAAGTCGGTATTTGCACGTTTGCTCAGGGACCACCTCCCAAACTCGCGGCTCTTGGCGACCGACCGCCTGAGTGGGATGGAATCTGCGAGCTACAGGCATCTCTACGGGGACAACTGGAGAGAAGGATTTCAAAAGAATCAGTTCGAGAACTTGAAGGGGGTAGGCCGGCAGCAAGGCCTTGGGATTGACGCCCTGATCCTCCTTGAGGAGAGACTAGATCTTCGTGTGCAGGTCGAGGCCACTCTGAGCCACCTCTTCAATCGAAAAATACGGTTGGAATGGAATTCGGGCCATCTGGTGCCATACGCAACGCTTGGCTCCGCCGGAACACCTTACCGGTTGGACCGCGAAGAATGCCACGGCATCAAGGAGCTTCTAGTCCTTCTCACTCACCTGTATGACGAAGCGAACCCTTATCTGATAGTTGACGAGCCAGAACTCAACCTACACCCCCAGTACCAGTCCTTCTTGATGCAAGAAGTCCGGCGAGTTGCGGGTAATCCAAAAACGCAACCGGGAAAGAAAGCTGTTTTTCTGGTCACCCACTCGCCCTTCATTCTCGATTTCCGGTCGATCGACGACGTGAAGGCCATCATCAGCTTCTCCCAGCAGCTCGAATCGCCCATTGCACTTGCCAACTTGAATGAGGAACAGGAGCGTCGCGTCGCGGCAATAGTTCCCAGACTAAACGCGCAGCACAAGCAGTTCTTCTTCTCCGACAATCCAATCTTTGTGGAAGGAATCATCGATGCACAACTTGTCGAGACCATCCAAGAGGCGAGGGGAGTATCTGTGGCGGGAGCTGGCAGCTGCGTTATTGCCGCTGGTGGGTGCGAGGAAGTCAATCAATACCTGACACTGTCCCTTGCGCTCAAGAAGAACTCGCACTTCTTGTATGACCTAGACAGCCTGTTCTTTGGCAGCCTCAAAGGATGCCTGAAGAGCGACGGAACGGTGCAAAGCTTCCTAGCGCGAGCAGGAGTCGGACACGACCTCGCCAGGTATGCTGGCCAGCTTGAGGGTCGCCTAACAGAGTTGGTCGACCGCTTGCTCGGCGCCGTAGCTGAAGAACATGCATTGCATGCGCTAAGCGCGTCGCTTTCCGCGCTGGGGCCGCGACGGGATTGGAACGGCAAGGCCCACGCTAGGGCTCGGGTTGCCCTTCTCGTCGCTCTGAACCGGGAGCGGGCTGCCTTTCTCTCCTTTTTCGGAGCCGCAGATACGGCGGATGTCGAAGGGCGACTAAAGCTCATTTGCGAGACTCTCAAGAGTCGGAGCGTTCTGCTGTTGCCGGGCGGGACACTTGAGCACTATCTACCTTCCTTCGCTGGCAATCCCTACGACATTTCAGACGAATCCAAGAAGAGTGCCTTGGCATCTGAGCTCGAAGCCCTGTCCAGGCCAACAACTCGCGATGAATTGAGAGCGCGGTACGGACAGCTCTTTGAGCTCATCGAGCTCTTGCCGGGGAGGCAACTCGTCGACGCGGGGCCAGTTCTGCGAGACTACTTGAGCGACTACATTCATGATCTCCAAGGCGCGATTCAGAGCAATCCGGATATAAGCGTGCCGGAGTTGCAGGCGCACATGGCTCAGAAGCAAAAGGCCATGACCACCGTGTTTCACGTAACCAACTACGTTCGGCGCGAGGGGGGCTCATTTTGTGTCACCGTAACTGTTGAACCTTTGTTGGGGCACTCTGAACGGCGGGTGGACGTAACCGAGCATACAAATGCCGGAATGCGGCAGTTCACGCTGTTAGACGTGTGACCCGCATGCAGTTCCATCCCGCCATGCGCGTATGGCAGGCCAGATCCCAAGAAGGCCGCCCTTCTTAGACTGCGCAGGTCGCGCCCGTTCGCCGCGAATGGCAGCTCCCGGCTAATCGCGATCAGTCACTGCGCACATTGGCCAATGTCAGATATCTGTGATCGCCGACATTTGGCGGCCCCACCTTGACCGACCGCCCCCAGTCTGCAGCGGTCATTCACCGACGCTGCATGCGATCCATTGGCGCTATAGAAGCGTGATGCTGCTCCTGCCCGCAGCAGGTTGACCCAGGCGGACCGTCGCTGAAGTCCTGGCTTCTCAGAGGCGGATTTCGATTCTCGTGCGCCGACCCATCGGGTCAATCTTCAACGTGCATGGTTGGGAAAACGGATCAAGGCCGCCGTCGATGCATGGACTTGGCCCATGCACTGGATGTGCTCAATCCGCCTTCCGACTCAGCCAGCCCCACTCCCGGTCTGATTCGGCCTGTGCACGACCCGCGTCGACGCCCTGCGACAGCACAGCGCTTCCGGCGAGCAGGCGAACCGGCGGGTTCTCCAATTCCGAGATCGAGAGGACCAGGGCCGCCACGCGCGCAGGATCCGCGTAGTCGTCCGCATATCCGTCAGCACTCATCATCGCGATGACTGCGCCTGCCGTACCCGCATACGGAGGGCTCGAGGGAAACATGGTGACCGAGGAGTCCTTCGCGAAGTCAGTCTTCATGCCACCCGGCTCGACCGCCGTGACATGGATGCCCAGCGGCGCGACTTCCAGCGCCAGGGACGCCACGAACCCGGACAGCGCCCATTTCGTTGCGTAGTACGCGGCGGCGCCCGGGGTCGCGATTCGCGCGCCGATGGACGATATCTGGATCACGTGACCCGATCCTTGTGCGCGCAGGGCCGGCAACGCTGCCTTGATCAAGTGCACGCTTCCCATGAAGTTCGTCGCGAACTGTGCCTCGATCGCGGCCGGCGGCATGTCCTCCACCGCCCCCACGTTCGCAAAGCCAGCGTTGTTGACCACGACGTCGAGCCGGCCGAAGCGAGCCACGCCGTCCGCGACGGCGCGCTGCGCGGCGGCGTAGTCGGTCACGTCGAGGGCGACCGGCAGGACGCGACCGCCATACTGCTCCACGAGGTCCTGGAGCCTCCTGGGGTCGCGGGCGGTCGCGACCAATTGGTGCCCTGCTTCGAGGACGGCGAGAGCGATGCTGCGGCCCAGGCCGCGCGAGCTGCCCGTCAGGATGAATGTCTTTGGCATGGGGTCTCCCGGTTGAATGGGATGGGGGACGTGGGGTGCTGTTCAGGGCAGGACATCGACCACGACCTTGCCCCGCGCACTGCCGGCGGCGACCCTCGCATGTGCAGCGTCGACGGCATCGAGTGCGAAACGCGCCGGATCGAGCAGCGGCTTGAGCAGTCCGGCTTCGGCCAGCGCGGTGGCCTCCGCCAGGATCTCCCCGTGGTGCTCGCGGAGCTCGCCGGTCAGGATCGGAAGAAGAGTAAAGACGCCCGAGTACGTCGCTCCGCGGAACGAGAGCGGCGCCAGACTGTGCGTGCCCCATCCGAGGGACGTCAGCACGTGCCCCGTATAGCGTCGCGCAGCCGCAAACGACGCATCGAGCACCGGCCCCCCCACCGTGTCGAAGACGACATCGAACCCCTGGCCCCCGGTGTAGCGATCTACATACGTCTCGACCGGTGTCGTCTCGAAATCGATCGGCGTGGCGCCGATGGAGCGGATGTAGTCCGCCTGGGACGCAGTGCCTGTCGCGAAGACCTCGGCGCCGCGAGCGCGTGCCAGTTGCACGGCAACGTGCCCCACGCCACCGGCGCCGCCATGCACCAGCACTTTCTGGCCGCTGCGTACATTGGCGCGGTCGACGAGCCCTTCCCAGGCAGTGATGAACACCAGCGGCAGGGCAGCAGCCTCGCGCATCGTGAGGTTGTCGGGCTTGCGCGCAATGAGCTTCGCGTCGACGGCCGCGTATTCCGCGAGGCTGCCTTGCACCCCGCCTATGCCGCCGGTGAAGCCGTAGACCTCGTCGCCCACATGGAAGGACGCCACGCTCTCCCCAATGGCCTCGACGGTACCGGCAAGGTCCATGCCGAGGACGCCCGGGAGCGGATGGCGAGCATGCGCGGCCCGGCCGGCCCGGATCTTCGTGTCGAGCGGATTGACGCCGCTCGCATGGATGCGGACCAGGACTTCGCCCGCCCGCGGCACGGGCTTGGGCAGGGAGTTCTCGGAAAAGGGCGCGTTGGGTTCCGGCATCAACATGGCGCGCATCGTTGGGGCATGAAGGGCGGGCATGGACATTCCTCGTTTGCAGGTGAAGGTGCGCCAGTGTTGATCATTCGAAGTTGCATGGGAATTCACGAAAATGCAGGCATGCCATTCATTTTTGTATGATCGCCGCCCATGAACTGGGATGATGTGCGTGTGTTCCTGGCCATCGCCCGGGCCGGGACGCTGAGTGCGGCGGCACGCGCGCTCGGCCAGAGCCAGCCGACGATGGGCCGGCGCCTCAATGCGCTGGAGGCGTCGTTGGGACAGGCCCTGTTCCAGCGAACGGCAGAAGGCTTCGTGCTGACCGACGAGGGAGCCTCGGTCCTGGCGGACGCGGAGCGGATGGAAGCGGATGCGCTCTCGTTCTCGAGGCAACTCGAGGGCGCCGACTCCCACCTGGAAGGCATGTTGCGCGTGTCGGCCTCGGACTGGTTCGGCCTGCACGCGATCGCACCGGTATGCGCGGAGCTCACGGCGGTCCATCCCCGCATCACCGTCGAACTGCTCACGGACGCCCGGCTCTTCAGCCTTGCGCGTCGTGAGGCCGACCTGGCGGCGCGCATCGTGCCGTTCGACGAGCCCGATGTCATCCAGCGGCGCCTCATGCACGTGTCCTATGCCCTCTATGCGTCGATCAGTGGCGCGCCCCTGCCGGACCAGGAGCCGCGGCTCGTGACCATGGACGTGGGGTTCAGCGAGATGCCCGACGCGGTCTGGCTGCGCAGCCGTTACCCGCGCGGACGTGTGGCATTTCGCAGCAACAGCAGGCACGTGCAGGCCGTGGCCTGCGCTGCAGGTGCCGGTGTGGCGGTGCTTCCCTGCTTGCTGGGCGACTCCCATCCCGGGCTGCGCCGTGTGAATGTGGATTCGCCCCCACCCGGGCGCGACGTGTGGCTGGGGTATCACCGCGATCTGCGACGGCTTCCCAGACTTCGGGCATTGATGGAGCTGCTGATCGAGCGGCTCGGACAGCCAACTTGATGCGGCAGCGTGCGCAAGGCCGGCACCGCTGCGTCGCACATCGGGTCACGTGACGGTTCGGGTTTCATGCGGGTTCAGGTGGCTTCAGACCCGGCGGCGATAGCTGCCGCGGCGCACGCGTGCGAAGACCCTTGCCGGCGCAAGCGCCAAAACGCCTGGTGAACGGCGGCGTCATTGAATTCGCTCGTGGACTCGATTGGGCGAATCACGACGTCGGCCGGCAGTTGCGAGATCTCCGCGCGAATTGCTCGCGAAATCCTCGCTTCCAGCAAGGGGCCGACATCGGCACGTGCACTGATGACCATCATCCGCCCCCCGCGCCAGGCGTCGAGACCGGCGCCATCACACACACCACGCTCCGGGCATGACGGGCCTCGAGCGACGCGGAACGGATGCCGCGATCAAGGGCTCGACGTCCGTCACCGCACACCTCTTCGCGAACCCGCGAGACGCCCCGCACGGCAATCGGCGTGTCCGAGCGTCCGGATTCGGCATCCCGTCGTCGCGCCATCATCGTCACGGGCCAGAGACCGACGAATTCTGGGAATGTGCGCGCTACATTGCCCCCAAACACGACGGAGTTCACAGCTTGCAGCACGAAGATTGGGACGCGATGGTGATCGGGGCGGGTCAAGCCGGGCCTGCCCTGGCAATCAGCGAACTCGTCCCGACGCTCTTGCAGGAGCCAGGCCCTCCTGCGTGTCCTTCCTCCAAGGCCCTGCGATGCGTCGAGTAACAACGGCGCCGCGATCGCCCGCGCCGGCTGCGTCCGGAAACTTCCTTCGCCAGGCGATCGGCCACGACATTGCTGCCGCCACCTACTCCTCCCGGCGCTGGGGCGGCAGCCCTGGAGACGCCCGCCATCATGCCGGCGGCCCGCCGGACTGGGCACCGATTCGCACCCGCTTCCCACCGGAGCCCAACGGCTACCTGCACATCGGCCACGCCAAGAGCATCAGCGTGAATTTCGGCCTGGCCCGGGATTACGGGGGCGCCTGCCACCTGCGCCTGGACGACACGAATCCAGAGAAAGAAGGGCTCGAGTACGTCGAGAGCATCCAGGAGACCGTACGGTGGCTGGGTTTCGACTGGGAACAACACGGCATCCGCCACCTGTACCAGGCCAGCGACTCCTTCGACTTCATGTACCGCGCGGCTGAATACCTCATCGAGGCAGGCCTCGCGTACGTCGATGAACAGAGTGCGGAGCAGCTGCGCATCAACCGCGGGGATTTCGGCCGCCCCGGTGTCGACAGCCCCTTCCGGGACCGCAGCCCTGCGGTCAACCTGCACCGCTTTCGCGAAATGCGAGACGGAAAGCTGGCGGAAGGAGCAGCAATCCTGCGCGCCAGGATCGACATGGCAAGCCCCAACATCAACCTGCGCGATCCGGCCCTGTACCGGATCAAGTACGCGCGCCACCACAACACCGGCGATCGGTGGTGCATCTACCCGATGTACACCTTCGCGCATCCCATCGAAGACGCGCTGGAGAACATCACCCACAGCATTGCCACGCTGGAATTCGAGGACCAGCGGCCGTTTTACGACTGGCTCCTGTCCCACCTGGCACAAGGAGGGCTCATCAACACACCGGCCCCGCGCCAATACGAGTTCGCGCGCCTGAAACTGACCCATGTGGTGACCAGCAAGCGCAAGCTCAGGCAGCTGGTGAACGAAGGTCACGTCGATGGTTGGGACGACCCACGGATGCCCACGATCGTGGGTTTGCGGCGCCGCGGCTACACACCAGGGGCGCTTCTCCTTTTTGCGGAACGCGTGGGTGTGAGCAAGGCCGACAGCTGGATCGACTACGCCGTCCTCGAAGGTGCCTTGCGAGACGACCTGGAACCCGTTGCCGCCCGTGCCATGGCAGTCCTGGACCCCGTGCGTCTGGTCATCACCAACTGGGACCAGGTCATGGGCACGGGCCATCTGGAACGCTGCTCGGCGCCGGTCCACCCCCGGGTACCCGAACGCGGCGAGCGCAGCTTCTCGTTCGGGCGCGACCTGTGGGTCGAGCGGGCGGATTACGCCGAATCGCCGGGTCCCGGCTTCTTCCGCCTGTTCCCGGGCAACCTCGTGCGGCTGAAGTTCGGCTACGTGGTGCGATGCACGGGCGCTGTCAGAACCAGCAGCGGAGAACTGGCGGAGATCCACGCCGAGGTGCTCCCGGAGACAAGAAGCGGCACGCCAGGTGCAGCTGCCGTGAAGGTGAAAGGGACCATCACCTGGGTGGGCGCCGCCGATTGCCTGCAGGCGGAAGTGCGCCTCTATGGCCACCTGTTCAAGGTGGCGGAACCCGGCGCGGGCGAAGAGTCCTTCCTGGGCGAGATCAATCCCGCCAGCGTCCAGCGTGTCACTGCCTGCGTGGAGCGGACCCTTGGCCACGCGCAGGCCGACGAGCGCTTCCAGTTCGAGCGACTGGGCTACTTCGTGGCGGACAGGAAGGATCATCAGCCAGGTGAAGGCAAACTCGTCTTCAACAGGATCACCACCCTGAAAGAGTCATTCACCTGACCGAGGCGAGCCCGAGCCCCGTCACACCCGGGCGCCATGCGGATCGCCGCCCCTACTTCTCCGCGCCGCCTTTGACCTGAAGCACGCCTTCCCGTAGAGCGTCGCGCAGGTGATGCAATCCATAGGACGTGTCGACGAACTTGCCATCGAGGTAGAAAGCCGGGGTGCCGCGCACACCGCGGATGCGACCGGCTTCCACGTCTTGCAGGACACGCGCCCGGTGGACATGCAATTCGAGATCGCGATGGAACCGGGACATATCCAGGCCGAGACGCCGTGCAAAGCCGGCCAGAACTCTCCCATCGAGCTCGCCTGTTCGGCCGAAGAGGAGATCGTGGAACTCCCAGAACTTGCCCTGGACACCGGCAGCTTCGGCCGCCTCGGCGGCAATCTGGGTATAGGGATGGACCGGAAAGTGCCGGTAGACCAGCCGGATGGAGGCCTCCTTGCCGGCCAGGAGCTTTCCGAGGATGGGAAAGGCTCGCCTGCAATACGCACACTCGAAATCCCCGAACTCCTCGAGCACCAACGCTGCATCGGGCGCGCCCTTCGCGTGTTCTCCCGTCGTCATGTGAACCACGTCATCTCCTCCATTCATGACGTTCCATGCACAGGTGAACCGCTGGCGCTCGATCCGTCGCAGGTGGCGTTCCCGCTCCTATCGGTGTGCGGATTGCGTGCGCCGAAGACAGTGAACACGGTGGCGACGAAGGCAAGCCCGCCGTATCCGAAGGCGATCTGCGGCAGCGAGAAGATCTCCGACAGCCGGCCCGAGACGAGGCTGGGGAAGGCGGCGCCACCGTAGCAGAGCAGATAGATCGCGGTGAAGATCGGCGCGCGCTCGGCGACGGTCCCGCGATCGAGCAGCCCGCGGGTGGCCGCGCTGATGGCGATGCCCTGCCCGGCGCCCGCGCCGATGGTTCCGATGATGAACAACGCCAGTGTGCCGGCGGCGATCGCCGTGACGATGCCGATCATTCCAGCCAGGAAGATGATCATGCCGACGCGCTGGGCGATGGCGGATGTGAAGCGGCCGCCGATGGGAGCGCCGAGAACGCTGGGGGTCATGTAGGCGGCGAACACCAGCCCGAGGACCAGCGGGCTGCGGGTGTGGAGTTGGTCCTTGACCAGCGCAGGCACGAACGCCTGGTAGAAGGCTCCCGTCGCCCACGTGGCGAGGAACACCGCCGCCGCGACGGGGAGCAGGTGCCTGACGCGGGACGGTACGCGGAGTTGCGGTACGAGGGAGCGCCAGGCACCCGGCGTCGGCCTTGCGGTTTCCGGGCTGATGGCGATGAGACCCGCGGACAGCAACAGGAGGCCGACGCAAACGAGGTAGATGAGGTCGCGCGGCCAGGGGCCGAACTGGACCAGGGCGCCGGAGACGATGGCGCCGACCGTGAGCCCGAGCATCGGTCCCTGGCTGGATGCGACGGAGGCCAACCACTTCGGCTTGGCGGGTGCGGCATCGACGATGTAGGAAGTCAGGCTGCTGCTGGCCAGCCCGGTACCGATGCCGACCACGAGCCGACCGGCCAGCAGGGTGGCGATGTCGTGCACGTACAGCAACGGCAGGCAGCCCAGGAGGATCATGCCGAGGCTGGCGAGCGCAGTGGGCCGGCGGCCCAGATGATTGGACAGCCGTCCCACCAGAAGGAGTGCGGCAATGGTTCCGGCGGAGTAGGCGACGATGGCCATGGAGATGCCGGCGTTGGTGAAGCCGTCCTCCGCCCGGTAGATGTTGTACAGGGGGATCGGAGCCGCCGCCGCGGCAAACGCGGCCACCAGGGACACGACCGCAGAGAAGAATGCCAGCCGGAGCTTGTCGCCCTGGCGGGGCTTGTGGATCACGGGTGCCACGTATTGCATCGCGTCGTGCATCCTTCGCCTTCGGTCACGCAGCAACGCGGATGACCGTCTTGCCCGGGCGCCGTTCGGTCCGGTTGAAGGCGGCGACGGCGTCGTCGAGGGTCGCAACGGTGCCGATGTTCGTCCGCAGCCGCCCGTCCCGCACGCGCTGAACGACATCACCCAACTGGGCACGATCGGCCTCGACGACGAAGTCGACCGCCAGTCCGTTGGCGGGCCGCGCCTGCACCGGCCCGACGATGGACACCAGCGTTCCTCCGGCTCGCACCAGGCGCGCGGACCGCTGGCCGACGTCTCCGCCGATGAGATCGAGCACCAGATCGACGTGACCGACATCTTCCAGGGTGTCGTTCTCGAGATCGACGAACTCCTGCGCGCCGAAATCGAGCGCCTTCTGACGATCCGCGGCGCGTCCGGTGCCGATCACGTACGCGCCCGCCAGGCGTGCGAGTTGCACCACCAGCGCGCCGACTGCGCCGGCCGCGCCATGCGCGATGACGCTCTGCCCTGCCTGAAGGCGGCCGTGCACGAACAGTCCCTGCCATGCGGTCAGGCCCGAGATCGGCACGCTCGCGCCCACGGTGAAATCGACGTCGCCCGGCAGCGGTGCGAGGTTGCGTGCCTCGACGGCCACGTACTCGGCGAGGGTGCCGTCGCGATACCAGTCCGTGAGGCCGAACACCCGCTGTCCCACCGACAGCCCCGTCGTGCCATAGCCCACGGCGGTGACCACCCCGGCCAGCTCGTGCCCGGGAATCGATGGCGTGCGGTCGCGCCCGCGGCGATCGGCCCAGGTCGAGGGCCAACTCAACTCGGTCCCGACAAAGCCCGACGCAGCGACCCGGACGACCACGTCGTTGATCGCGGCCTGCGGCTCGGGCCGATCCACCAGCTTCATCCCGGCCGTTCCTGCAGCCCGGTTCGTCACAACGATTGCCTTCATCGCTCACTCCTTGGTTCAGCACCCGGCCCTGCAGCTATCGTCGAAGCGACGCCTCTGCAGGCATGGACACGGAGCGCTTCGAAGTCACTTTAAAAGCGCTTGGGTGCTCGGGAGTCCGGAAAACGTTGCAACGCGTCGCATGCATCCGGGCCCACCAGCGCTTGCTGCGTACGATCGCAACCCGTCCAACTCAGAAACAGGAGCTCGCTCATGGTGACCAGAGGCTTTACGGGCCGTCGCGTGGATCCCGAGACCGCAGCACGCCTGCCGCCGGGGCAGCATGTGACGCAGGACTTTCCCGTGCTGTCGGCAACGCCCACGCCGCAGATCGATCCGGGCGACTGGAGATTCACGCTGAAGCACGGTTCGAGGCCGATCGCCAGCTGGTCATGGCTGGAGTTCAGCCAGCTGCCGCGGACCTTGTGGCAGGGTGACATCCACTGCGTGACCACCTGGTCGAGGTTGGACACCACATGGGAGGGCGTATCCATCGACGACTTGTTGACTGCCGCGGCGGTGGGCGAGCTGACGCCCTTCATGCTGGCCGACTGCTACGGCGGTTACAGCACCAATGTCCAGACTGCCGACCTGCTGAACGGGAAAGCGATGATCGCGACCATGTTCGGGGGCCGGCCCCTGTCGGCACAACATGGCGGCCCCGCGCGGTTGCTGGTCCCGCACCTGTATTTCTGGAAGAGCGCCAAGTGGTGCAACGGCCTCAAGTTCACGGAACGCGACGAGGCGGGCTTCTGGGAGCTGCGCGGCTACCATCTGCGCGGCGATCCGTGGAAGGAGCAACGGTATTCCGGCGACCGTTGAGGACATGAACCGAATCGACTGGTCAGTTGCGGCGGTGCGCGCAAAGCGCCTGCTGACACCGAGTTCAACCAGCCTGCTGCTGGAAAACACCATCGGCAATCACCTGGCGGGTCAGCACGTCGATGTCCGCCTGGTAGCGGAAGATGGGTACGAGGCACGACGCAGCTACTCGATCGCGTCTGCCCCAGGAAGCAGCGACCTGGAGCTCCTGGTCGAGCGCCTGGCTGATGGCGAGGTGTCGCCGTTCATTGCAGACGCACTCCAGCCTGGCGATGCCCTGGAGATTCGCGGCCCTGTCGGGGGGCATTTCACTTGGGCGCCCTCGAATCGCCAACCCCTTGTTCTCATCGCTGGCGGCTCCGGCATCGCGCCGCTGATGTCCATGATCAGACATCGGTCAGCCGCCCCGGATCCCGCGGCACCGGCGCTGCTTCTCTATAGCGCCCGGAACTGGCTTCACATGGCTTTCGCCGATGAACTGGAGCGCCTGGCCGCAAACGACCCGAGCTTCTCCTTCGTCGCAACGACCACCAGGGCGCCCAGCCGGCGGAGCGGCGACTTCGCCCGACGTCTCGATTCGGACATGCTGGCCAAGGTGCTCGCGCGCTTCGGCCCCCTGGGCAAACCCGCCTGCTTCGTTTGTGGCACAACGGACTTCGTGGAAGCGGCGGCGACAGCACTGGTCGATCTCGGCGTGCCGGCCGAAGCGGTGAAGACGGAACGGTACGGAGGTGCGTAGGTCGAAACGGATGGCAAGACTCCAGGAAAAAAGAGCTGGCCGCGTCTGGCGACCGTCGCGCGAGCGGATCCGCATCCTGGGCCGCTACACCTGCTGTCGACCTACCATGTTCCGAGGGGATCCTGCACGGGTCAGCGATTGGCAATTTCGTACCATAAAGGTGTCGACGGCCTTCTTCCCCACGCCACCTGGGAGTCAGCAGCGTGAACGAACCCCCGGTCCTGCGCATCGCTCCCGCGGATCTCGAGAGTCTGCTGGGAACCCTGGAAGTGAACTTCGTGGCCCTCACCGAGTGCCTGGTCAGCACGGGATACAGCCTGGAGTTGGGCGGCGTGAATGCGCCGGGAATGCACTACAACCTGGTGGGCAACGGTCGGGCCATCGTGGACAACCTGGACCCCATTCCCTTGATGCCGCACACGCTGATCGTCGTTCCGGCGAAATCGCTGTTCCGCATCGAGGTCGAAGGCAGCAACGGCTTCTCCGGCCTGCTTTCGATCAACGGCCGAACGCCGAACAGGTCCCCGGACGCGGTGCGCAAGGTCACGGCGGGCAGTGGCGAGCCTTCCCTCGTTCTCGTGTGCGGCTACTTCCATGCGACCTATGGCGCGTGCGCGGACCTCTTTGGCGGACTGACGGAGCCGATCTTCGAGCAGTTCAGGCCCGAGGACCAGGTAGACACCAAACTGCAGGCAGCGGTCGCGGAACTGATGACGCAGGAGATCGGAAGCGGCGCGATGAGTGCCGCCTTGTTGAAGCAGGTCATCGTGCTGCTCCTGCGCAGGTCCCTCGTGTCGATGAACGCATGGGTGGAGCACTTCTCCATCCTGAGTGATCCACTGGTTGCGCGGGCTTTTGCGGCAATGGCCATGCGCCCGGGCGACGACCATTCGCTCCACAGCCTTGCCCACCTGGCTTGCCTCAGTCGCTCTGCCTTCGTGGCCCGATTCACCAGCGTGGTCGGCAAACCGCCGATGCAGGTCCTTCGGGAGCTGCGACTGCGGCAGGCGATGCACCAGCTCAAGGCAAGCGGCCTGGGCATAGAAGTCATCGGCCGCAATGCCGGCTATGCCAGCCGCAGCAGCTTCATCAAGGCCTTTCGGAAAACCTATGGAATGGATCCTTCCGAAGTGCGACGAAGCGTTCCGGCGCGGGAGTGAGGTCGGTCGGGAGCTCTGGCGGCTCAGGCCTGAGTCACCCTATCTGCCTCTTGAGTGATCCACCGGGCTCATCGGTCAATGCAGTCCCGGATTTGCGCTGCTGGCCAGCACAGCGCCCGCCACGCTTGCACGGGCGACGCCAGGAAACGTTTGCCGGACTCCTCGCCACATCGAGAGCCGTAAAGTGTCCCGAGCCCCGATCTTGGACCGATGGGGCGAAGCCAACTGGGTCGTCAGATGATTCGACGAAGCCGTTCATGGGTCGGTGATGCCGCCCATCGCGCCACTGGCGCGAAGCGCCGCTTGCTTTTCGCTGGCGGCAGCGGCCACCTGATGCCTGACTGCACCCGCGCAATCCTTTCTCGGGAAGATCATGAAGGCTCTGGTGGTCGATATGGAGTGGACGAAAGCGGCAGAATGGGCCGAGCTCCTGCCGGTCGGGGTGTTCGGCGTCGACGCCGAGGGGCTGCTTCTGTATGCGAACGCTTGTTGGGGCCGACTGACAGGCAGCGAGGGCGACGAGGTCACGGGCCTGCCCTGGGTGGCGGCAGTGCATCCGAAGATGCGCGGCGAGGTCGTCGCCGGCTGGAAGGCCGCTGTCGCAAGGCGCGAAAGCTTCGTCACCTGCTTCCGGGTCCGGGGCCGGCCTGGCGCGCAACAGTGGATCCGGGTGCAGCTGGCATCGCTGTCTCCACCGCTCGGATCCTGCGCGTTCGTGGGCGCGGCGGTCGACGTGTCGGACGAAGTGCGCCTGAAGCGGGAGCTCGAAGCCGGCGCCAGGCGGCTGGCGCACGCCGTCGAGGCCACCGGGCTTGCGCTTTGGGAGGTGGACCTTCGCTCGAGCGAGGTCTACCTCTCCGGCAGCTGGGGGGCGCTGCTGGGACTGCCGCAGCAGGAACGCATCGCCCCGTTGTCCAAGGTCTTGCCCTATCTGGAGAGAAGCGAGGATGGCGAAGCACTCCAGGCGTTCTGGCTGCGACTGCTCGCGGGCGAATCCGACCGCGTGGAGCTCGAGCACAGGCTGTGCCGCGCGTGCGGTGACGTGGCATGGGTGCTGAGCCAGGCGCGGGTCAGCGCGCGCGCGGCGGACGGCCGGCCACTGCGCATCGTGGGAAGCTGCATGGACATCGGCGACCGAAGGCGCTCCGATGGCGCGCTGCGCTCCACCGGGGCGACCCCCGCAGCTTCCATCCTCCTGGTGGAGGACACCGAGGTGAACCAGTTGGTTGCCCGCCGCATGCTGGAGCGGCTCGGATACGAGCGGATCACCATTGCGGCCAATGGCCGCGAGGCGCTTGCCGCCTGCCGTGCGCAGCCATTCGACCTGATCCTGATGGACTGCCAGATGCCGGAGATGGACGGGCTGCAGGCGACCCGCGAGCTCCGCGCGAGGGGACTGCGCACCCCGATCGTCGCGTTCACCACGCGCAGGGGCGCGGACGACCGTGATCGCTGCCTCGAAGCCGGCATGAACGATCACCTCGCCAAGCCAGCCGACATGGCTGCTTTGGCAGAGAAGGTGGGCCACTGGCTCGGGGTGCACACGTGGCCTGCCGCGGCTGCTGCCAGCCGGCCGATCGGCGGCACTCCTGTCGCATTCGATCGCGCGACGCTGGGCCGCAGCCTGGAAGCCGACGGCGAGGCCATTGCCTGCGCCTTGGGCGTGTTCGAGCGCCAGACCGGACCCGGGCTCGACGCGCTGGAACAGTCGCTGCTGGCCGGCGACATCGAACAAGCGCGCAGCATCGCGCATCGCGTGTTGGGCGGCGCTGCGATGCTGGGTGCGCTGCGCCTGGCACAGCGGTGCCGCCAGATCGAGCGCAGCGAGGCTGCGGACGCCACGGCATTGATGACGCTGCTCGCGCTGGCCAGGCAGGACTATGCCGCTTTTCTCGAGGACACGGCATCGCTGCGACACGGCCCGGGGAACCGGGAGTGATGCACTGCAGGCTGCGCTGGTGCGCCCCCCGATCCCACGCATCATGGACGCAGTGACCACAAGGGTTCGTTCCGGCGAAGTCAACCTGGATCTGCGGCGCCTGCGCTTCTTGTGGAGGTCGTGCAGCAGGTCGGCAAGAAGCTGTTCGCCACCCAGTCCCCACTCAACGCATCGTGCAGCCCGGCATCCGGTGGGCCCCATCCGACCCGCGCAGGCTGCGATACATTCGTCGGCGGTACACACCAACCGAGGGAATCAATGTCAATGTGGATCTCATCCGTCCTGAAAGCCTCCGCGGTCGCACTGGCAGTTGCGACCGGTGCGCCGCTTTTCGCACAAGGCACCCCCATCAATGCGGCAGCATTCGACTCGCTGGTCGCCCAGGGCCCCGTGGCCGACGCCGCAACCATCGCGTCGAACAAGTGGGCCAGCAAGATCAAGCAGGCCGGCACACTGCGCCTCGGCGGCACCCAGACGTCGAACCTCTTCTCGCAGCTCAACGAGAAGGACGGCAGGATCCGCGGTTTCGATGCGGGTCTGGCCCAGCTCCTCACCCGCTACATCCTGGGCGACGGGTCCAGGTACCGGTTCACGCAGGTCACGTCGTCCACACGCGAACAGGTGCTGATCAACGACCAGGTGGACATGGTGCTGGCGACCTATTCCATCACCCCTGCCCGCGCGGAGAAGATTTCTTTCGCCGGGCCTTACTACACCTCGCAGGCAGGCGTGTTGGTCAAGGCCAACAACAAGGCCATCCAGTCCTATAACGATCTCGCCGGCAAGAAAACCGCCACCCAGGCGGGATCGACCGGGCCCGCGATCCTTGCGCAATTCGCGCCCAAGGCGATCGTGCAGGAATTCCAGACCCACCAGGAAGCCGTCGACGCCCTGCGCCAGGGACGCGTGGACGCCTACGTGACCGACTACACGCTCCTGCTCAACGTGTTGAGCCTCGGCACTGGCGATGCGCAGTTGGCAGGGGCACCCTTCGGTCCGCAAGACCCGTACGGCGTCGGGCTTCCCAAGGGCTCGGATGGCGTGGCCTTCGTCAATGCCTTCCTGAAGAAGATCGAAGCGGATGGCACCTGGGCCAGGCTGTGGACGGTGACCATCGGGCAGCGTACCGGCAGCACCAACGTCCCGGCGCCGCCTGCGGTTCCTTGACCGATGGGCAGTGTCGTCCGGCTCCTGGCCGACCACGGGCCTGCCTTCGGGCAGGCCCTTTTGCTCACATGGAAGCTCACGGCCCTGTCGTTCGTGGCCGGCTTCGCGCTGGGGATCGTCGTGACGGTGGCCCGGCTCCTGCCGCTGCGGCCGCTTCGTTTCGTGCTGACCGCCTACGTCGAGGTCTTTCGCAACATCCCGAGCGTGGCGCTGCTGATCTTCATCGTGTTCGCGCTGCCCGATCTCCAGGTCGTGATCGACTATGAGCCGAGCGTCATCCTGACCCTGGCCCTGGTGTGCTCCGCCTTCACGTCGGACTACCTGCGTACGGGCATCAACACCGTCGCTGGCGGCCAGGTCGACGCTGCACGCAGCCTGGGCATGAGCCCGATGGTCATCGTCTCGTCGATCGTCCTGCCGCAGGCGCTGCGCTCGGTCGTGCAGCCGATGACCTCGCTGCTCATTGGGCTGATGCTGTCGACTTCGTTGGCGTCCCAGGTGCCCCTTCCGGGCCGGGAACTGACAGCGCTGGTGGCCAGGATCGCCAACGACTCCGCCGCCGGCATCCCCGCTTTCGCCCTGGCTGCTGCGATGTACCTGGTCTCGGGATTGCTCATCGCCTGGGCGGGAGCCACCCTGGACAGGAAGGTGCGGATCCTGCGATGAGCCGCGCCCTGGAAGACATCCTCTTCGGCGACCTGAACCCCAAAGCGCAGGCCATCACCCGCATCGTGAGCGTGACCGTCTCGGCGACGCTGCTCGTGCTGGTGGCAGGCATCGTGGTCCGGTTCCATGCCGCGGGCCAGTTCGACGCACGGCTGTGGGAATTCTTCGCCTGGGAGACCACCTGGGTGTTCCTGGGCAAGGGCCTGCTCGGCACGCTGGCATCAGCGGCAGCGGCGGCCGTCATCGCGCTGGTCCTCGGGCTGGTGCTGCTGGTGGGCCGCCTCTCGCGCCTGCGCCTCCTGCGCTGGCCGGCTGTCGCGGTCATCGAATTCCTGCGCGGCGTGCCGACCCTGCTCCTCATTTATGTGTGTTTCCTGGTCCTCCCGTCGGTAGGGATCAAGCTGAGTGCCTACTGGATGTTGACCTTGCCCGTGGGACTCAGCACCGCCGCCGTGGTCGCGGAGGTGTACCGCGCAGGCGTGCTCGCCGTTCCCCGCGGCCAGACGGATGCGGCTCGGGCCCTGGGGCTCAACGAAGCACGCGTCTTCGCTCATGTCGTCTTTCCACAGGCGCTGCGCTACATCGTTCCGGCACTGGTCGCACAACTGGTCATCGTGGTCAAGGACACGACCTTCGGTTACGTCGTCACGTATGGCGAACTGATGCAGAACGCCAAGGTGCTGATCGCCAACTACCGCTCACTGGTGCCCGTGTACCTTGCGGTGGCCGTGCTGTACTGCTCGGTGAACTACGCCGTTTCGAGGCAAAGCCGCCGGCTCGCCCGGCCCGTGCATTGACCCTCTGCATCCGCGCATGCGTCGGTGAAGGCCGCACCTGTGCACTTCTTGGCACAACCCTGAATGCACCACGTCAAGCCAGGGAAGTATCAAGCCACGGCCTCGGCGTCACGGGCGAGGGTGGGCACCTGGAGGGGTTCATGGAAGGTCCGCTCTTCACCCACGGTGGATCCGCTCAACTTGCCTTCCCATTTTGCGATCACCGACGTCGCGAGGCTGTTGCCGATCACGTTCGTCGCGGTGCGGCCCATGTCGAGGAACACATCGACACCCATGATGAGCAGCAGTCCCGCTTCGGGCAATCCGAACATCGGAAGCGTCGCTGCGACCACCACGAGCGAAGCCCTGGACACGCCCGCCATGCCTTTGCTGCTCACCATGAGGAACAGCAGCAGGGAAAGCTGCGTCGCGAACGACATCTCCACACCGTAGGCCTGGGCGACGAACAGCACCGCGAAGGCCTGGTACATCATGGACCCGTCGAGATTGAAGGCATACCCGAGCGGCAGGACAAAGCCCGTCACCTCGCTCCTGACGCCGAACTTCCCGAGTTGCTCCATCGTCTTCGGGTACGCGGCCTCGCTGCTCGCGGTCGAGAAGGCGATGATGGTGGGTTCCTTCACCAGCCCGAGCAACTCCAGCACGCGTCCCTTCAGCACCAGGTAGCCAGCCAGAACGAGCACCAGCCAGAGCGACGACAGGCCGACGTAGAAGCTCGCGATGAACTTCGCGAACGTGCCGAGGACACCCAGTCCCTGCACCGTGATCGCCGCCGCGATCGCGGCGAAGACGCCGACGGGGGCCAACAGCATGACGTAGTCGGTCACCCTGATCATCACGTGAACCAGGCCGTCGATCGCGGACATCATGGCCGGGCCGGCGCGTTCCTTCACCGCCCGCAGCGCGAAACCGAAGAACAGCGAGAACACGACGATCTGCAGCACGGAGTTCCCTGCCATCGCCTCGAAGATGCTCTTCGG
This sequence comes from Ramlibacter sp. AN1133, assembly GCF_037890035.1. NCBI lineage: Bacteria > Pseudomonadati > Pseudomonadota > Betaproteobacteria > Burkholderiales > Comamonadaceae > Ramlibacter > Ramlibacter sp. AN1133. Next base: position 37,562 of record NZ_JBBKTQ010000039.1, read on the forward strand.
AAAGATGTTGACGATGAAGTCCTTGAACTTCAGCGAGGAGGTCGCCAGGTTCGTGGTGGCGTGCGCGTCCGGGAGCGGAAGATTCATGCTGTTCCCGGGATGCAGGAGGTTCGCCCAGAACAAGCCGAGGAGGAGCGATACCAGGGATGCGGAGATGAACCAGCCCATCGCGCGCGCGCCGATGCGGCCGACGCTCTTGCCGTCGCTCATCCCCGCGATGCCGGTCACCAGCGTCGAGAACACCAGGGGCGCGATGATCATCTTGATCAGGCGCAGGAAGATGTCGGCCACGGCGCTGAAGTAGCTGCCCGCCTCCCTGGCCGCAGCGGCGTCAGGCGCGAGTGCATGGCATACATAGCCGGTCGCTATGCCGAGCAGCATCGCCAGCCCGATCCAGGTGGTCAGTTTGTTGAATTTCATGCTTGTCTCCATGCTCGATGCGGTGAGCGGGTGGCGGCGCCTGGGTGCGCCATGGGTGGGGTGACATGGGCTGGCGGGCCCGGGGGTCCGGGCTTATTGCAGCCGCAGGAGCGCGCGAGGCTGGGTGAGCACCTCGGGTCGCAGGATCTGGTCGAGCTGTTCGTTCGTCAGCAGCTGCCTTGCGAGCACCAGCTGATAGACGCTGGCGCCGGTCGCCAGCGCCTCCTGCGCAATCTCGGTCGCATTCGCGTAGCCGATGTACGGGTTGAGTGCGGTGACCAGGCCGATCGAGCTCTGAACGCTCGCGCGCAGGGCGTCCCGGTTCACGGTGATGCCCCGCACGCACTTGTCGGCAAGCGTCAGGAGCCCGGCGCGCAGATGGCCGATGCTCTTGAAGAGGCTGTGGGCGATGATGGGCTCGAAGGCGTTGAGCTGGAGCTGGCCGGCCTCGGCGGCGAAGCAGATGGTCAGGTCGTTGCCGATCACCTCGAATGCGATCTGGTTCACGACTTCGGGGATCACGGGGTTCACCTTGCCGGGCATGATCGAGGAGCCGGCCTGCATGGGCGGCAGGTTGATTTCGCCCAGGCCGGCGCGAGGCCCCGAGGCGAGGAGCCGCAGGTCGTTGCAGACCTTCGAGATCTTGACGGCAACCCGCTTGAGGACGCCGGACAACTGCACGAACGCCCCGCAGTCCTGCGTCGCCTCCACCAGGTTGGGCGCGGTCAGGAGCGGCACGCCCGTGATGGTTGCCAGGTGCCGGCACACCGTCCGCGCGTAGTCGGGATGCGCATTGATCCCGGTCCCGATGGCCGTCGCGCCCAGGTTGATCTCGCGAATGAGCAGCGCCGCCTCGCGCAGGCGCTGGATGTCCTCCTCCAGCATCACCGCGTAGGTGGAGAACTCCTGGCCCACCGTCATGGGCACGGCGTCCTGCAGCTGCGTGCGGCCCATCTTCAGCACATCGGCGTACTCGATGGACTTGTCGTGGAAGGCCAGGCGCAGGACCTCCATGGCCTCGATCAGGCGATGCACGCCCAAGTAGCCGGCCAGCTTCAACGCCGTCGGATAGACGTCGTTGGTGCTCTGGCTCATGTTGACGTGTTCGTTCGGGTGGAGCTCGCCGTACTCCCCCTTGGCGCGTCCCAGCATCTCCAGCGCGACATTCGCGATCACTTCGTTCGCGTTCATGTTGGTGGAGGTGCCGGCGCCGCCCTGGATCACGTCGACCACGAACTGGTCGTGCCATCGGCCCTGCCGGATCGCCTCGCACGCCTGCACGATGGCATCCGCCAGCCGGGGGGCCAGCAGGCCCAGCTCCTTGTTGGTCACGGCCGCAGCCTGCTTGATCGCCGCCAGCGCGTTGACCAGGTCCGGGTAGGCCGAAATCGTGATGCCGGTGATCGGGAAGTTCTCGATCGCGCGGAGCGTGTGGACGCCATAGTAGGCGTCGGCAGCGACCTGACGGTCGCCGAGGAGGTCGTGTTCGGTGCGGGAGCTGGGCATGGGTGGCGTTCTGAAGCGTCCAAAGGAAAGTGCATGGATGCTAGGTCTGCCCGGTTCGCCACGCGCCAACTGATTCACAATATGCATAACGCGCAGCCATCTTCCGAATCGGGGGGCGGTCCAGATGCAGATCCGGTGGATAGAAGATTTCCTCACCCTCGCGGATGCGAAGGGCTTCGCTCGCGCCGCCGAACGGCGCCATGTCTCGCAGCCCACCTTCAGCCGGCACATTCAGTCCCTGGAGGAGTGGCTGGGTGTCGAACTGATCGACCGCAGGGTCCAGGGCGTCCAGTTGACGCCGTCGGGCCGCATCTTCCGGGAGTTCGCCATCGACATGCTCCGGCGGACCTACGACATGCGCGCGCTGCTGCGAGGGCAGACGTCGACGGCGGAGAGCCTGGTCCGCTTCTCGGTGGCCCACACCCTGTCGGTGACGTTCTTCCCTCGCTGGCTCAATGAACTCAAGGGCGTCCTCGGAAACGTGCTCGCCCATGTCAACGCGGTCAACGTTCCCGAGGGCGCGAGAGCACTCACGGAGGGAGCGACCGACCTGCTGCTTGCCTACCACCACCCCCAATTGCCCGTCCTCCTGGACCCCAAGCGCTTCCCGCACCTGACGCTCTCGACCGACCGCATGGTGCCGTTCTCGGCGCCGCTGCGCAGCGGCGCGCCCAAGTTCAAGCTGCCTGGCCAGAGCGGAAGCGGCGTGCCGTTCCTGTCCTATTCGTCTGGCGCGTACCTTGGCCAGGTGGTCGAGATGATCCTGCTCAATTCCGGTGAACAGCTGCATCTCGTCAGGTCGTTCGATACGCACATGGCAGAGGCCTTGAAGGCCATGGTGCTCGCCGGCCACGGACTGGGGTGGCTGCCGGAGAGCTCCGCCGCGCGAGAGGTCAGCGACGGGCGCCTGGTCTCCGCAGGTTCGCGGCGCTGGTCATGCGACCTGGAAGTGAGGCTCTATCGCCTGGCCGAGCGCGGCAACGACATGGTCGAGCAAATCTGGGAGTTGCTTTCGGGGAAGAAGTAGGAATGGTCTGTCCGCAGGCTTCGGGGCGTGGCGCGCTGCTGGCCTGCCACTCGGTAATCGAGGTCCTCCAGCGGACTGGGCTCATGATGGCGATGACCGCATGGGAGACGTATGTTGAGGATCGTGTCCTCGAGGCCCCATCACGCCTAAGGGAGCTGGTGACAGCGACGAACAAAGCTCTCTCTCCGCAGCAAGTTGCACGGAGGCAGCTTCGACCCCTACCAGCCGTCGCCTTCCGGGATTCTCTGCCGCGCTCGCGATCAGGATGTGTGAACGAGCTTTGAGCGGTCAGGGAAAGCCCGGCTTTCGCTTGCTGACCGGGGCGGCCGCATCGTCCACTCCGGCTCCGATCAATAACCCAACGCGCGCAGACCCGCCAGCGTCTTGCGCGTGATCTCCATCGTCCGCTCGCGCTCCTTGCCCGCCAGGGGCAGGCGCGGCGGTTTCATCGCTTCGCTGCTGCCGGTCATCATGTGCTCGGCCAACTTGATGTGCTGCACCAGCTTGACCTCGGTGTCCAGGTGGTACAGCGGCGTCAGCACGCGATAGAGCTCGCGCGCCTTGGCGTAGTCGCCGGCACTGGCCAGTTCCAGCAGCTTGACCGAGACTTCGGGCACCGCATTCGCCATGCCGGAGACCCAGGACGTGACGCCGAGCACCGCGCTCTCCAGGATCATGTCGTCGACGCCACAGACCACGTTCAGGCGGTCGCCAAAGCGCGTGATCAGGTCGGTGACACGGGTGATGTCGTAGGACTCCTCCTTGAGCGCCACGATGTTGGGTTCCGCGAGCAGCTGCTCGACGATGTCGGGCGTGAGGTCCACGCCGTAGCCGCGCGGGTTGTTGTACAGGAGCAGCGGCAGCTCCGTGGCGCGTGCGACCGTTCGATAGAACTGCACGGTCTCGCGGGCATCCGACCTGTAGGTCAGGCCCGGGAACACCATGAAGCCGGCGATGCCCAGCTTCTGCGCCTCGTCGGCGTAGGCGCACGCGCGCTGCGTGCTCGTCTCGGCCAGCCCGGAGAGCACCGGCACCCGGCCGCGCGCCGTTTCGACGGCGGTACGCAGCACCGCGAACTTCTCTTCCGGGTCGAGCTGGGCGTTCTCGCCGACCATGCCCATCATCACCAGGCCGGCGACGCGAGCGTCGATCAGGCGCTCGATGCCGGCGCGGATGGCCTCCAGGTCCAGCGAGAAGTCGGGCTTCAGTTTGGTGGTCACGGCGGGGAACACACCGCGCCAGTCGATGGTCTTCATCTTGCTTTTCTCCTCAGGGAATCTGCTCGTGTTGGTGGAGCGTGCCGGCTTACGTATTCATCACGGCGACCGAGCGCGAATTGAGGTACGCCTCCATCGCCTCG
>NZ_JBBKTQ010000040.1:0-35901 GCF_037890035.1 Ramlibacter sp. AN1133
CCCCCCCCCCCCCCCCCCCCCCCCCCCCCCCCCCCCCCCCCCGCTACGGGGCGGTCAGCGCGCACGAAGCGCCCCCACCCCTGCCCTCCCCCGGAGGGGGAGGGAGGAACAGCCGTCAAATATCGAACAGCAGCCGCGCCGGATCCTCCAGCGCTTCCTTCATCGCCACCAGGCCCAGCACCGCCTCGCGGCCGTCGATGATCCGGTGGTCGTAGGACATGGCCAGGTAGTTCATCGGGCGGACCACGACCTGGCCGTTCTCCACCACCGCGCGGTCCTTGGTCGCGTGCACGCCCAGGATGGCCGACTGCGGCGGGTTGATGATGGGGGTGGACAGCATCGAGCCGAACACGCCGCCGTTGGAGATCGAGAACGTGCCGCCGGTGAGTTCTTCCAGGCCCAGCTTGCCGTCGCGCGCCTTCGTGCCGTACTCCGCGATCTTCTTCTCGATGTCGGCGAAGGACATCTGGTCGGCATTGCGCAGGATCGGCACCACCAGGCCGCGCGGCGAGCCCACCGCGATGCCGATGTCGAAGTAGCCGTGGTAGACGATGTCGTTGCCGTCCACCGAGGCGTTGAGCACCGGGTACTTCTTCAGCGCATGCACGGCGGCCTTCACGAAGAAGGACATGAAGCCGATCTTGACGCCGTGCTCCTTCTCGAACTTCTCCTGGAAGCGCTTGCGCATCTCCATCACCGGCGCCATGTTCACCTCGTTGAAGGTGGTCAGGATGGCGTTGGTGGACTGCGACTGCAGCAGGCGCTCGGCGACGCGGGCGCGCAGGCGCGACATGGGCACGCGCTGCTCGGGGCGGTCGCCCAGGTCCGGCTGGCCGACCGGCGCGGCCACCTGCGTCAGCTGCGGGCGCGGAGCGGCCGGCGTGGCAGCGGGCTTGGGCGCGGCGGCCGCCTTGGCGATCGCTCCCGAAGCCAGTGCGCCGATCACGTCGCCCTTGGTCACGCGGCCGTCGCGGCCGGTGCCGCCGACGGCGCCGGCGGGCACGTTGTTGTCGGCCATCATCTTCGCCGCGGCCGGCATCGCCACGTCGGACTTCGAACCGCCGGCGACGGCCAGCGCGGGCGCGGGTGCCGCCGCCGTGGCGGTCGCGGCCTTGGCAGGCGCGGCCGCGCCAGCGCTGGCCTTGGCCTCGGTGTCGATCTTCGCGATCACCTGGTCGGACGTGACGGTGCCGCCGTCGGCGACCACGATCTCGCCCAGCACGCCGGCGCTGGGCGCGGGCACTTCGAGCACCACCTTGTCGGTCTCGATCTCGATCAGGATCTCGTCCTGCGCCACGGCCTCGCCGGGCTTCTTCTTCCACTGCAGCAGGGTGGCCTCGGCAACCGATTCGGACAGCTGCGGGACCTTCACTTCAACGATAGCCATTTGAATTCTTTCCAGGAATCTGTTCATCGATCCGCGCGGTGACCGGCGCCCCAGCGTCCGTGTCGACCGCGCGGAGATACTTCCGCGCCGCAGGCGGCGGAACTATCGCTACTTGCTGAGGATGAAGCCCTTGAGCTTCGCGAAGGCGGCATCCACCAGCGCCTTCTGCTGCTCCGCATGCAGGTGCGCATACCCCACGGCGGGGGAGGCGGAGGCGGCGCGGCCGGCGTAACCCAGCTTCTGGCCTTCGCTCATGTTCTCGTGGATGTTGTGCTGGATGAAGAACCAGGCGCCCTGATTCTGCGGCTCGTCCTGGCACCACACGAGGTCCGTGAGGTTCGGGTACCTCTTCAGCTCGGTCGCGAACGCCTTGTGCGGGAAGGGGTACAGCTGCTCGATGCGCACGATGGCGACGTCGTCGATGCCCTTCTCGTCGCGCTTCTTCGCCAGGTCGTAATAGACCTTGCCGGAGCACATGACCAGGCGCTTGACCTTGTCGGCCTTCAGGTCCTTCTGGTCGGGGATGACCGTCTGGAAGGTGCCCTTGGTGAACTCGGACAGGGGCGAGGTGGCGTCCTTGTTCCGCAGCAGCGACTTGGGCGTCATGATCACCAGGGGCTTGCGCAGCGACCGGATCATCTGGCGGCGCAGCAGGTGGAAGATCTGCGACGCAGTGGTCGGCTGGCACACCTGGATGTTGGTGTCGGCCGACAGCTGCATGAAGCGCTCCAGCCGCGCCGAGCTGTGCTCGGGGCCCTGGCCTTCGTAGCCGTGCGGCAGCATCAGGGTGATGCCGTTGACGCGGCCCCACTTCACCTCGCCCGAGGCGATGAACTGGTCGATCACGACCTGCGCGCCGTTGGCGAAGTCGCCGAACTGCGCTTCCCAGATCACCAGGGTGTGCGGGTCGTTGGAGGCGTAGCCGTACTCGAAGCCCAGCACCGCCTCTTCCGACAGGATCGAGTCGATGCAGGTGAAGGGCGCCTGGTTCTCGGCCACGTTCTGCAGCGGAACGTAGATGCCCTCGTCCCACTTCTCGCGGCTCTGGTCGTGCAGCACGGCGTGGCGGTGCACGAAGGTGCCGCGGCCGACGTCCTCGCCCGACAGGCGCACCGGGTAGCCGGAGGCGACCAGCGAGGCGAAGGCCATGTGCTCGCCCATGCCCCAGTCGACGTTGATGTCGCCGCGGCCCATGGCGGCGCGGTCTTCCAGCACCTTCTTCACCAGCGGGTGCACGGTGAAGCCCTGCGGCACCGTGGTGATGCGCTCGGACAGGCGCTTCCACTCGGCCAGCGGGATGGCGGTGTCGGCGGCGTCGGTCCACTTCTTGCCCAGGAAGGGCTGCCAGTCGACGGCGTACTTGCTTTTGAAGTTGGAGATGACCGGGTCGGACGTGTGCTTGCCGGCGTCCATGGCGGCGCGGTAGGCCTTGAACATGTCGTCGCCCAGCGTCTCGCCCAGGCCCTGCGCGGCCAGCTTGTCGGCGTACAGCTTGCGCGTGCCGGGGTGGGCCGCGACCTTCTTGTACATCAGGGGCTGGGTGAGGGACGGCGTGTCCTGCTCGTTGTGGCCCAGCTTGCGGAAGCAGACGATGTCCACCACCACGTCCTTGTTGAACTCCATGCGGTACTCGAGCGCGAGCTGCGTCGCGAGCACCACGGCTTCCGGATCGTCGCCGTTCACGTGCAGCACCGGCGCCTCGATCATCTTGACGATGTCGGTGCAGTACAGCGTGGAGCGGGTGTCGCGCGGGTCCGAGGTCGTGAAGCCGATCTGGTTGTTGATGACGAGGTGCACCGTGCCGCCCGTGTAGTAGCCACGGGTCTCGGCCAGCGCCAGCGTCTCCATCACCACGCCCTGGCCGGCGATGGCGGCGTCGCCGTGCACCAGCACCGGCAGCACCTGCTTGCCCGCCTTGTCGCCGCGGCGGTCCATCCGCGCGCGCACCGAGCCCTCGACCACCGGGTTGACGATCTCCAGGTGCGAGGGGTTGAAGGCCAGCGACAGGTGGACCGGGCCGCCGGGGGTGGACACATCCGAGCTGAAGCCCTGGTGGTACTTCACGTCGCCCGCGGGCAGTTCTTCCGGCGCGGAGTGGTCGAACTCGGCGAACAGGTCCTTGGGCATCTTGCCCAGCGTGTTCACCAGCACGTTCAGGCGGCCGCGGTGGGCCATGCCGATCACGATCTCCTGCACGCCCTTGGCGCCGGCCTGCTGGATCAGTTCGTCCATCGAGGCGATGAAGCTCTCGCCGCCCTCGAGCGAGAAGCGCTTCTGGCCGACGTACTTGGTGTGCAGGAAGCGCTCGAGGCCTTCGGCGGCGGTCAGGCGGTCGAGGATGTGCTTCTTCTTCTCGGGGCTGAACTGCGGCTTGCTGCGGATGGATTCCAGCTTCTGCTGCCACCAGCGCTTGTGGCCCTGGTCGCTGATGTACATGTACTCGGCGCCGATGGTGCCGCAGTACGTCTCGCGCAGGGCGTTGAGCATGTCGCGCAGCGACATGTTGTCCTTGCCGAAGAAGGTGTTGCTGGTGTTGAACACCGCTTCCTGGTCGGCATCGGTGAAGCCGTAGAAGGACGGCTCCAGCTCGGGAATGTGTTCGCGCTCGGCCCGCTTGAGCGGGTCGAGGTCGGCCCAGCGGGCGCCGACGTTGCGGTAGGCGGCGATCAGCTGCTGCGCCGCGGTGCGCTTGCGGGCGGTCTCGGGGTCGGCGCCGGCGGCCACCACCACCCTGGTGACGCCCTGCTTGGCGCGGTCGGCGAAGGCATTGACCACCGGCAGGTGCGGCACGTCGCGGGCGTTGGAGCCGTCGACCGCGGGCACGTTCTGCAGCGCGTCGAAGTACTCGCGCCACATCTCGGGAACGCTGCCGGGGTTGGCCAGGTAGTTCTCGTACATCTCCTCGACGTACGGGGCGTTGCCGCCGAAGAGATAGGTATTGCCCTGGTAGGCCGTGTAGACGGAGCTTTGGTCGCTCATCGTGTGTTCGCTACTTTCCGCCCCCCTTCAGGGAGCATGGAGCTGGTTGGAGAACCTTCCGCGGCACGGCTGGACCGGTTGGCGGATGCGACTGTGGGGAAGGGGCACGGGTCTGGTTGCGCCGCGGATTGTGCCACGTTCCGTGGCACGCCGCGTTTGCAGCCAGACGAGCGCCCCTTCCCCTTCGGGGGATCTCACGAACCCCCTCTCCCCAACCCTCTCCCCCGAGGGGGAGAGGGAGCGGAGCGCGGGGGAAGTGTGGCAGCTGTGGCTTGCGCCCAGCTTGCTGCTAGTAGGTGCTTTCGGCCGGGGCCGCCAGCGAGCGGGCCGACGCGGTGGGGGCCGCGGGCCGGCTCCGGCGGGCGGGCCTGGCCGCCGCGCGGCTGCTCTCGCGCGCATGGGCGATCGCCTGCTGCGCGGGGTCCGCCAGCAGCTTGAACTGGCCGACGGCGGTGGCCAGGCGCGCGGCCTGCTCGCGCATCGACTGCGCCGAGGCGGAGGCTTCCTCCACCAGCGCCGCGTTCTGCTGCGTGACCTGGTCCATCTGCGCGATCGCCTGGTTCACCTGCTCGATGCCCAGCGTCTGCTCGTTGCTCGCCGAGGCGATCTCGCCCATGAGCGCCGTCACCTTCCGGATGCCGTCCACGACTTCCTTCATCGTGTCGCCCGCGCGGCTCACGAGCTGGCTGCCGACGTCCACCTTGCCCACGGAATCGTTGATCAGTTCCTTGATCTCGCGCGCCGCGGCGGCGGAGCGCTGCGCCAGGGTGCGCACTTCGGCGGCCACCACCGCGAAGCCGCGGCCCTGCTCGCCGGCCCGCGCAGCTTCGACGGCCGCATTGAGCGCCAGGATATTGGTCTGGAACGCGATGCCGTCGATCACGGCGATGATGTCGACGATGCGGCGCGACGCGGTGTTGATGGAAGCCATCGTGTCCACCACCTCGTTCACCACGGAGCCGCCGCGTGCCGCGACCTGCGAGGCCGACTGCGCCAGCTGGTTGGCGTCGCGCGCGCTTTCCGCGTTCTGCTTGACGGTGCTGGTCAGCTCCTCCACCGAGGCCGCCGTCTCTTCGAGCGTGCTGGCCTGTTCCTCGGTGCGCTGCGACAGGTCGGCGTTGCCGGTGGCGATCTCCTCGGTGGCTTCCATCATGGTGCCGGCGGCGGCGCGCACCTGCCCGATCATGGAGACCAGCGCTTCGTCGGCGCGGCGCAGTTCGCCCAGCAGCTCACCGAGTTCGTCGTGGGTCTCGGCTTCCGGCATGCGACCGAGCTCGCCCCGCGCCAGCGCGCGGGCCGCCTCGGCGGCCTGGCGGATGCCGCGATCGAGCGCGTGGTACATGCCCACGGACAGGTACAGCGTGAGCAGGATCGCCGCGGCCAGCAGTGCCGCCAGGCCGTTGCGCGTGAGCGTCGCCGTGGCCGCGCGTTCGGCGAGCAGCTGGTCCATCATCGTGCGGTTGGCTTCCACCAGCGCCCAGGCGGCATCGACGGCGGCGTTCGAGGCCTGCTGGATCTGGGGCTGCGTCACCTGGATGCCCGCCGCCTCGATGAAGTTGCCGCGCACGAAGATCAACATCTCCTTGGAGGCGGCCTTGAGGCGATCGAAGCCCTGTTCCAGGTGCGACTGCACCACGGGGTTCACGTTCATCGACTGCTTGAGCATGTTCTCGACGCCGCTGAAGGTGTCTTCCAGCCGCGCCTGCGTCACTTCGTAGAAGACCTTGTCCTTGGGCGTGATCTCGCCGCGCGGCACGTTCAGCGTGGCATAGGCCGCGATGCGCACGATGATGCCGGCGGTGCTGGGCGTGTTGTTCGCCAGCGGGAAGCCCAGGTAGAACAGGTCCAGGTCCGGGTCCAGCGCCATGCGCGAGCGGTTGCCCAGGTCCTTCATGAAGGCGTAGAGCCGCCCGTATTCGGGGGCGTGGGCGGCGAAGCCCCTGGCCGCGAACTCGCGGTCGACCGGCAGCGCCTCGACCTTCTTCTGCAGCTCCTCCCAGCCCTGGCGCAGGCCCTTGGTCTCGGTGCTCATGTCGTACAGCGGGCGGGCCGCGGCCACGTGTTCCTCGATGCGCGCGAGGACCTTGTCGATCACGTCCTTCTGCGCCTTCAGGCGCTGGCGCACGCTGTCGTCGCCGGGCGCGGTGGTGATCACGATCCGGCGGTTCTCGATCAGGACCTTGTTCCATTCCACCAGGATCGCCATCAGCGCCACCGCGTTGCGCTCGGAGTCGATCATCCGCACGCGCTCGTTGAGGCGCTCCAGCTGGGTCACCCCCAGCCACAGCAACAGGACGGCCGTGATGCCGCCGCACAGGAGGAACTTGGAACGGAAGCGCAGGCGCGCCATCAGCGCGATGGCCGGGGCAAAGAGGGTCTTCATGGTGCAACGAATTGTTAAGACAATCCGTGCACCAGGCCAGTGCGAAAAGTCGCCGGCGGGGCGCGCGCCCGCCACTCGCGAGATCGGCTGCGCCGGGCGGTCGCCGCGTGGCGACAGCCGGAGCGCCAGTGTCAGCGTGCCGCGACGAGGTCCCTGATCTGCTGCAGCGCGGTCGGATCCTCGATCGTCGTCAGGTCGCCCGGATCGCGACCTTCGCACACCGCCTGGATCGCGCGGCGCAGCAGCTTGCCGCTGCGCGTCTTGGGCAGCACGGTCACGAAACGCACGCGCGCGGGCCGCGCCACGGCACCGAGCTGGTCGTCCACGACCTTCATCACCTCGCCTTCGAGCTTCAGCTTCGCGGCTTCGTCGGTGAGCCCGGAGGCGTCCTTCACCACGGCGAAGGCGACGGCGACCTGCCCCTTGAGCTGGTCGGCCACGCCCACCACCGCCACTTCCGCGATGTTCGGATGCGAGGAGATGCTCTCCTCGATCTCGCGCGTGCCCAGGCGGTGGCCGGCGACGTTGATCACGTCGTCGGTGCGGCCCAGGATGAAGAAGTAGCCGTCCTTGTCGCGGATGCCCCAGTCGAAGGTGCTGTACACCTGCCGGCCGGGGATGCTCTCCCAGTAGGTCTTGACGTAGCGCTCGTCGTCGCCCCATACCGTCTGCATGAAGCCGGGCGGCGTCGGACCTTCGATCACCACCACGCCCTTCTGGTCCGGGCCCTTGAGTTCCTCGCCGGTGCTCTCGTGCACCAGCTTCACGTCGTAGCCGTACATCGGCAGGCCGGGGCTGCCGAACTTGCTGGTCTGCTTTTCCACGCCGTTCGCCAGCGCCAGGATCGGCCAGCCGCTCTCGGTCTGCCAGTAGTTGTCGATGATCGGGCGGCCCAGGCTTTCGGAAATCCACTTGGCCGTCGGCTCGTCCAGCGGCTCCCCCGCCAGGAACAGGGCGCGCAGGCTGGAGAGGTCGTATTTCTTCAGGAAGGCCGGGTCCTGCTTCTTGAGCACGCGCACCGCCGTCGGCGCGCTGAACATCGAGGTGACCTTGTACTTCTCGACCAGGCTCCACCAGATGCCGGCGTCGGGGCGGATCGGCAGGCCCTCGTACATGATGGTCGCCATGCCGGCGAGCAAGGGGCCGTAGACGATGTAGCTATGGCCCACCACCCAGCCGATGTCGGAGGTGGAAAAGTAGGTCTCGCCCGCGTTGCCCAGGAAGATGTGCTTCATGCTCGCGGTGAGCGCCACCGCGTAGCCGCCCACGTCGCGCTGCACGCCCTTGGGCTTGCCGGTGGTGCCGCTGGTGTAGAGCGTGTAGCTGACGTCCGTGGACTCCAGCCATTCGCATTCGACCCTGGTGTGCATCTCGCGGTCGGCCAGCGTGCCGTAGTCGTGGTCGCGGCCGGACACCTTCTCCATCGGCGCCAGCTTGCGGTCCACCAGGACCACCGAGCCGGGCTTGTGCTTCGACAGGTTGATGGCTTCGTCGAGCAGGTGCTTGTACGGCACCACCTTGCCGGCGCGCGAGCCGGCGTCGGCGCTGACGATGACCTTGGGCGTGGCGTCCTCGATGCGCGAGGCCAGCGACACCGAGGCGAAGCCGCCGAACACCACCGCGTGGATGGCGCCGATGCGCGCGCAGGCCAGCATGGCGAAGGCCGCTTCCGCGATCATCGGCATGTAGATCAGGACGCGGTCGCCCTTGCCCACGCCCTGCGCCTTGAGCACCGCGGCGAAGCGCTGCACCTGCGCATGCAGTTCGCCGAAGGTGTAGACGCGCTCCTCGTTCGTTTCGCTGGAGACGTAGATCAGCGCCGGCTGCGCCGCGCGCGCGGCGAGGTGGCGGTCCACCGCGTTGTGGCACAGGTTGGTGCGGCCGCCGACGAACCAGCGCGTGAACGGTGGGTTGCTGTTGTCGCAGATCTGCTTCGGCGGCGTCTGCCAGTCGATCAGCTTCGCCTGCTCGGCCCAGAAGGCGTCGCGGTCCTCGATGGAACGGCGATGGAACTCCGCATAACCCGCCATGCTTGTCTCCTGCGTCTGGATGTTGGTCGCCGCCCATTGTCGGCACGCGGCTTGCCGCAGACTGACGGGAGCGGGGCCCCTATTTGACGATGGTCAACACGTCCCGGAACCGGGGATGACCCGCATCCCGCAGCCATTCGAAGGCCACCATCTCGGTCGTCACGAGTTCGGCACCGGCGCCGGCCAGGCGGTCGAAGGCGGCGTCGCGGTTGCGTTCGCTGCGCGAGCCGCAGGCATCCGTCACCACGACCACGTCCAGTTCCTCCTCCAGCAGGCCGAGGGCCGTCTGCAGCAGGCACACGTGCGCCTCGCAGCCGGCCAGCACGATGGTCTCGCGCCCGGGCGCGGGCGGCGGCGCGGCCTTCTGCAGGTGCTTGGGGAGGCTGCGGGCGTTGCCGCCCTGCGGCTTCGCCGCGGGCTTCAGGCGCAGCAGCAGCACGGAGCTGCCGTCGAAGGCCATCTTCGGCACGATGCGGCCCGCCACCAGCGGCTGCAGTGCCTCCACCGTGCCGCCGAGGCCGTCGGGGTTCTCCTCGGTGGCCCACAGGGGCACCTGCAGCAGTTGCGCGATGCGCGCGAGCTTCGCCGCATTCGCCACCACGAGGCCGGCCTCGTGGATGGCGGGCATGAGGCGCTGCTGGTAGTCGACCAGCACGAGTTGGCAATCCTGGGCATCCAGCAGCATGGGTTCTTCCTTTGCGCCGGATTATTCCCCGGACGGGGGGGTAGGATCGCGCCCCATGAAGTCCCCTCGCCCCGACCTGATCGTCCTGCACGAGCACCCCGAGTGGCAGAAGCCGCTGTTCGCCGCCCTCGAGCGGCGCGGCGTGAACTTCGCGCCGTACAACGTCACGCAGGCCGCCTTCGGCAATTCCGAGCCGCCGCAGGCCGCCCTCTACTTCAACCAGGCCAGCCCCAGCGCGTACGTGCGGGGCAATGCGCGCGCCGTGCCGCTGGCGCTGGCGTACATGCGCACGCTGGAGCGCCTGGGCGCGCGCGTGCTCAATGGCGCCGACGTGTTCTCGCTGGAGCTGAGCAAGAGCGTGCAGGCCACGCTGCTGCGCACGCTCGGCATCGACACGCCGCGCTCGTTCACCTTCAACGACCCCGGCGCGCTGCGCGCCTACGCGAGCCAGATCACGTGGCCAGCCGTGCTCAAGCCGGACCAGGGCGGCAGCGGCGCCCGCATCCAGGTGGTGGAGTCGCTCGCGCAGGTGGAGGAGATCTTCCGCCGCGATCCGTCGATCTGGCTGCCGGACAACCTGTTCCTGCTGCAGGAGTACCTGCCGCACGACCCCGAGCAGGGCATCGTGCGCCTGGAGTTCCTCGGCGGCGAGCTGCTGTACGCGATGCGCGTGAAGACGCACGGCCGCTTCAACCTGTGCCCCTCGCCGGTGTGCAACCCCGACGACGGCGAAGGCGTGTGCGAAATCCCGGCGCACGAGGCGGTGGACGCGCCGCCGGTGGAGTTCCACCCCTATCCGGAAGTGCCGCGCGAGGCGGTCGCCACGGCCAGGCGCATCGTCGACGCCGCGAAGCTGGACGTGGGCGGCATCGAGTACCTCGAGACGCCGGATGGCCGCCGCGTGTTCTACGACATCAATGCCAATTCGAACCTGCGGCCCTCGGTCGCCGAGGCGTTCGGCTTCGATCCCTTCGAGCGCGTGGTCGACTTCCTCGAGCGCAAGCTGCAGCCGGGCTGGCCGGCGCTGGGCCGGACCTAGGTGCGCCCCTAGGGAACATGCTTAAGACCGGTGGGTTCAGCCCAACGGTACACTCGCGTGCGCATCGCCATGCCCAGTCGCGCAGTCCAAGACCTCCCCCCCATCCGGTTGCTGTGCGTCGAGGACAACCCCGACGACGTCGAGCTGATGGGCATCGCGCTGGAACGGGCCGACCCGACGCGCCTCTACGAACTGCACCGGGTCGACAACGCCGCCAGCTTCGTCGCGGCGCTGGAAGGCGACTGGGACGTGATCCTGTGCGACTTCAACCTGCCCCGCTTCTCGCCGTATGCGGCCCTGCAGATCCTGGTCACGCGGCGCAGCAACATCCCGCTGATCGTGCTGACGCGGGCGATCGGCGAGGAAGCCGCGGTGCACGTCCTGCGCTGCGGCGCCAAGGACTACCTGACCAAGGACAAGCTGGGCACGCTGCCGCAGATCATCGGGCGGGTGCTGGAGGAGCGGCGGCGGGCGCAGGAGAAGGAGAAGCTGGACGCGGAGCTGCAGGCGGCGTACGCGCGGCTGAAGGAGCTGTCGGCGCGCTTCGTGCTGGCGCAGGAGCGCGAACGCTCGCACATCTCGCGCGAGCTGCACGACCAGCTCGGGCAGACGCTGACGGCGGTGGTGATCCACCTGCATGCCGCGCAGCGGGCGCAGGAGCCGGAGGTGCGGCGCAAGTACAGTGATACGGCGGGGGAGCTCGCCAACGGCGCGCTGCAGCAGTTGAAGACGCTGTCGTTCTCGCTGCGGCCGGCGCAGCTGGACCTGCTGGGGCTGGTGCCGGCGGTGCAGTCGTCGCTGCAGCGCATCTGCGAGCCGGCGGGCCTGGCGTGGGAGGTGCTCACGCGCGGCGAGGAGCCCAAGCGCCTGGAGGAGAACGCCGCGGTGGCGGTGCGCCTGGTGCAGGAGGCGTTGACGAACATCGTGCGGCACGCGCGCGCCACCCACGTGCGGGTGCGCCTGCGCTTCCTGCCGGGAGGGCGCATCGGCGTGCTGGTGCTGGATGATGGCAGGGGTTTCGACAAGGCGGCCGTGCTCGACGGCCACCAGTCCGAGAGGAACATCGGCTTGTACGGGATGATCGAGCGCACGGAGCTGGCGGGAGGCCGACTCCACATCCGCACGCGCCGGGGGCGGGGCGTGGCGATCCGTGCGGTGCTTTGAACAAGGGGAAGCGTAGATGATGCAGAACTTCAGCAAGCCGATGCCGATCCAGGTCGTGCTGGCCGACGACCACGATCTGGTGCGTTCCGGCATCAAGGCCTTGCTGGCCACCGTCGACGGGGTGCAGGTGATCGCGGAGGCGCGCAACGGGCAGGAGCTGCTGGCGCTGCTGGACTCGATCAAGCCGGACGTGGTGATGACGGACATTTCCATGCCCGGCATGGACGGCATCACGGCGATCGGCGAGATCCATTCCCGGCATCCGGACGTGCGCGTGATCGTGCTGTCGATGTACGACACGGTCGATTTCGTCAAGCGCGCCGTGGCCAACGGGGCCTGCGGCTACCTGATGAAGGACGCGCCGCCCTTCGAGCTGGAGCAGGCCCTGCGCAGCGTGATGGCCACCGGCAGCTACTTCAGCGCCGCGGTCGCCCAGCGCCTGCTGCAGCCCTCGGAGCCGACGGTGGACGACGAGCTGACGCAGCGCCAGGTGGAGATCCTGACGCTGATCGCCCAGGGCAAGTCGGCCAAGGAGATCGCCTACGAACTGGGCCTGAGCCCCAAGACGGTGGACGTGCACCGGGCGCGGATCATGGAGCGGCTGCGGCTGAACGACATCGCGAGCCTGACGCGGTATGCGGTGCGCAAGGGGCTGGTGAAGGCCTGAGTCTCTTGCTCCCTCCCCCTCCGGGGGAGGGTTGGGGTGGGGGCGCTGCGGCGCCCGTTTTCATTGCGGCGCCTGTGCGAGCCCCGGAGCGCCCCCACCCTGCCCTCCCCCGGAGGGGGAGGGAAAAATCGATCAAGGCAGCACACGAACCAGCTTGCCGTCCTCCTCGTCGGTCAGGAGGTACAGCAATCCATCCGGCCCCTGCCGCACGTCCCGCACGCGGCCCACGCCCTGCAGCAGCTTCGTCTCGCGCGCGACCTTGCCGTCGGCGAGTTCGATGCGATCGAGATACCCGAACTTCAGCGAACCCACGAACAGGTTGCCGCGCCACGCCGCGCCATAGCGCTCGCTGGTGAGGAACACCATCCCCGACGGCGCGATCGAGGGCACCCAGTAGTGCAGCGGCTGCTCCATGCCCTCCTTGCGCGTGAGGCCGGCGCCGATCGGCCCGCCGCCGTAGTTCTCGCCGTAGGTGATCACCGGCCAGCCGTAGTTGCGGCCGGCCTGCGGCAGGTTGATCTCGTCGCCGCCCTGCGGGCCGTGCTCGATCTCCCACAGCCGCCCGTCCGGCCCCAGCGTGGCGCCCTGCGCATTGCGGTGCCCCAGGCTCCAGGTCTCCGGCAGCGCGCCGGCGCGGCCCACGAAGGGGTTGTCGCGCGGCACGCTGCCGTCCTTGTTCACCCGCACGATCTTGCCGTGGTGCGTGTCCAGGCCCTGGGCGTCCTCCTTGCGCGAGAAGCGCTCGCCCAGCGTGAGGAACAGCGTGCCGTCGCGCGCCTCCACGATCCGGCAGCCGAAGTGCGCGGTGCTCGCCACCTTCGGCTTCTGGCTGAAGATCACGCGCACGTCCGCCAGCCGGCTGTCGTCGCTCGCGAGCGTGGCGCGTGCCAGCGCGGTGCTGTTGGTGCCGCCCGGCCCCGGCTCGGAGAAACAGAAGTAAAGCGTGCGGTTGGACGCGAACCCCGCATCGAGCACCACGTCCAGCAGGCCGCCCTGCCCGCGTGCGGCCACCGTGGGCACGCCCGCCAGCGGCGGCGACAGGCGCCCCTGCGGGTTGACGATGCGCAGGCGGCCGGGCCGCTCCGTCACGAGGAAGCGGCCATCCGGCAGGAAGGCCAGCGCCCAGGGGTGCTCCAGGCCGCTGGCGACCGTTTCGCCGCGCGGCGCCTGGGCCGCGACCGGCGGTACCCCCAGGCCTGCGACAATGCAGGCCGTGAGCGACGCGCCCAGTCGGCCCCAGAGCCGGCGGCGCCTCCTGGATCGGTTGGGTCCATTCATGGTGGAAGACATTGTTCCCCACCCGCCATGCTTCGTGGCCCGGAAGCAAACCGATACGAAATCAAGAACCTGAATGCATTGCCCGCTTGACCTGCCCCACGCCCGGACGCTAACCTCCGCGCCCATGTTGCGTCGGCTCAGCCTTGCGCTCCTCCTTGCCGCCGGCAGCGTGCACGCCGCGCCGCCGGCCTCCGCGGAAGACGACATCGGCCGCTTCATGGCCGAAAAGCGCCTGGTGGACCGCATCGGGGAAGTGCGCGCCACCGTGGGCGACCGGGTGTCCGCCGGCGCCAGCCACGTGGCGCAGCGCGCCTCCGAACTCGTCGTCACCGCCATGGGCTTCCTCGGCGTGCCTTACCGCCGCGGCGGCAATTCGGTGGACACCGGCTTCGACTGCAGCGGCTTCGTCAAGGCGATGTTCGAGCAGACCGTGGGCCTGATCCTGCCACGCCGCGCGGATGAGCAGGCCGCCGCCACGCAGAAGATCGACAAGCAGGAACTGCAGCCGGGCGACCTCGTGTTCTTCAACACCATGCGGCGCGCCTTCAGCCACGTGGGCATCTACATCGGCGACAACAAGTTCATCCACTCGCCGCGCCCCGGTGCGCAGGTGCGGGTGGAAGACATGGGCCTGTCCTACTGGACCACGCGCTTCGACGGCGCGCGCCGCGTCCTCGCTCCCCCGCCCGCGCAGACGCCCGCCGGCTCGCAGTAAGCCGCTGCCCTACCTCACCCCGCGAAAAGAGCAGGCTCTTTTCGCGAGGACCTCGAGGCATCGGGATTACGCGGAGGCGAACGCCCCGGCGCACTCGTACGATCCCTCGCCTACGTATCCCTCCAGGAGACCGGCGTGGCGAAACTGAACGTGAACGGGGTCGTGCGCGAATTCGAGGCGGAGGGCGACACGCCCCTGCTCTGGGTGCTGCGCGAACAGCTCGGCCTCACAGGCACCAAGTACGGCTGCGGCATCGCCGCCTGCGGGGCGTGCACCGTGCACATCGACGGCGTCCCCACGCGCAGCTGCGTGCGGCCGCTCTCCAGCATCGGCGCCAACGAGAAGATCACCACCATCGAAGGCCTGTCTCCCACCGGCTCGCATCCGGTGCAGAAGGCCTGGGTGGCGCTCGACGTGCCGCAGTGCGGCTACTGCCAGTCCGGCCAGGTGATGGCCGCGGCCGCGCTGCTCAAGGGCAACCCGAACCCGAGCGATGCCGACATCGACAGCGCGATGAGCAACATCTGCCGCTGCGGCACCTACAACCGCATCCGCGCGGCAATCCACGCGGTGGCGCGCGGCGACCTGAAGGCCGCGCAGCTCTCCATCCAGCACGCCGACGGGAGCACGACATGAGCAGCATCGCGAAGATCCGCCGCCGCGGCTTCCTCCAGGCTTCCGCCGCCACCGGCCTGGTGGTGGGCTTCCACGTGCCCTTCCTGCAGGAGGCGCAGGCGCAGGCGGCGTCCGCTCCCGAGGTGAATGCCTGGGTCGTGGTGAGGCCGGACGACACCATCGTGATCCGCATCGCCCGCTCCGAGATGGGACAGGGCACGCTCACCGGCCTCGCGCAGCTCGTGGCCGAGGAGCTGGAAGCGAACTGGTCCCGGGTGACCTGGGAGTATCCGACGCCCGGCCAGAACCTCGCGCGCAAGCGTGTCTGGGGCGACTTCTTCACCGCCGGCAGCCAGGGCCTGCGCCGCTCGCAGGAGTACGTGCGCAAGGGCGGCGCGCAGGCCCGCATGATGCTGGTGCAGGCCGCGGCCAACGAATGGAAGGTGCCCGTCGCCGAGTGCCGTGCCGCCGCCAGCGTGGTCACGCACGGGCCCAGCGGCCGCACCCTCACCTACGGGCACCTCGCGCCCGCCGCCGGCAAGCTCGAGCCGCCCGCGGACGTGGTGCTGAAGGACCCGAAGGACTGGAAGATCGCCGGCAAGCGCCTGGCGCGGCTGGACACGCCGGACAAGGTCAATGGCAAGCAGGTCTACGGCATCGACGTGAACCTGCCGGGGATGATGAACGCGGCGATCAAGGATTGCCCGGTGTTCGGCGGCAAGCTCAAGAGCTTCAACGAGGCGGCGATCCGCAACCGGCCCGGCGTGAAGAAGGTCGTGCGCGTGGGCGACAGCGCCGTCGCCGTGGTGGCGGACACCTGGTGGCGCGCGAAGACGGCGCTCGACGCGCTGCCCATCGAATGGGACTACGGCCCCAACGCGAAGGAATCGAGCGCCTCGGTGGCCGCCATGCTGAAGGCGGGGCTGGATGCGCCCGAAGCCGCCGTGGGCAACAGCAACGGCGACGTGAAGGCGGCTTTCGCCTCCGCCGCCCGCGTGGTCGAGGCGGTGTACTCGTACCCGCACCAGAACCACGTGACGATGGAGCCGCAGAACGCCACCGTCCTGTGGAAGCCCGATCGCTGCGAGGCGTGGACGCCGACGCAGAACGGCGAGTCCGCGCTGGCGGCGTTGTCCGAGGCCGCGGGCGTGCCGCTCGCGCAGTGCGAGGTCCACAAGCTGCACCTGGGCGGCGGCTTCGGCCGGCGCGCCGCGCAGCACGACTGGCTGGTGCAGGCCGTCGCCATCGCCCGGGAGATGCCCGGCACGCCCGTGAAGCTGATCTGGAGCCGCGAGGAAGACATGCTGCACGGGCGCTTCCACCCCGTCACGCAGTGCAAGCTGCGCGCGGCGGTGGATGGGCAGGGCAACGTCACGGCGCTGCACATGCGCATCTCGGGCCAGTCGATCCTGGCCGCTGTGTTCCCGCAGAACGTGCAGAACGGCAAGGACCCGCTGGTGTTCCAGGGCCTGAACTCGCCCGGCCCCGAGGCCTCGATCGGCTACAGCTTCCCGAACCTGCTGATCGACCACGCGATGCGCAACCCGCCGGTGCCCCCCGGCTTCTGGCGCGGCGTGAACCTGAACCAGAACACGATCTACCTGGAGTGCTTCCTCGACGAGGTGGCGGCGGCCACCCGGCAGGACCCGCTGGCGCTGCGGCGCAAGCTGATGGCCGACCACCCCAAGCACCTCGCGGTGCTCAATGCCGTCGCCGAGCGCGCCGGCTGGGGCCGCCCCGCGCCGGACGTGAACGGCATGAAGGTCTACCGCGGCCTGGCGCAGACCATGGGTTTCGGCAGCTACGTGGCGGCGTGTGCCGAGGTCTCCGTCAGCAACGACGGCGAGCTGCGCATCCACCGCATCGTCGCCGCGACCGACCCCGGCCACGCGGTGAACCCGCAGCAGATCGAGGCGCAGGTGGAAGGCTCCTTCGCCTACGGCCTGTCGGGCGCGCTGTTCGGCGAATGCACGCTCAAGGACGGCCGCATGGAGCAGACCAACTTCGACACCTATCCGGTGGTGCACATGCGGCACATGCCCAGGGTGGAGACGGTGGTGATGCCCAGCGGCGGCTTCTGGGGCGGGGTGGGCGAGCCGACGATCGCCGTGGCGGCGCCGGCGGTGCTGAACGCGATCTACGCGGCCACCGGCAAGCGCATCCGCGACCTGCCGGTGAAGAACCAGAGCCTCAAGCGCGCGTGAGCTCCAGCCCGTCATTCCCGCGCAGGCGGGAATCCGGTCCCTCCGGACGCACCGGATCCCCGCCTGGGCGGGGCTGACGGCGTGCAGCTGCTCTGGGCGGTGCTGCTCGCCGCCGCCCCGGTGGCGGCCGGCGCGCAGGAGCTCGTGCCCTACGTCGTCGAAGGCGACCGCATCGCGCAGCCGCTCGCCGGCCTGCGCGGCGACGCCGCTCGCGGGCGGGCGATCGTCGCGAGCCGGCAGCTGGGGCTGTGCCTGCTGTGCCACACGGCACCGATCCCGGAGGAGCGCTTCCAGGGCGACCTCGCGCCCGATCTCGCCGGCGTCGGGGCGCGCTATTCGCAGGCGCAACTGCGGCTGCGCATCGTCGATCCCCGGCGGTTGAATCCCGCCAGCTTCATGCCGGCCTTCCATGCGGCGCCCGACGCCCCGCGCGTGGGCGCCGCCTGGGCGGGAAGGCCCATCCTGGGGGCGCAGCAGGTGGAGGACGTGGTCGCATGGCTGGCGACGCTGCGTTAGGTTAGGCTTGGCGGCATGTCCATCCGCAACTCCTCCCGCCGTCGCTTGCTGCTGCAGGCCGGCGCGGCCGCGGCCGTGCAGGTGGTGGTGCGGCCCGCGTCCGCGCAGGAGGCGCCGGCGCTCGCCACCGTGGTGGCGCAGTTCGCCGGGCCCCAGAGGGTGCGCGAAGGACGCGTCAAGCTGGAGATCGCGCAGATGGTCGACAACGGCAACGTGGTGCCCATGCGCGTGACGGTGGACAGCCCGATGACGGCCGCCGACCACGTCACCGAGATCGCCGTTTTCAACGAGAAGAACCCGCAGCGCGACGTGGCGCGCTTCCAGCTGGGGCCGCGCGCGGGCAAGGCGGACGTCTCCACCCGCATCCGGCTCGCGACCAGCCAGCAGCTCGTCGCGCTGGCGCGCATGAACGACGGCACCGTGTGGTCCGACAGCGTGGACGTGATCGTGATCACGGCGGCCTGCCTCGAAACCACCACGTCCTCCTGAAGCGATGGCCGCCCGCACCCTCATCCAGTTCCCCCCCACCGCGCGCCGCGGCGAGGTGATCCAGGTGCGCGTGACCATCGCGCACCTGATGGAGACGGGCTACCGCCCCGGCATGGACGGCAAGCCGATCCCGCGCGACATCCTGCGGCGCTTCACGTGCCGCTACAACGGCGAGACGGTGTTCGCCGCGGACCTGTATCCCGCCATCGCCGCCAACCCCTACGTTGCCTTCCACCTCGTCGCCGACCAGGCCGGCACGCTCGAATTCGAGTGGCAGGGCGACCACGGCTTCTCGCAGGTCGAACGGCGGCCGCTGCAGGTGGCGTGATGCGCGGGCGTGCGGCGGTCCTGGCGCTGCTTGCCGCATCCGCCTGGGCCGCGCCCGGCGAGGCGCGCCGCTCCGGCTTCGAGGACATGGGTGCGTCCACGCAGGCGATGCAACGCGACGATGCGATGAATCCGGCCATGCTGTGGGCAGCCGAAGGCGAGCAGCTGTGGGCACGCGCGCCTGCCGCGTCTGCGCGTTCGTGCGCCAGCTGCCACGGCGAGCCGGCGTCGCTGCGCGGCGTCGCGGCGCGCTATCCGACATGGGACGATGCGCTGGCGCGGCCGGTCGATCTCTCCACGCGGATCAACCTGTGCCGGCAGCGGCACCAGGGGCAGCCCGCGTGGCCGGCGGAGCACCAGGAACTGCTGGCGCTGGAGACGCTCGTGGGCCTGCAGTCGCGCGGCCTGCCGATCGCGCCCCGGCCGGACCCGCGCCTGGCGCCGCATGCCGCGCGCGGGGAGGCGTTCTTTCGCCAGCGCATGGGCCAGCTCGAACTCTCGTGCGCGCAGTGCCACGAGGAGCGCGCCGGCGGCAAGCTCGCCGCCTCGCCGATCCCCCAGGGGCATGCGACGGGGTATCCGATCTACCGGCTGGAATGGCAGGGGCTCGGGTCCCTGTGGCGCCGCGTGCGGGGGTGCATGACGGGCGTGCGGGCGGAGCCGTTCGCCGCAGGGAGCCTCGAGTTCACCGAACTTCAGCTGTACCTGGCGAACCGCGCGGCGGGGATGGCACTCGAGACGCCGGCGGTGCGCCCCTGAGCGCGGCGAGGATGCGGCGGATGAGCAAGTCGCGAGGCCGCCGGGGCTTCACCCTCCTGGAGCTGCTGGTGGTGGTGGCGGTGATCGCCATCCTGGCGCTGATCGCGCTGCCGAACACGATGGACCGCCTGGTCCGCGAGCAGGTGGCCGAGGCGCTGCCGCTGGCGGACGTGCTCAAGCCCCCGGTGGAAGCCGCATGGCGCGTCGGCACGCCGCTGCCCGCCGACAACGCCGCGGCGGACCTGCCGCCACCGGAGAAGATCGTCAGCCGCCTGGTGCAGTCGGCCCGCCTGGAGAACGGCGCGATCCATCTCACCTTCGGCAACAGCGCGCACCGGCTGCTGGCGGGCAAGGTGCTCACGCTGCGGCCGGCAGGCGTGGAGAGCGCGCGCATCGTGCCGCTGACGTGGCTGTGTGCAGGGGCGGCCGCGCCGGGGAACACCACCGTGCAGGGGGCGAACCGCACGACGGTGCCGGCGGGGCTGCTGCCGGTGCGGTGTCGCTGAGCTTTTCCGTCGTCCCCGCGAAGGCGGGGACCCAGGGCTTTCCATGGCGCGCTGCGCGCGCTCCCCTGGCTTCCCGCCTGCGCGGGAAAGACGGTGTCGGCCTACTTCCGCTGCGGCGGCACGTCCGTGCAGGTACCGTGCGCGATCTCGGCGGCCATGCCGATGCTCTCGCCGAGCGTCGGGTGCGGGTGGATGGTCTTGCCGATGTCGATCTCGTCGGCGCCCATCTCGATGGCCAGCGCCACCTCGCCGATCATGTCGCCCGCGTGCGTGCCGACGATGCCGCCGCCCACGATGCGGTGCGTCTGCGCGTCGAACAGCAGCTTGGTGAAGCCCTCGTCGCGCGTGTTGGCGATCGCGCGGCCCGACGCCGTCCACGGGAAGTGGCCCTTCTTGATGGCGATGCCCTGCGCCTTGGCCTGGTCCTCGGTGAGGCCCACCCAGGCCACTTCGGGATCGGTGTAGGCCACGCTGGGGATCACGCGCGCGTTGAAGGTCGCCTTCTCGCCCGATGCCGCTTCGGCCGCCACGTGCGCCTCGTGCACCGCCTTGTGCGCCAGCATCGGCTGGCCGACGATGTCGCCGATGGCGAAGATGTGCGGCACGTTGGTGCGCATGGAGATGTCGACCGGGATGAATCCGCGGTCCGTGACGTTCACGCCGGCCTTCTCGGCGCCGATCTTCTTGCCGTTGGGCGAGCGGCCGACGGCCTGCAGCACGAGGTCGTAGACCTGCGGTTCCTTGGGCGCCTGTTCGCCCTCGAAGCGCACCAGGATGCCGTCCCTGGTCGCTTCCGCGCCGACGGTCCTGGTCTTGAGCATGATGTTGTCGAAGCGCGGCGTGTTCATCTTCTGCCACACGCGCACGAGGTCGCGGTCCGCGCCCTGCATCAGGCCATCGAGCATTTCGACGACGTCCAGGCGCGCGCCCAGCGTGGAGTACACGGTACCCATTTCCAGGCCGATGATGCCGCCGCCGAGGATCAGCATGCGCTTGGGATTGGTGGCGAGCTCCAGTGCGCCGGTCGAGTCGACCACGCGCGGGTCCTTGGGCATGAAGGGCAGCTGCATGGCCTGCGAGCCGGCGGCGATGATCGCGTTCCTGAAGCGGATCACCTGCTTCTTGCCGGTGGTCTCGCTGCCGCTGCCCGTGGTCTCCTGCACCTGCAGGTGGTACGGATCGAGGAAGGTGCCGATGCCGCGCACCACGGTCACCTTGCGCATCTTGGCCATGGCCGCGAGGCCGCCGGTGAGCTTGCCGACGACCTTGTCCTTGTGGGCCTTGAGCTTGCCGCGATCGATGGTGGGCTTGCCGAAGGAGATGCCCAGGGTGTCCATGTGGCTCACTTCGTCCATCACGGCCGCGACGTGCAGCAGCGCCTTGGACGGGATGCAGCCGACGTTGAGGCACACGCCGCCGAGGGTGGCATAGCGCTCGACGATCACGGTCTTCATGCCGAGGTCGGCGGCCCGGAACGCGGCGGAGTAGCCGCCGGGGCCGGCGCCGAGGACCAGCATCTCGCATTCGAGGTCGACGCCGCCGGAGTAGGAGCCCGCGGGGATGCTCCCTCCCCCTCCGGGGGAGGGCTGGGGTGGGGGCGCTGCGGGGCTGGAGGCCGGAGCGGCTTGCGCCGGAGCCCCCACCCTACCCTCCCCCGGAGGGGGAGGGGAAGAAGAAGCCGCGGCGCCGGTCGTCTCGAGCGTCAGCAGCACCGACCCCTCCGACACCTTGTCCCCCACCTTGATCTTCACTTCCTTGACGACGCCCGCGTGCGTCGACGGGATCTCCATCGACGCCTTGTCGCTCTCCACCGTCACCAGGGATTGTTCGACCTTCACCGTGTCGCCGGGCTTGACCAGCAGTTCGATGACGGCCACGTCCTTGAAGTCCCCGATGTCGGGGACTTTCACTTCCGTCGTTGCCATTTATTTAGGCTCTTTCGTCTTGACAGTGAAGATGTCGCAGGGCAGCTCGGAGTTGCGGTCGAACTCGCAACCCGCGGCGATCCCCGCTTCCGCGACTTCGCGCGCGGTCTTGGCCTTGGGGTAGGCGGCATGCATGGCGCCCAGCGCGAAGCTGCGCCCCGAGCCGATGCCCCAGAACTCCTTGAACTCGAAGACCTCGCGGTAGCTGTACAGCCCGTAGATGCCGCTCGCGTTGGCGATCACCACGCTGAACTGGCTGGACTCGTACGGGTCGCTGTCTTCTTCCTTCGTCTGCAGGAAGAAGTTGTCCTTCAGGTACGGATGCAGCTTGGTGAAGGTGTCGAACACCTCGTCCTTGCTGGCCAGCTTGAGGATCTCGCGCGGCATCGAGCCCATCGCCTTGCGCAGCACCGGGAAGTGCGCCACGGTGCCGGCCATGCCGATGTAGCTCGGGCCGTCGTCGGTTTCGACCTTGAAGATCTTGGTGTTGTCCTCGAACCGGTGCGCAAGGCGGGTGTCACCGAAGGTCACCAGGGTGTCCGCCGCGATGGCGATCTGCCCGGCTTTCTTCACCACCACTACTGTTGTCATCGAGTCTTGTAGTTCTTAGAGAAGGACGCGGCGGAAGTCCGCCAGGATCTGCCCCAGGTAAGCGTTGAAGCGCGCGGCCGAAGCGCCGTCGATGACACGGTGGTCCCACGACAGCGACAGCGGCAGCATCAAGCGCGGCTGGAACTGCTTGCCGTCCCAGACCGGCTCGGTCTGGCTGCGGCACACCCCGAGGATAGCGACTTCCGGCGCGTTGATGATGGGCGTGAAGTAACGCCCGCCGATACCGCCGAGCGAAGAAATCGTGAAAGTCGCGCCCGACATTTCGGCGGGCGACAACTTGCCATCGCGCGCCTTCTTCGCGAGCTCGGCCATTTCCTGGCTGATGGCCAGCACGCCCTTCTTGTCGGCGTCCTTGATCACCGGCACCACGAGGCCGTTGGGCGTGTCGGCCGCGAAACCGATGTGGTAATAGCTCTTGAGGACCAGGTCCTCGCCATCCAGCGAGCTGTTGAAGTCAGGGAATTTCTTCAGGGCCGCAACGCAGGCCTTGATGAGGAAGCCCAGCATCGTGACCTTGACGCCCGACTTCTCGTTTTCCTTGTTGGTGGCGACGCGGAAGGCTTCGAGATCGGTGATGTCCGCGTCGTCGTGGTTGGTGACGTGCGGGATCAGCACCCAGTTGCGATGCAGGTTGGCGCCGCTGATCTTCTTGATCCGCGACAGCGGCTTGCGCTCGATGGGCCCGAACTTCGCGAAGTCCACCTTGGGCCACGGCAGCAGGCCGAGCGCCTCGCCGCCCCCGCCGCCAGCGGGCGCCTTCGCGGCCAGGGCCTTGGTCTGCACCTCGCCGGCCATCACCGACTTGGTGAAGGCCTGCACGTCTTCCTGCGTGATGCGGCCCTTGGGCCCGGTGCCCTTCACTTCTTCCAGCGGCACGCCGAGCTCGCGCGCGAACTTGCGCACGGAAGGCGATGCATGCGGCAGGTTGCCCGTGGGCGGCGCGGGTTCGTGCGGCGGCAGCGATGCGGTCGGCGGGATGTGGGCCGGCGCATGCGCAGTGGGCGTCGCCTGAAGCCCTCCCCCTGAGGGGGAGGGTTGGGGTGGGGGGGAGCCTGTTGCGGCGAGCATCGCGGTGCTGTCAAGCACCGCGATCAAGTCACCGATGTTGACCTTGTCCCCGACCTTGACCTTCAACTCCTTCAGCACGCCGGCGGCGGAAGAAGGAATCTCCATCGAGGCCTTGTCGGATTCGACGGTGATGAGCGACTGCTCCTGCTTGATCGTGTCGCCGGGCTTGACCAGGATCTCGATGATGGCGACGTCCTTGAAGTCGCCGATGTCGGGGACCTTGACCTGGATGGGGCCCGATTGACTCCCTCCCCCTCCGGGGGAGGGTTGGGGTGGGGGCGCCGCGGGTTGGGGAGCCGGAGCGGCTGTCGCCGCCGCCCCCACCCTACCCTCCCCCGGAGGGGGAGGGGAAGAGGCCGCGCCCGCCGACGATTCGACGATCGCGATCACCGAACCTTCGGAGATCTTGTCCCCGATCTTGATCTTCAGTTCCTTCAGGACCCCCGCCACGCTGGCCGGGATCTCCATCGAGGCCTTGTCCGATTCGACGGTGACGAGCGACTGCTCCTGCTTGATCGTGTCGCCCGGCTTGACCAGGATTTCGATGACGGCGACATCCTTGAAGTCCCCGATGTCGGGGACCTTCACTTCGACCAGTGCCATGTTTCTTGTTCTCCGCGGCCCGCGCTCGGGCCTTGTCGTTGTCTCAGGAAGCGATTGTCACGCGTACAGCGGGTTGACCTTGTCGGCCTTGATACCGTATTTCCGGATCGCCTCGGCAACCTTGGAAACCGGCACGCTACCCTCTTCCGCCAGCGCCTTCAAGGCCGCCACCACGATGTAGTGCCGGTTCACCTCGAAGTGCTCGCGCAGCTTGCTGCGGAAGTCGCTGCGGCCGAAGCCGTCGGTGCCCAGCACCTTGTACGCGCGGCCCTTCGGGATGAAGGCGCGGATCTGGTCGACGTACTGCTTGATGTAGTCGGTGGAGGCCACGACCGGGCCGGCACGCTTGTCGAGCTGCTGCGTGACGAACGGCACCCGCGCCTCCTTCGCGTCCGGATGCAGCATGTTCCAGCGCTCGCACGCGAGGCCGTCGCGCGCCAGCTCGTTGAAGCTCGGGCAGCTCCACACGTCCGCCTGCACGCCCCAGTCGCTGGCCAGCAGCTCCTGCGCGAACAGGGACTCGCGCAGGATGGTGCCGGAGCCCATCAGCTGCACGCGGTTCTTCCCTTCGCCTCCGGCCTTGAGCAGGTACATGCCCTTGACGATCTGTTCCTCCGTGCCGGGCTGCAGGCCGGGCATGGGGTAGTTCTCGTTCAGCAGGGTGATGTAGTAGAAGACGTTCTCCTGCTTTTCCACCATGCGCTTCAGGCCATCCTGCATGATCACCGCGACTTCGTGCGCGAAGGTCGGGTCGTAGCTCATGCAGTTGGGAATGGTCTGCGCGATGATGTGGCTGTGGCCGTCCTCGTGCTGCAGGCCTTCGCCGTTGAGCGTGGTGCGGCCCGAGGTGCCCCCCAGCAGGAAGCCGCGCGCCTGCATGTCGCCGGCGGCCCAGCACAGGTCGCCCACGCGCTGCAGCCCGAACATCGAGTAGTAGATGAAGAACGGCACCATGATGCGGTTGCTGGTGCTGTAGCTCGTCGCCGCCGCGACCCAGCTGGCCATGCCGCCGGCCTCGTTGATGCCTTCCTGCAGGATCTGGCCGTTCTGGACTTCCTTGTAGTAGGAGACCTGGTCGCGGTCCTGCGGGGTGTACTTCTGCCCTTCGTGGTTGTAGATGCCGATCTGGCGGAACAGGCCCTCCATGCCGAAGGTGCGCGCCTCGTCGACGAGGATGGGCACCACGCGCTGGCCGAGCTCCTTGTCGCGCAGCAGCGCGGTGAGGAAGCGCACGTAGGCCTGCGTCGTGGAGATCTCGCGGCCTTCCGCGGTGGGATCCGTCACGGCCTTGAAGGCGTCGAGGCCCGGCACCTTCAGCTGTTCGTCCGCCTTGGGCCGGCGCTTGGGCAGGTAGCCGCCGAGGGCCTTGCGGCGCTCGTGCAGGTACTGCATCTCCGGCGTGTTCTCTTCCGGCTTGTAGAAGGGGATCTCGGCCAGCTTCTCGTCCGGGATCGGGATGTTGAAGCGGTCGCGGAAGGTGCGGATGTCGTCGTCGGCCAGCTTCTTGGCCTGGTGGGCGATGTTCCTGCCCTCGCCCGCCTTGCCCATGCCGAAGCCCTTGACGGTCTTCACCAGCAGCACGGTGGGCTGGCCCTTGTGGTTGTAGGCGCGGTGGAAGGCCGCATAGACCTTCTGCGGATCGTGGCCGCCGCGGTTGAGGCGCCAGATGTCCTCGTCGCTCATCTTCGCGACCATCTCCAGCGCCTTGGGGTGGCGGCCGAAGAAGTTCTTGCGCACGAAGGCGCCGTCGTTGGCCTTCATCGCCTGGTAGTCGCCATCCAGGACGTCCATCATGATCTGGCGCAGGATGCCTTCCTTGTCGCGCGCGAGCAGCGGGTCCCAGTAGGAGCCCCAGATCAGCTTGATCACGTTCCAGCCGGCGCCGCGGAACTCGCCTTCGAGCTCCTGGATGATCTTGCCGTTGCCGCGCACCGGGCCGTCGAGGCGCTGCAGGTTGCAGTTGACGACGAAGATCAGGTTGTCGAGGCCTTCGCGCGCGGCCACGCCGATGGCGCCGAGCGACTCCACTTCGTCCATCTCGCCGTCGCCGAGGAAGGCCCAGACCTTGCGGTTCTCGGTGTTGGCGATGCCGCGGGCATGCAGGTACTTGAGGAAGCGAGCCTGGTAGATCGCCATCAGCGGGCCCAGGCCCATGGACACCGTCGGGAACTGCCAGAACTCGGGCATCAGCTTCGGGTGCGGATAGCTGGAAAGGCCCTTGCCGTCCACTTCCTGGCGGAAGTTCAGCAATTGTTCCTCGGTGATGCGGCCTTCCATGAAGGCGCGGGCATAGATGCCGGGCGCGCTGTGGCCCTGGATGTAGAGGCAGTCGCCGCCGTGTTCCGGCGTCTCGGCGTGCCAGAAGTGGTTGAAGCCGGCTCCCAGCATGGTCGCCAGCGAGGCGAAGGAGCTGATGTGGCCGCCGAGGTCGCCGCCGTCGTCCGGATGGATGCGGTTGGCCTTGACCACCATCGCCATCGCGTTCCAGCGCATGTAGGCGCGCAGGCGCTCCTCGATCTCGAGGTTGCCGGGGCAGCGCTCCTCGTTCTCGGGCTCGATCGTGTTGACGTACCCCGTCGTCGCCGAGAAGGGCATGTCGATGCCTTCCTGGCGGGCCTGTTCCAGCAGCTGTTCGATCAGGAAGTGGCCGCGGTCCTTGCCTTCGGAGGCGATGACGGCGGAAAGCGCGTCCAGCCACTCGCGTGTTTCCTGGGAGTCGGAATCGTTGGCGGCGGCGCCGAACACGCGGTCGGGCTGAGCGGACATGTGTTGTCTCCTTGAAGCGTCCAAGTGAATTTAGTACGGGCTGGCCGCACGGGGGCGAAGTGTCGCACAGCTTCGCCAAGATTTCAAATGGTGCTTCTTCATTTCATAATGCGAATTACATGCTTGTACCTGTCGCAAGTCGGCGGCACCTTTGTCGCGCCCGTTGGTCACACCGGGGCGCGCCCTTAAACTGACCATCCTCATGCATGACAACCCCGCATCGGAGTTGCCCTCCGACGGCCCCATCCCGAACTGGTGGCGCCACTGGTGGCGGCGCCAGACGCCCACCCGGCAGGACCGCTACGCGATGGCCGCACCGTTGGCCGCGGTGCTGCTGTTCCTGGCCGCCATCGTCTCCGCTTTCGGCTACCTGCGGCTGGAGGAAATGGACCGCGAGCAGGAAGCCGTCAAGCGCGACGTCGAATACGCGCAGCAGCGCATGCGGCTGCGCCTGCTGGAGCGGCAGGAACAGTTGATGCGCATCGCCCGCGACATCTCCAACAAGGAGGTGGATGGGGAGGAATTCGTCGGCCGCGCCGAGTCGATGATCGCGCAGTATCCCGAGCTGCTGATGCTCACGTGGATCGACGAGCGCCGGCGGGTCACGGCCTCGTATGCGGCGCCCAGCCTGAGCAGCGCGCACGTGCGCACGAAAGGCGAGGTGCTGCGCCCCGGCGAGACGGAGATCATGTACAGCCTCGCGCGCGACCTGCAGCAGCCGGTGTACTCGCAGCCGGTCGCGGGACCGGACAGCTCGGGCCTGCTGCAGCTGCACGTGCCGCTGGCGGACCAGGGCAAGTTCGGCGGCGTGATCCTGGGCGAATACTCGATCGACGGCCTGCTGCGCTACGGCGTGCCGGCGGAGATCTCGGCCAAGTACGCCGTCGCCCTGCTCGATGGCAAGGGCCGCGTGCTGGCGGGCACCTCGGTGCCGGCGCGCAACCCTGCCACGCACCTGCTGCCCTGGGCCGCCCAGCCCAACGAATACGAGGTGCCCGTCTCGCCGGTGGGCAACGGCCTCGTGATCCGCGCGCAGGCCTATCGCACGGGCCTGGGGGTGATCGGCAGCGGCCTGTTCTGGCTGGTCGGTGCGCTCTCCGCGATGACGGCCTGGATGCTGATCGCCAACTGGCGGCACACCCGCCGGCGCATGCGCACCCAGCAGGCGCTGATGACGGAGACCAACTTCCGCCGCGCGATGGAGAACTCGATGCTCACGGGCATGCGGGCGCTCGACCTGCACGGCCGCATCACTTATGTCAATGCCGCCTTCTGCCAGATGACCGGCTGGAGCGAGGCCGAACTGGTGGGCCGCACCCCGCCCTTCCCCTACTGGCCCGACGAGGACCGCGAGCTGCTCATGGCGCGGCTGGAGGACGAACTCAAGGGCCGCACCATCCAGGGCGGCTTCCAGGTGCGCGTCAAGCGCAAGGACGGCACGCTGTTCGATGCCCGCCTCTATGTGTCTCCGCTGGTGGACGCCAAGGGCCACCAGACCGGCTGGATGACCTCGATGACCGACATCACCGAGCCGACGCGCATCCGCGAGCAGCTGCAGGCCTCGCACGAGCGCTTCACCACCGTGCTGGAGGCGCTCGACGCCTCCGTGTCGGTGGCGCCCCTGGGCAGCGAGGAACTGCTGTTCGCCAACAAGCTGTACCGCCTGTGGTTCGGCGGCCGCGCGGGCGGCCACCTGGGTATGGTGGCGCAGGCGGGCATGTCGGAGTCGCCGCCGACCAACGACGACCACCTCGACGAGGTCGACTCCTTCGTCGGCCTGCCCACCAACAGCCTCACGGCGGCCAGCTCCGAGAACGCGGAGATCTTCGTGCCGGAACTGGGCAAGTGGCTGGAAGTGCGTTCGCGTTACCTCACCTGGGTGGACGGCCGCCTGGCGCAGATGGTGATCGCGACCGACATCACGTCGCGGCGCACCGCGGAGGAACAGGCCGCCGCGCAGGCCGAACGCGCGCAGAGCGCCAGCCGCCTGATCACGATGGGCGAGATGGCCTCCAGCGTGGCGCACGAACTGAACCAGCCGCTGACGGCGATCAGCAACTACTGCAACGGCCTGATGTCGCGCATCCGCAGCAAGCAGATCGCGGAAGACGACGTGCTGGCGGCCCTGGACAAGACGGCGCGGCAGGCCCAGCGCGCCGGGCAGATCATCCAGCGCATCCGCACCTTCGTGAAGCGCAGCGAACCGAACCGCACCCTCTCCGACGTGAGCGTGATGGTGAGCGAGGCGCTGGAGCTGGCGGAGATCGAACTGCGCCGGCGCAACGTGCGCATGTCGCACTACGTGGCCGCGCGGCTGCCGCACCTGATGGTGGACCCGATCCTGATCGAGCAGGTGCTGGTGAACCTGCTGCGCAACGCCGCCGAGGCGATCGAGCATGCGGGCCGCCCGGCGGGCCGCCGCAGCGTGGAACTGCGCGTGGTGCCCAAGCAGATCGACGTGCAGCAGGTGGTCGAATTCTCGGTGCTCGATTCGGGCCAGGGCCTCGCCCCCGAGGTGATGGACCGCCTGTACGAAGCCTTCTTCTCCACCAAGGCCGAGGGCATGGGCATCGGCCTGAACCTGTGCCGCTCCATCGTGGAGTCGCACCACGGCAGGATGCAGGCGGAGAACATCTACAATGGCGCGGAGGTGGCGGGGTGCCGGTTCTCCTTCTGGATCCCGGTCTCCGGTGCTACAAGTCCGATAGTAGGCAAGGACGCGGGGGTGACAGCGGTATGAGTTTGATTCCCAAGAAGGGCACGGTCTATGTGGTCGACGACGACGAGGCCGTGCGCGATTCGTTGCAGTGGCTGCTCGAAGGCAAGGATTACCGGGTGCGCTGCTTCGACTCCGCGGAGTCCTTCCTCGCCCGCTACGACCCGCGCGAGGTCGCCTGCCTGATCGTCGACATCCGCATGGGCGGCATGACCGGCCTGGAACTGCAGGACCGGCTGGTCGAACGCAAGTCGCCCCTGCCCGTCGTCTTCATCACCGGCCACGGCGACGTGCCGATGGCCGTCAACACGATGAAGAAGGGCGCGATGGACTTCATCCAGAAGCCCTTCAAGGAAGACGAGCTGGTGAGCCTGGTGGAGCGCATGCTCGAACGCGCCAAGGACACCTTCGCCGAATTCCAGAGCGCCGCCAGCCGCGATGCGCTGCTGTCGAAGCTCACGTCGCGCGAGGCGCAGGTGCTGGAACGCATCGTGGCCGGCCGCCTGAACAAGCAGATCGCCGACGACCTGGGCATCAGCATCAAGACGGTGGAGGCGCACCGCGCCAACATCATGGAAAAGCTGAACGCCAACACCGTCGCCGACCTGCTGAAGATCGCGCTGGGGCAGACGCCGCCGAAGGCCTGACTACCGAAAACGGACTGCCGGACGCAGAGAGCGCAAAGGGTACGCAGAGGACGCAAAAAAGACAAAGAAAGCTTTGGAAGGTTTTCTTTGCGTCCTCTGCGTACCCTTTGCGTCCTCTGCGTCCGGCTGTTGAATTGATCCTCCCATGACAGCCAAACTCATCGACGGCAACGCGCTTGCCGCGCAAATCCGTGCCGAGGTGTCCGGGCGCACCGCGGCGCTCAAGGCCAGGGGCATCCAGCCGCACCTGGCCATCCTCCTGATCGGCGAGGACCCCGCCAGCCAGGTCTACGTCAAGCACAAGGCCGCCGACAGCGAGCAGACCGGCCTGAAGGCCACGCTGGAGCGCTTCCCCGCCACGATGACGGAAGGGGAGCTGCTGGCGAAGATCCGCGCGCTGAACGTGGACGGCGCCGTGCACGGCATCCTGGTGCAGCTGCCCCTCCCGAAGCACATGGACACCCACAAGGTGATCGAGACGATCTCCCCCGCCAAGGACGTCGACGGCTTCCACGTGGCGAGCGCCGGCGCGCTGATGGTGGGCCAGCCCGGTTTCTGGCCCTGCACGCCCTACGGCTGCCTGAAGATGCTCGACTCGATCGGCTACGACCTCAAGGGCAAGCACGCGGTCGTGATCGGCCGCAGCAACATCGTGGGCAAGCCCATGGCCATGATGCTGCTGGGCCGCGACGCGACGGTGACCATCTGCCACAGCCGCACCAAGGACCTGGGCGCGATCACGCGGCAGGCGGACGTGGTCGTCGCCGCGGTCGGCAAGCGCAACGTGCTGACGGCCGACATGGTCAAGCCGGGCGCGGTGGTCATCGACGTGGGCATGAACCGCAACGACGAGGGCAAGCTCTGCGGCGACGTCGACTTCGCCGGCGTCAAGGAAGTCGCCAGCTGGATCACGCCCGTCCCGGGCGGCGTCGGCCCCATGACCCGCGCCATGCTGCTGGTCAACACGATCGAGGCGGCGGAGCGGTCGGCGGCGTGAAGGAAGCGGGTACCGGACGCAGAGGACGCGAAGGGTACGCAGAGGACGCAGAAAAGAAAGAAAAAGGAAGGAAGGGCCTTCCCTTTTCCGTTTCCCTTTCTTTGTCTCTTTCGCGTCCTCTGCGTACCCTTTGCGCCCTCTGCGTCCGGCTGTTCGGTTTTTGCATGACGCCCATGAGGATTCCCAATCCCCGCCGACACTGACCCGCCCGCGGCTGCCGCAAAATGGGCGGCATGAGCAATCCCCTCCTCGACTTCAACGATCTCCCGCTGTGGGACCAGGTGCGGCCCGAGCACGTCGCCCCCGCAGTGGACGAACTGCTGGCCCAGGCCGACCAGGCGCTGGCGAAGGTGACCGAGCCGGATTTCCCCGCCGACTGGATCGGGATGGCGCGCGTGCTCGACGTGGCCACGGAGCGGCTCAGCCGCGCCTGGGGCATGGTCGGCCACCTCAACGCCGTCGCCGACACGCCCGAGCTGCGTGCTGCCTACAACGAGGCCCTGCCCCGCGTCACCGAGTTCTGGACGCGCCTGGGCTCCAATGAAAAGCTGTACGCCAAGTACAAGGCCATCGACGCTTCGAAGCTCACCAAGGAGCAGCAGCAGGCGCTGAAGAACGCGATCCGCAACTTCGTGCTCTCGGGCGCCGAGCTGGCCGGCCCCGCCAAGGAGCGCTTCGCGCAGATCCAGGAACGCGCCGCGGAGCTGTCGCAGAAGTTCAGCGAGAACGCGCTGGACGCGACCGATGCCTTCTCCTACTACGCCGGCGAGGACGAACTCGATGGCGTCCCGCCGGACGTCGTGCAGGCCGCCCGCGCGGCCGCCGAAGCCGAGGGCAAGCCGGGCTACAAGCTCACGCTGAAGATGCCCAGCTACCTGCCCGTGATGCAGTTCGGGCACAACCCGCAGCTGCGCGAGCGCCTCTATCGCGCCTACGTCACGCGCGCGAGCGACCAGGGCGACCCGAAGTTCGACAACACCGGGCTGGTGCGCGAGATCCTCGCCCTGCGCCGCGAGGAAGCCCGGCTCCTCGGATACAGCAATTTCGCCGAGGTGTCGCTGGTGCCCAAGATGGCCGAATCGCCGCAGCAGGTGATCGGCTTCCTGCGCGACCTCGCGCGGCGCGCCAGGCCCTATGCGCAGCAGGACGTGCAGGACATGCGCAGCTTCGCGGCCGAAAAGCTCGGCATCACCGACCCGCAGGCCTGGGACTGGGCCTACATCGGCGAGAAGCTGAAGGAGGAGCGCTACGCGTTCAGCGAGCAGGAGGTCAAGCAGTACTTCACCGCGCCCAAGGTGCTGGCGGGCCTGTTCAAGATCGTCGAGACCCTGTTCGAGGTGGAGATCCGGCGCGACTTCGCGCCGGCCTGGCATCCGTCCGTGGAGTTCTATCGCATCGAGCGCAAGTCGCAGGTGAAACGCGACCACGTGAACTCCGGCGAGCTGCTCGGGCAGTTCTACCTCGATCCCGCCGCGCGCACCGGCAAGCGCGGCGGCGCCTGGATGGACGACGTGCGCGCCCGCTGGCTGCGGCCCGACACCGGCCGGCTGCAGACGCCGGTGGCGCACCTGGTGTGCAACTTCGCCGAAGGCGTGGAAGGCCGCCCGGCCCTGCTCACGCACGACGACGTGATCACGCTGTTCCACGAATCGGGGCACGGCCTGCACCACATGCTCACGCAGGTGAACGAGCGCGACGTCTCGGGCATCAGCGGCGTGGAGTGGGATGCCGTGGAGCTCCCGAGCCAGTTCATGGAGAACTTCTGCTGGGAATGGGGCGTGCTCAAGCACATGACGGCGCACGTCGATTCCGGCGAGCCGCTGCCGCGGGCACTGTTCGACAAGATGCTGGCGGCCAAGAATTTCCAGAGCGGACTGGCCACCTTGCGCCAGATCGAGTTCGCCCTGTTCGACATGCTGTTGCACACGGACCACGATCCCGCGAGCGACTTCATGCCGCTGCTGCAACAAGTGCGAGAAGAGGTGGCGGTGCTGCACCCGCCGGCCTTCAACCGCATGGCGCACACTTTCAGCCACGTCTTCGCCGGCGGCTACGCGGCGGGCTACTACAGCTACAAGTGGGCCGAGGTCCTCAGCGCCGACGCCTATGCCGCCTTCGAGGAGACGGCGGGCGAGGACGGCATGCCCAGCGTGCAGACCGGCCGCAGGTACCGCCAGGCCATCCTGGAGGCAGGCGGCAGCCGTCCGGCCATGGAGTCGTTCAAGGCCTTCCGCGGCCGCGAACCGACGCTGGACGCCTTGTTGCGTCACCAGGGAATGGCCTGACACAATCTGCCCAACAGCAGGAAAGCCAAGCATGACGATGTCTTCTGTCCGCCTGGCGGCGCTCGCCGCCGTTCTGGGATGCGCGTCGCTGTGGGGAGCCGCCGCCCACGCGCAGGTCTATCGCATCGTGGGGCCCGACGGGCGCGTGACCTTCTCCGACCGTCCGCCCGCCGACGGCAAGGCGGCGCCGGCGCCTTCGGTGGCCCTTCCGGCCACCAACGGCGCGCAGGGCTCCGGTGCGGTGCTGCCCTCGGAACTGCGCGCCACCACGAGCCGCTTCCCCGTGGTCCTGTACACCACCGAGGCCTGCGGCCCCTGCGCCTCCGCGCGCGGCTTCCTCGTGGGCCGCGGCATCCCGTTCACGGAAAAGACCATCGCCACCCAGGCGGACGTGCGCGCCCTGCGCGCCCTGAGCGGCGACGTGCGCCTGCCCTTCGCGACGCTCGGCGCGCAGCACCTCGTCGGCTTCTCGGAGGCCGAGTGGGCGCGGTACATGGATGCCGCCGGCTATCCGAAGACGTCGGCGCTGCCGGCGGGCTACCGCAATCCGCCGCCCGCGCCGCTGGTGGCGGTGAACCCGCGCCCGATCGACCCGACCGCGCAGGCGCCCCTGGAGGCACCGGCCACGGCGTCGCCGCTGCCCAGCGATCCGTCGCCGACGAACCCGCTGGGCATCCGCTTCTAGACCGCTAGAAGTTCAGCGTCTGCACGCCGCCGCTCGTGCCCAGCAGGCACACGGCGGCTTTCTGCTGCGCGAACACGCCCACCTCCACCACGCCGGGCCACTGCTTGACTTCGGTCTCGAAGGCCAGCGGGTCGCGGATGCTGAGGCCCGTCACGTCGAGGATGTGCTGGCCGTTGTCGGTCACCAGCGGGTTGTCGTAGCGCAGGCGCACGGTGGCCGTGCCCCCCAGCGCCGCGAACTTGCGGACGATGCGCTGCGTCGCCATCGGGATGATCTCCACCGGCAGCGGGTACTTTCCGAGCACCTCCACCTTCTTGGATTCGTCGGCGATGCAGATGAAGCGCCGCGACTGCGCGGCGACGATCTTCTCGCGCGTGAGTGCCGCGCCGCCGCCCTTGATCATGCAGCCCTGGCCGTCGATCTCGTCGGCGCCGTCGATGTAGACCGCGAGTTCCTCCACCTCGTTGGCGTCGAACACGCGGATGCCCAGCGCGCGCAGGCGATCGGTGGAGGCCTCCGAGCTGGAGACGGCGCCGCGGATCTGGTCCTTCATCGTCGCGAGCGCCTCGATGAACTTGTTGACCGTGGAGCCCGTGCCGACCCCCACCACTTCGCCGAGCGGCACGTACCTCAGGGCGGCACGCCCCACCACGGTCTTGAGTTCGTCCTGTGTCACGCGACAATCCCCGGTTTGGTCTGGAAACCGGAATTATCGGATGTCGCTGCTGCCCTATGCCCTGGCCCGCCCTTTCCTCTTCAGGCTCGATGCCGAAGCCGCGCACGAGCTCACCCTGGGAACGCTGGCGCGCCTGCACGCAACGCCCCTGGAATGGGCCTGGCGCAACGCCTTCGTGCCCGACCCGGTCGAACTGGCGGGGCTGCGCTTTCCCAACCGCATCGGCCTGGCCGCGGGGCTGGACAAGAACGCACGCTGCATCGACGCCCTGGGCGCGATGGGCTTCGGCTTCGTCGAGGTCGGCACCGTCACGCCCAGGCCGCAGGCGGGCAACCCGAAGCCGCGCCTGTTCCGCCTGCGTGCGGCCGATGCGCTGATCAACCGCCTGGGCTTCAACAACGACGGCCTGGAGGCCTTCGTCGCCAACGTGCAGCGCTCGCATTTCCGTGAGCAGGGGCGGCTGCTGGGGCTCAACATCGGCAAGAACGCGGTCACGCCGATCGAGCAGGCCACCAGCGACTACCTCGCCTGCCTGGCCGGCGTGTACCCGCATGCCGACTACGTGACGGTGAACATCTCCAGCCCGAACACCAAGAACCTGCGGGCGCTGCAAAGCGACGAGGCGCTCGATGCGCTGCTGGCCGCGCTGGCCGCGCGGCGCGAGCAACTGGCCGTGCAGCATGGCCGGCGCGTGCCGCTGTTCGTGAAGATCGCGCCCGACCTCGACGAAGCGCAGGTCGACGTGATCGCGGCCACCTTGCGCCGCCACGGCATGGACGGGGTGGTCGCCACCAACACCACCATCGCGCGCGACCGGGTCCAGGGCATGCCGCATGCCGAGGAAGCGGGCGGCCTGAGCGGCGCCCCGCTGCTGGCGGCCAGCAACCGCGTGATCGCGCAGCTGCGCGCGGCGCTGGGCGCGGGCTACCCGATCATCGGTGTCGGCGGCGTCATGAGCGCCGACGATGCGCTCGGCAAGCTGCGCGCGGGCGCCGACGTGGTGCAGATCTACACCGGCCTCATCTACCGCGGCCCGGCCCTGGTGGACCAGATCGCGAAGGCGTTCGCGCGTCAGCACTCGAGCTGAATATCGAAACCCAAACGGCCGGACGCAGAGGGCGCAAAGGGTACGCAGAGGACGCAAAAAAGAGAAGGAAAGAAGGAAAGAAGGAAAGAAG
>NZ_JBBKTQ010000041.1:0-34870 GCF_037890035.1 Ramlibacter sp. AN1133
GTCGGCGGCGGCCATCGCCTCGCCCTTGGCTTCGGGCAGGGGCTTGCCTTGTTCCTGGGTCAGCAGCGGGGCGATCTCGCCGGCGCGCTCGCGCATGAAAGCGGCGGCCTTGCGCATGATGGTGCTGCGGGCGGCGGGGGTCATGTCCCGCCAGGTTTCGAAGCCCTTCTGGGCCGCCTCGAGCGCGCGGTCGAGGTCGGCTTTTCCGGCGTGGGCGACGCGCCCGATTTCCTTGCCGGTGGCCGGGTTGAAGACCGGCAGCGTGCGGCCGTCGGCGGCATCCTGCCACTGGCCGTTGATGAAGAGCTGGGTATTGGGGTAGGTCATCGCAGTCGTCCCTCGGGTGAGGTGGCGATTATGCGATGCCGGTCAATGCCCTCCGGCCATGCAATGGGATGCGCCGCGGCTGCAGCGTGCTGGCGGTTTCGGCCCCGCCGGGGGCGTTGCACCGCATTACTGCAGCACCGTCGCTTCGACCGCCGGGCAGGCCAGGTCGCGGCCGACCATCGCCCGCGCGAAGAAGTAGTTGTTGCGCGCCCGCTCGCTCATGCCATCGAGGTCGACGTGACCTTCGTGGTCGCAAGGGAAGGCGAAACCCCGGCCGCTCGTGAACAGCGACTGGAAGCGAAGCTGGAACTTGCCGTAAGTAGCTTGACACATGGCACACCCCGTCTGAACTGGATTGGCTGCTGCCTTCCGGAGGGGTCCGTGTCGCGCCTGGCGCGGTGGGCATCCCTTCTGAAGGCTCCCGCAAGAGCCTATGCATCACGCGTGCCAACGACCCCGGCTCTTTGGTGCCGT
Source organism: Ramlibacter sp. AN1133 (assembly GCF_037890035.1). Taxonomy (NCBI): domain Bacteria; kingdom Pseudomonadati; phylum Pseudomonadota; class Betaproteobacteria; order Burkholderiales; family Comamonadaceae; genus Ramlibacter; species Ramlibacter sp. AN1133. The sequence goes on from NZ_JBBKTQ010000041.1 coordinate 802, forward strand.
TCGCGGCGCGCACGCAAGTGCGCGTCACGATTGAATATTTGGGCAGGCAGGGGGTTGCTCCGGCAGGTGTGGTGGCCCCGCCACCGAAAGTGGGGGTGGTGCCCACCCCCAATCCTCGACAGCTATTCCCCGGCCGCGGGGAGGCTGGCCATTTGCGCCTGGACGTTGGACGACGTGCAGCGCTGGTCGCCCGGCTGTTCCTCCCTCTCCCCTCCGGGGAGAGGGCTGGGGTGAGGGGCGCTTCCAACGCCCCCAGCCTCACCCCGGCAGCCTGATCCCCGGAAAGATCTTGATCACCGCCGCGTCGTCCTCGCGCCCGTGCCCCGCCGCCGAAGCCTGCATGAACATCTGGTGCGCGGTGGAAGCGAGCGGCAACGGGAACCTGGTGGCGCGCGCGGTGTCGAGCACCAGCCCCAGGTCCTTGACGAAGATGTCGACGGCCGACAGCGGCGTGTAGTCGGCCTTCAGCACGTGCGGCATGCGGTTCTCGAACATCCAGCTGTTGCCGGCGCTGTGCGTGATCACCTCGTACAGCGCTTCGGCGTCCACCCCTTCGCGCAGGCCCAGCGCCATCGCCTCGGCGGCCGCCGCGATGTGCACGCCGGCGAGCAGCTGGTTGATGATCTTGACCTTGCTGCCGTTGCCGGCCTTCTCGCCCAGCCGGTACACCTTGGCGGCGACGGCATCGAGCAGGTCGCCCACCTTCTCGTACGCCTCGGGGCGCCCGGCCGTCATCATCGTCATCTGGCCGGCGGCGGCCTTCGCCGCACCGCCCGAGATCGGCGCATCGAGGTACAGCAGGCCCATGCCGGCGAGCCGCTCCTCCAGCGCCATCGACCAGTTCGGGTCCACCGTGGAACACATGACGAACACGCTGCCGCGCTGCATCACGGTGGCCGCGCCGCCGGCGCCGAACAGCACCTGCTCGGTCTGCGCCGCGTTGACGACCACGCTGATCACGACCTCGCACTTCGAGGCCACGTCGGCCGGGCTGCCGCAGGCGACGCCGCCCTGCTCCGCGAACGCCCGCGCCGCCTCCATGCGCACGTCGTACACGTGCACGTTGTGGCCGGCGCGCCGCAGCGATTGCGCGATGCCCTGGCCCATCGCTCCGAGGCCGATCAGTCCGACATTTCTCATGGTGCGGCCATGATACGGCCGCGGGATCGGCCGCCGGGCGGCTACCGGCTGCGCGTGAGCACCGCGACCGCGAAGCCGGCGAAGAAGGCCGCCGCCGCGGTGGCGAGCGGCCGGTCGCGCACCTGCGCGCGCGCGGCGTCGACGTATTGCCGGGCCGGCATGGAGACCCACAGGTAGCGCTCCTCGGTGCTTGCCAGCGCCTGAGTGCCGGCCGTGCCCTGTGCGGCGGCAGCCGCGTCCGGTGCGGCGGCGTCCGCGGCTTCCTCCTGCGCGCGGAGATCGTCTTCCACTTCCGGCGGATGGATATCGCCGGTGAGCTTCATGTGCTTGCGGGGATGCGGCATGGCACTTTCCTGTTCGTGGGGCTTGGCCTCCATGGTGGCAGGACTCGGCGCCGCCGTCACGACCCGGCGGCCTCCACCGGCCGCACGCACAGCTCCAGCGCAGCCGTTCCGCCCGGCCTGAGCACCCGCAGGACGCTGTCGCGCCCGATGCGCTCCGGATGCAGCGCCTGGTACAGCCCATCCACGCTTTCCACCGGCCGCCCGTCGATGGCCAGCAGCAGGTCGCCGGGCCGCAGGCCCGCCTGCTCCGCCGGGCTGCCAGGCTCCACCGACAGCACGCGCACGGCGCGCGCCTGGGCGAGGCCCAGCGCCACCACGATGCGCCGGTCCAGCGCGATCGTGCTGCCGCCGACGCCGAGGTAGCCGCGCCGCACCCGCCCGTGGCGCAGCAGTTCGGGGATCGCCATCGTCGCGATGTCGATCGCCACCGCGAAGCAGATCGCCTGCGCCTGCGGGATGATGGCCGTGTTCACGCCGATCACCTCGCCGCGGGCATTGAGCAGCGGCCCGCCCGAGTTGCCGGGGTTGAGGGCCGCATCGGTCTGGATCACGTCCGGGATCAGGCGGCCGGTGGAGGCCCGCATGCTGCGTCCGAGCGCGCTGACGATGCCGGCGGTGACGGTGTGGTCGAAGCCGAGCGGATTGCCGATCGCGATGGCGATCTCGCCGCGCCGCACCTCGGCCGACCGACCCAGCACCGCGGGCGTCAGGGCGCCCTGCGACATGCCGTCGACCTGCAGCAGCGCGAGGTCGCTGTGCGGGTCGTCGCCGACCCAGCGGGCGGCGAAGCGGCGGCCATCGCTGAACGAGGCGTGGAACGCCCCGCCCTCGGGCCGGCGCGCCCCACCTGCGCGCACGACATGCGAGTTGGTGAGCAGGTAGCCGTCGGGCGTGAAGAGGAAGCCGGAGCCGCTGCCGATCGCCTTGCCGTGGCGGTCGTGGACCTGCACCGCGGCGACGCTGGGGCCGACGCGCTCGGCCACCTCGGTCACGGTGCGGGAGTAGGCGTCGAGCAGGTCGAGGTCGAGGTCGCGGGATCCCATGGGCAACTCCAGGGAGGGCAGATGAGGCAGCTGCGCTCCGATTACAAGGGAGCGTTCTCGATCGTTGCCTTCGGGCCGGATCAGCCCGGGACTGTCCGTCTCTGCGACTGTCCCATCCTGGTCCGGCACACGTGCAGCGTTTGGCTGCCGTGACCGGACAGGCTCCCCGCTCAATCCGCCGTGATCCCCGCCTGCTTGATCGTCTTCGCCCAGAACGCCGTCTCGGTCTTCACCATCGCATCGAGCTGCGCCGGCGGCTCGTAGCGGATCTCGATGCCCGCGGCGTCGGCGCGCGACTTCGCCTCGGGCGTCGCCAAGGCCTGCTTGATCCCGCTCGTGAGCTTTTGCACCACGTCCGGCGGCGTGCCGGCCGGCGCGAAGATCGCGACCCAGGACTCCAGCTCGAAGCCCTTGAGGCCCGCCTCGGCCGTCGTCGGCACGTTGGGAATGCCCGGATGGCGCGCCTTGCCGGTCACGGCGAAGGCCTTGAGCTTGCCGCTCTGCACATGCTGCATCACCGAGGGCGGCGTGCTCATGAACACCTGCACCTGGCCGGAGAGCACGTCCTGGATCGCCGGGCCCGAGCCGCGGTAGGGGATGTGGACCATGCTGGTGCCGGTGCGCAGCTTGAACATCTCGGTGCCGATGTGCGAGACCGAGCCGTTGCCCTGCGAGGCGTAGCTCACCTTGCCCGGGTTCTTCTTCAGGTAGGCGATGAACTCCTGCAGGTTGTTGGCGGGCACCGAGGGATGCGCCGCGATCACGTTGGTGGCCACGGTCACCAGCGCGATCGGCGTGAAGTCCTTCTGCGCCCAGGGCAGCTTGGGCGTGAGCGACGGGTTGCCCACGTGGTAGGCGGAATAGGAGACCAGCAGCGTGTAGCCGTCGGCGGGGGCGCGCGCGACCATGCCGTAGGCCACGTTGCCGCTGCCGCCGCCGCGGTTGTCGACGATGACGGGCTGGCCCAGCACCTTGGTCAGCGTGTCGCCGACGATGCGCGCGGACGTGTCCACCAGCCCGCCGGGCGGGTTGGGCACGATCAGGTTCACCGGCTTGGCGGGATAGCCGCCCTGCGCGAAGGCAAGGCCAGCGGAGAAGGCTGCGGCCGCAACGGCGGCGCTGCGGAGTAGGAATCGGCGGTTCATCTCGTCTCCTGTTCTTGACTGCGTGGGTTCATTCGGACTTGTAGTGCGCGACCTCATGCGTTCCGACGCAGCTCGGTCACGGCCGCGGGCACCGGGTGCAGCTGCGTGCTGGGCCCCGCCTTCACGAGCTGGCCCGGCACGTCGTGGCCGACGATCTGCGGCAGCACCCGCGCCACCTGCAGCAGCTGGTCGAGGTCCATGCCCGTGTCGTAGCCCATCGCCTGCAGCATGTGGATCGTGTCCTCGCTGCTGATGTTGCCGCTGGCGCCCGGGGCGTACGGACAGCCGCCGAGGCCGCCGAGCGAGCCGTCGAAGCGGGTGATGCCGGCCTGCGCGGCCGCCAGCACGTTCGCCAGCCCCATGCCGCGCGTATTGTGGAAGTGCAGCGTGAGCTGCTGGCCCGGCAAGCGCCGCTGCGCCTCCTCGCACATGCGCGCCACCTGCGCCGGGTTGGCCATGCCGGTGGTGTCGCAGATCGTGACGCCGCGCACGCCGAGGTCGGCGAAGCGCTGCGCCCATGCGAGCACCGATTCCTGCGGCACCTCGCCCTCCATCGGGCAGCCGAAGGCGGTGGAGAGCGAGACGTTCACCGGCGTGCGGCCGGCGACGAAGCGGATCACGTCGGCCAGCGCCGCGAAGCTCTTCTCGCAGGGCATGCGCAGGTTGGCGAGGTTGTGCGTCTCGGAGGTCGACATCACCAGGTTCAGTTCGTCGGCGCGCGACTCCATCGCCCGCTCGGCGCCGCGCAGGTTCGGCACCAGCACGGTGTATTCGACGCCCGGTGCGCGGCGGATGCGGCCCATCACCTCCTCGGCGTCGCGCAGCATCGGGATCGCCTTGGGCGAGGTGAAGGAGGTGACCTCGATCTTGGCGTAGCCGCATTCGGAAAGCGCGTCCACCAGGTGCACCTTGGCGTCGGTGGGAACGAACTCCGGTTCGATCTGGAAGCCGTCGCGCGTGACGACCTCGTTGAAGTGGATGCGCTTGCTCATTGCTCTCCCTTGATCACGCCGCGGCTCCTGAGCCCGGCGATCTGTTCCGGCGTGAGTCCCAGTTCGCGCATCACCGCCTCGCTGTCCTGCCCCAGGCGCGGCGCGTTGCGGTGCTGGCCGCCCGGCGTGCGCGAGAGCTTGGGCACGATGCCGGGAACGGTCAGCGTGTCGCCGTCGTCCAGGCGGACCTGCTGCAGCATGCCGCGCGCCGCGTAGTGCGGGTCGGCGGCGATGTCGGCGACGGTGTAGATGCGCCCGCCGGGCACGGAGGCCGCATCCAGCGCCTGCAGCACCTCGTCGACGGTGCGCGTCTTCGTCCAGGCGCCGATGGCCGCGTCGATCTCCTCCACCCGCTTCACGCGCCCGGTGTTGTTCGCGAGCTCCGGGTCGTGGCCCAGGTCCTCGCGGCCGATGGTCGTCATCAGGCGCTTGTAGATGCTGTCGCCGTTGCCGGCGACGAGCGCATAGCCGCCGTCGCTGCACAGGTAGGCGTTGGTCGGCGCGATGCCGGGCAGCGCGCTGCCCGCCGGCCCGCGCACCGCGCCGAACGCGCTGTATTCCGGCAGCAGGCTTTCCATGCAGTTGAAGACCGCCTCGTACAGCGCGACGTCGATCACCTGCCCCTGGCCGGACTTCTGCCGCTCGTGCAGCGCCATCAGGATGCCGATCACGCCGTGCAGCGCCGCGAGCGTGTCGCCGATGCTCACGCCCACGCGCACCGGCACCCGGCCGGGTTCGGCGGTGAGGTGGCGCAGGCCGCCCATGGCCTCGCCCACCACGCCGAAGCCGGGGCGGTCGCGGTAGGGGCCGGTCTGGCCGTAGCCGCTGATGCGCAGCACCACCAGGCGGGGGTTCGCCTCCACCAGCTGCTGCGGATCCAGGCCCCAGCCTTCCATCGCGCCGGGGCGGAAGTTCTCGATCAGCACATCCGCTTCGGATGCGAGCCGGCGCACGATGTCCTGCGCTTCGGGATTCCTCAGGTCCAGCGCCACCGAGCGCTTGTTGCGCGACTGGACCTGCCACCACACCGAGGTGCCGTTCTTCAGCAGGCGCCAGTTGCGCAGCGGGTCGCCGGTGCCGGGCGGTTCGATCTTCACCACGTCGGCGCCGAAGTCGGCGAGGGTCTTGGCCGCGAAGGGGCCGGCGATGAGCTGGCCCAGTTCCACGACCTTGAGTCCGGCCAGCGGGCCGGCGGCAGGCTTTGTCTCCATGGCGCGCAGTGTGCGTGCGCCCGCAGCCTGCGTCTATTGCCTTTTGCGCGGCGCAGCTTTCGCCTTTTGCGAAGGCTCGATGAGCATGCGGACCAGTTGCTCGACCACCGGATCGTTCATGCCGGGCCGGGTGGCCAGCAGCATCCGGCGCGAAGCCCACGCATCCGCCAAGGCGCGCCAGCGCAGGCCCATCGCGCCCATGATGGGAAGGGCCGCGCTCTTGGGCAGCACCGCGATGCCGAGGCCGGAGGCCACCAGGTGGCAGACGGCATCGAAGCTGCGCACCTGCATGCGCAGCTTGAGCGGCCGGCCGGCGGCATGGGCGGCCTCGTGCTGCTTTTGCAGCAGCGCCGCGCCTTCGGCCAGGCTGATCCAGTCCTCCTCCAGCGCGTCCGCGAACGGGATGGCGCCGCGGCCGTTGAGGCGGTGCTTCGCCGGCAGCACCAGCACCAGTTCGTCACGCCGGAACAGCTGGCACTCGAGCCCTTCGGTGTCCACGCCTTCGACGAACACGCCCAGCTCCGCCCGGCCCTCGCGCACGGTGGTGGCGACGAGGCTGGAGACCTGCTCCTCGAGTTCGACGTGCACGTGGCGCGCCTCGCGGGCGTGGCGCGCCAGCAGCGGCGGCAGGAACTGGTTGATCGCGGCCGTGCTGGCGCACAGCCTCACGTGGCGCGTGACACCGCGCTTCAGGTCGGCCAGCTCGCTGCCCATCTGCTCGAGCGACTGCAGCATCTCCAGTGCGTGGCGGGCGAACACGCGGCCGGCGCCGGTGGGCAGCAGGCCGCGTCCGTGCCGCTCGAACAAGGGCTCGCCGACGGCATCTTCGAGTTCGCGCAGGCGCCGGCTCGCCGCGGCCAGGGCCAGGTGCGAGGACCGCGCGGCGGCGCTCAGGCTGCCCTGCTGCAGGCAGTCGACGACGAGGAGCAGCGAGACGAGGTCGAAGCGGGCGAGGTTGTAGCCGCTGGGTCCGGGAGGCATGCGCCCCATCGTATGCGCGCAAGCGGGATTCGCAGGCGGAAGACTCAGTCCTCGCCCATGTGCAGCCACTCGTCCTCGCGCATGGACTGCATGAAGGCCATCGCGGATTCGAGCATCCCGGCGCGTTCCGCCCATTCGATGTGCTCGCGGAAGCACAGGCGCTTGGTGAGCGGAGGCGTCACCTTCCAGGCCGGACCCGTGGCGGGGGCGGGAGGCAGTTGCTGGCCACGCGCCGTCTTGCGCGCGGGCAGCATGGCGACGAACTCCGTCCAGCGGACGGGGCGCGGGCACACGCGGTTGTTCTTGCGCGCCACCAGCATCGCCGCGTCGAGCGTGAACAGCGGCTGCTTCTCGCGCTGCGGGGTCGGCAGGATGGGCGCGCGGTCCGGCGACTGGGTGGGCGCCCAGGCCCGCTCGCCCGGACTGAGCGAGGCCGGGGCCGTGGGAGGCACCGTCATGGGAGCGGTCGGGGCGAATCTCTGTTCGTGCTGCTTGGACACCTCGTTCCACATCGCCCAGGCCGAGTCGCCGTCGCTGTGCACGGCGTCGGGCGCGGGAATGGGATCGGCGGCGTGCCAGGGCTGGTCGAGGTCGGCGCCTTTGCGGGCGGGCAGCTTGGGACCGGTGGGTGTCATCACCGGTTCAATGTAACGCGGGAAAGTGGCCTTCTGTTGATTCGCGTCAGCAAAATTAAGCCCCTCCGTAGGGCATTCGGAGCTTCCCCGCAACGGCCGAGCAGGGCGCGCGCTGGCTACACTGCCGCGATGCCGGATGCCGCCACGAAGCCCCGCTCCCCGCGATCGCTGTCGGGGTTGCTGCCCTTCCTGCGGCCCTACCGCGCGCGCTTCGCGCTGGCGGGCGTGTTCCTGTTGCTGGCGGCGGGGGCGATGCTGCTGTTTCCCGTCGCGCTGCGCACGATGATCGACCGCGGGCTCTCCGCCGATCCGGGCACGCGCATCTTCGCCCTGCGCGAGCACTTCCTGCTGCTGTTCGGCGTCGCCGTGGGCCTGGGCGTGTTCTCCGCCGCGCGCTTCTTCCTCGTGAGCTGGATCGGCGAGCGCGTCACGGCCGACCTGCGCAACGCGGTCTACGCCCACGTGCTGCAGCAGAGCCCGGCCTTCTTCGAGAGCACGCAGACGGGCGAGGTGCTGTCGCGCCTGACGACCGACACGACGCTGGTGCAGACCGTGGTCGGTTCGTCCTTCTCGCTGGGCCTGCGCAACCTGGTGATGGGCATCGGCGCGCTCGCGATGCTGGTGGTGACGCATCCGCGCGTGATGGCGCTGGTGCTGCTGGTGATCGTGGTCGTGGTGCTGCCGGCGATGCTGTTCGGCCGCCGCGTGCGGCGCCTGTCGCGGGCCAGCCAGGACCGGGTGGCCGACTCCAGCGCGATCGCCGCCGAAGTGCTGAACGCGATCCCCGTGGTGCAGAGCCACGCGGCGGAGGAGCGCGAGGCGCTGCGCTTCGCGGCGGCCACCGAGAACGCCTTCCGCACCGGCGTGCGGCGCACCCGCGCGCGCGCCGCGCTCGTGGCCTTCGTGATCATCGCCAACGCCGCGTTGATGCTGTGGGGGCTGTACCAGGGCACGCAGGCGGTGCTGCGGCACGAGCTCACCGCCGGCCAGCTCGGGCAGGCCGCCTTCTACGTGGCGATCTTCGCCGGCGCGGTGGCGGTGCTGGGCGAGGTGTACGGCGACCTGCTGCGCGCCGCCGGTGCGACCGAGCGCCTGATGGAACTGCTCGCCAGCCGCTCGCCGGTGGTCTCGCCCGACCATCCGGTGGCGCCGCCGGTGCCCGCCGGTGGCAGCACGGTGCGCTTGTCCCGCGTGCGCTTCCACTATCCGTCGCGGCCGCAGACCGCCGCCCTGTCGGACTTCGAGCTGGCGGTGGCGCCCGGCGAAACGGTCGCCCTGGTGGGCCCCAGCGGCGCCGGCAAGACCACCGTGTTCCAGCTGCTGCTGCGCTTCTACGATCCGCAGCAGGGCAGCGTCGCGATCGACGGCACGCCGGTGCAGGACTGGCGGCTGCAGGAACTGCGCGCGCGCATCGCGCTGGTGCCGCAGGAGCCGGTGATCTTCTCGGCCTCTGCGCTGGAGAACATCCGCTACGGGCGCCCGCAGGCGAGCGACGCGCAGGTGCAGGCCGCCGCGCAGGCGGCCTTCGCGGACGGCTTCCTGCGGGCGCTGCCGGAGGGCTACGACACCTTCCTGGGCGAGCGCGGGGTGCGCCTGTCGGGCGGGCAGCGCCAGCGGATCGCGATCGCACGGGCGATCCTGAAGGATCCGCCGCTGCTGCTGCTGGACGAGGCGACCAGCGCCCTGGACGCCGAGAGCGAGCGCATGGTGCAGGCCGCCCTGGCCACCGCCATGCGCGGCCGCACCACCCTGGTCATCGCCCACCGCCTGGCGACCGTGCAGCAGGCCGACCGCATCGTCGTCCTGGACCACGGCCGCATCGTGGAGTCAGGGCCTCACGAGGACTTGCTGGCTGCGGGGGGAATGTACGCGCGATTGGCCGCGCTGCAGTTCATGACTTGAAGAAGAGGACATCCGGACGCAGAGGACGCGAAGGGTACGCAGAGGACGCAGAGGACGCAGAAAAGACAAAGAAAACTTTAGAAGGTTCTCTTTTGCGTCCTCTGCGTACCCTTTGCGTCCTCTGCGTCCGGCAGTCCGGTTTTCGGCCCTACTGCAGCGGCCCCTTCAGCCCCTTGGGAATCGGCAGCGGCAGCACCGGGATGCCCTCCTCCAGCAGCTCCTGCGTCTCTTCGCGCGAGGCCTGGCCGCGGATGCCGCGCTCTTCGGATTCGCCGTAGTGGATCTTGCGGGCCTCGTCGGCGAAACGCTCGCCGACGTCCTCGGTGTTGGCCATGACCTGCCTGACCAACTGCATCCAGGCGGCCTGCAGCTGCGGATTCGGCGCGGCCATGACTTCCTGCTTCGCGGCTGGCTTGGGCTCGGCGGCACCCAGGTTCAGGCGGGGGGCACTGGGCAGCTTGGTGACCTGCGCGTCCCCGCACAGGGGGCACTCGACCAGCCCGCGACCGAGCTGGTCGCGGAATTCGTCTTCCGACGCGAACCAGCCCTCGAAGCCATGGGCATGGCTGCACTGCAGGTTGAGGACCTTCATGCGCCTAAGGTAGTGCCTGCCAGGCGAGTTTCCAAGCACCGGCTGTCACGTTCTGGACCCAGATCGCCGACGCCAGCGTCTTGGAGTCCTGCACCCGGCCGTCGCGGCACCAGTCCAGGAACTCCTGGGGCGTGGCGGTGATGACGTCCAGGAACTCGCCCTCGTCCAGGCGCGCGCCCCGGTGTTCCAGCCCGCGGGCGAACCAGATGCCGATGGACTCGTCCGAGTAGGCGACGGTGGGATACACCGTGAAGGCGAACGCCCATTCGCGTGCCACGTAGCCCGTTTCCTCCAGCAACTCGCGCTGGGCGCAGGCCAGGGCGTCCTCGCCCGGGTCCAGCTTGCCGGCCGGGATCTCGATCATCACCTTGCCGGTCGGGTGGCGGTACTGGCGCTCGAGCACCAGCCGGCCGTCGTCCAGCAGCGGCACGACGGCCACCGCGCCGGGATGGAGCACGAATTCGCGCGTGGCGCAGCCGCCATCCGGCAGGCGCACGGTCTCCCGCACGATGTGGAGGAAATCCCCCCGGAGCAATTCCTCGCGGGACTGCGTGTGCTCCCTCAGGTGGGCGTCTTCGTGCGACATGGGACTACTTGCGCTTGTAAAGGTACCGCCAGACGAAGCCGGGAAAGGCGAAGGTGAGGAACAGCGCCGCCGTGATCGCGTAGAACTCCCAGCCCTGGGGAGCGACCTGGCCGGCACGCTGCTCCAGCGCCAGGCCGACGGCACCGACCAGAAGATACATCAGGACCAGCTCGCCCAGGCGGATGGCGAGGCTCTTGCCCCCCGCCAGCGGCACCAGGCCGACGAGGCGCTCGGTCAGGAAAGGCAGGTTGGCGGCGCAGAAGGCCAGTCCCAGGACCAGCCAGATGGAGGCCGTCTGCGTCACACGGGCGTCAAGGGCTCAGGAGCCCAGCATCTTCACGATCGCCTGCGCACACAGCGTCATCAGGCCGCCGGGCAGGATGCCCAGGACCAGCACCAGCGCGCCGTTGATCGTCAGCACGATGCGCACGTCCACGGGCGCAGCCACCGTGGTCGCGGTGATCGGCGCGTCGAAGTACATCACCTTGACCACGCGGATGTAGTAGTAGGCCGCCACCAGCGACATCAGCACCGCGAACACCGCCAGGCTGATGTACAGCGTGCTGCCGGACACCACCAGCGCCTGCAGCACCGACAGCTTGGCGTAGAAGCCCACCATCGGCGGAATGCCGGCCAGCGAGAACAGGCAGATCGACATGATCGCGGCGTACAGGGGGCTGCGCTGGTTCAGGCCGGCGAAGTCGGCGATCTCCTCGCTCTCGAAGCCTTCGCGCGCCAGCAGCATGATCACGCCGAAGCTCGCCAGCGTGGTGAGCACGTAGGTCACGATGTAGAACATCGAGGAGCTGTAGGCGTTGCGGGCGAACACCGGGTCGCCGTTGACCACGCCGGAGGCGAGGCCCAGCAGCACGAAGCCCATCTGGCCGATGGTCGAATAGGCCAGCATGCGCTTGAGGTTGGTCTGCGCGATGGCGGCCAGGTTGCCGATGAACAGCGAGGACACGGCCAGCACCACCAGCATCTGCTGCCAGTCGATCGCCAGCGGCAGCAGGCCTTCGACCAGCAGGCGGATGGCGATCGCGAAAGCGGCCAGTTCCGGCGCCGAGCCGATCATCAGCGTGATCGCGGTCGGGGCACCCTGGTACACGTCCGGGATCCACATGTGGAACGGCGCGGCACCCAGCTTGAACCCGAGGCCGGCGACGATGAACACGAGGCCGAACACCAGCACCTGGTGCTTGACCTGGCCGCTGCCGACGATCTTGAACACGGTGCCGATGTCCAGCGAACCGGTGGCACCGTAGATCATCGACAGGCCGTAGAGCAGGAAGCCGGAGGCCATCGCGCCCAGCACGAAGTACTTCATGGCCGCCTCCGTGGCCACCACGTGGTCGCGGCGCAGCGCCACCAGTGCGTAGCTGGAGAGCGTGAGCAGTTCCAGGCCCAGGTAGATCACCAGGAAGTTGCTGCCCGACATCATCACGAAGATGCCCAGCAGCGACAGCATCGCCAGCGTGAAGAACTCGCCGCCGCGCAGCATGTCGCGATCGCCCGCGTAGGGGCGGCCGTAGACCAGGCAGACCATCATGGCGATGGTGGCGAAGCACTTGAGCCAGTTCGCCATCGAGTCGCTCACCACCATGCGGTTGAAGCCGTACAGCGTGTCGCCGCGCGCGGCCAGGTCGCCGGTGAGCCAGGCAACGGCGGCCAGCGTCAGCATGGTGAGCGCGTAGGTCAGGGTGCGCTGGCGGCTCTTGACGCCCAGGTCGACCAGCGCGATCACGCAGGCCATCACCAGCAGCAGGATCTCGGGCGCGATGACGGCGAGACTTGTCGTGTTATCCATGGGTCTGGTTCTCTCGTCCGGCGTTTCAGAGCTTGGAGACGGCCACGTGCTTGAGGAAGCCGGCGACCGACACGTTCATCACGTCCGTGAAGGGTTTCGGGTGGATGCCCATGTACAGCACCGCGATGGCGAGCACGCCCAGCATCACGAACTCGCGGGCGTTGATGTCCGTGAGCACCTTGACGTGGTCGTTGCCGATCGGGCCGAAGTACACGCGCTTGACCATCCACAGGGTGTAGGCGGCGCCGAGGATCAGCGAGGTGGCGGCCAGCATGGCGAGCCAGAAGTTGGCCTTGACCGCGGCCAGGATCACCATCCACTCGCCGACGAAGCCGGCGGTGGCGGGCAGGCCCGCGTTGGCCATCGCGAACAGGACGGCCAGCGCGGCGAAGGTCGGCATCGTGTTGACGACGCCGCCGTAGTCGGCGATCTGGCGCGAGTGCACGCGGTCGTACAGCACGCCGATGCACAGGAACATGGCGGCCGACACGAAGCCGTGGGAGATCATCATCACCAGGCCGCCGGAGACGCCCAGGTCGTTGAATATGAAGAAGCCCAGCGTGACGAAGCCCATGTGCGCGACGGACGAATAGGCCACCAGCTTCTTCATGTCCTGCTGCACCAGCGCCACCAGGCCGACGTAGATCACGGCGATCAGCGACAGCGCGATGATCAGCCAGGCCCATTCACGCGAGGCGTCGGGGGCGATCGGCATGGAGAAGCGCAGGAAGCCGTAGGCCCCCAGCTTCAGCATGATGGCGGCCAGCACGGCGGAGCCGCCGGTGGGGGCTTCCACGTGCACGTCGGGCAGCCAGGTGTGCACCGGGAACATCGGCACCTTCACCGCGAAGGCCGCGAAGAAGCCGAAGAACAGCAGCGTCTGAGCCAGCCCGGAGAGGGGCAGCTTGTGCCAGGTCAGGATGTCGAAGCTGCCGCCGGACTTGGTGTAGAGGTACACCAGCGCCACCAGCATCAGCAGCGAGCCGAGCAGCGTGTAGAGGAAGAACTTGAAGGCCGCGTAGATCTTGTTGGGGCCGCCCCAGATGCCGATGATGAGGTACATCGGGATCAGCGTGGCCTCGAAGAACACGTAGAACAGCACGGCGTCCATCGCGCAGAACACGCCGATCATGAAGCCCGAGAGGATCAGGAACGCGCCCATGTACTGGTTCACGCGCTCGGTGATCACCTCCCACGCCGAGATCACCACCACGATGGTGATGAAGGCCGTGAGCAGCACGAACCACAGCGAGATGCCGTCCACGCCCAGGTGGTAGTTGACGTTGAAGCGGTCGATCCAGGGCGCCTTCTCCACGAACTGCATGTCCGCGGTGGCGATGTTGAAGCGGCCGTAGAGCGGCAGCGTCACGAGGAAGCTGACGATCGAGCCGATCAGCGCGATCCAGCGCACCATGCGCGCCTGGTCGTCGCGGCCGAGGGCCAGCAGGATGGCGCCGAAGACGATCGGCGTCCAGATCGCGAGGCTCAAGAGTCCCATTTGCATTTTGTTCGCCCTCGCCTTACTTCTTCAGCCACTCGCTGAGCATCGGCCAGCTCACGAAGTACGTCATGAGCACCACCACGCCCACCAGCATCGCGAAGGCGTAGTGGTAGATGTAGCCGGACTGCACCCAGCGGATCACGCCGGCGAAGCGCGCCACCAGGTGGGCGCTGCCGTTGACGAACACGCCTTCGATCACGCCCTCGTCGCCGCCCCTCCACAGCCCGCGGCCGACGCCGCGCGCCGCCGGGGCGATCAGGTGCTCGTTGATCCAGTCCATGTAGTACTTGTTCTCCAGCAGCCGGTAGACGGGCTGGAAGCGCTTCTGGATCGCCGCGGGCAGCGCCAGGTTGACCATGTACATGTAGTACGCCAGCGCCACGCCGGCGGCGGCCAGCCAGAACACCGGCGAGGTCAGGCCGTGCAGCGCCATCGCCAGCGGGCCGTGGAATTCCTTGGCCATCTCCTCCAGCGCCGGGTGCCGCTCGAGGTTGACGAGGATGGAATCCTTGAAGAAGTCGCCGTACAGCATCGAGCCGATGGTCAGGTAGCCGATCACCACCGAGGGGATCGCCAGCAGGATCAGCGGCACCGTCACCACCCAGGGCGACTCGTGCGGCTTGGCATCGTGGCCGTGGCCATGCCCGTGGTCGTCCTTGTGCGCGACGTGCTCGTCGTGCGCGTCGTGGTGCGCATGCGCGTCCGGGTTCTGGTCGTAGCGCTCCTTGCCGTGGAAGACCAGGAAGTACATCCGGAACGAATAGAAGGCCGTCACGAACACGCCCGCCATCACCGCGAAGTAGGCGAAGCCGGAGCCGGGCAGCCTGGACAGGTGCACCGCCTCGATGATCGAGTCCTTCGAATAGAAGCCGGCGAACAGCGGCGTGCCGATCAGGGCCAGCGAGCCGAGCAGCGAGGTGATCCAGGTGATCGGCATGTACTTGCGCACGCCGCCCATCCAGCGGATGTCCTGGTTGTGGTGCATGCCGATGATCACCGAGCCGGCCGCGAGGAACAGCAGCGCCTTGAAGAACGCGTGCGTCATCAGGTGGAACACGGCGACCGAGTAGGCGGAAGCACCGAGCGCCACCGTCATGTACCCGAGCTGCGACAGCGTCGAATACGCCACCACGCGCTTGATGTCGTTCTGGATGATGCCCAGGAAGCCCATGAACAGCGCCGTGATCGCCCCGATCACCAGCACCACCGACAGCGCGGTGTCCGACAGCTCGAACAGCGGCGACATGCGCGCGACCATGAAGATGCCGGCCGTCACCATGGTGGCGGCGTGGATCAGCGCGGAGATCGGCGTCGGGCCTTCCATCGAGTCGGGCAGCCACACGTGCAGCGGGAACTGCGCGCTCTTGCCCATCGCGCCGATGAACAGGCAGATGCAGGTCACGGTGATCAGCAGCCAGTCGGTGCCGTAGCCGAAGGGCGAAACGAGCTTGCTCGCGTCGGCGAAGGTGTCGGCGTAGCCCAGCGTGTTGAGGTTGGCGACGATCAGGCCGATGCCCAGGATGAAGCCGAAGTCGCCGACGCGGTTGACCAGGAAGGCCTTGAGGTTGGCGAAGATCGCGGTCGGCCGGGTGTACCAGAAGCCGATCAGCAGGTAGGAAACGAGGCCCACCGCTTCCCAGCCGAAGAACAGCTGCAGGAAGTTGTTGCTCATGACCAGCATGAGCATCGAGAACGTGAACAGCGAGATGTAGCCGAAGAAGCGGTTGTAGCCGTCGTCGTCTTCCATGTAGCCGATGGTGTAGATGTGCACCATCAGCGACACGAAGGTCACCACGCACATCATCATCGCGGTGAGGCCGTCGATGAGGAAGCCCACCTCCATCTTCAGGCTGCCCACCACCATCCATTCGTAGATGGTCTGGTTGAAGCGGGCACCGTCGACCGCCACGCTCTTGAGCGTCATCGCGGAGATCACGAAGGCGATGAACACCCCCAGGATCGTCAAGGTGTGCGACAGTCGGCGTCCGATCACGTTGCCGCCCAGCGTGGTGCCGAAGATGCCGGCGGCGACCGCGCCGGCGAGCGGCGCGAGCGGGACGGCGAGCAGGGTCGCGGCGTTGAGAGTGGTACTCATCGTTTCTTTCCTATGCACGTGGCCATGCCCATGCGGCCCTCCAGCCGCACGCCATGGTTGCCGGGTCGCCCCGGCCGGACATGCTTCAGCCTTTCAGCTCGTTCAGTTCTTCGACGTTGAGGTTCGACTTGTTCCGGAACAGCAACACCAGGATGGCAAGGCCGATCGCCGATTCGGCGGCCGCCACCGTCAGGATGAAGAACACGAACACCTGGCCGTGCATGTCGCCCAGGTAGTTGGAGAACGCCACGAAGTTCATGTTGACCGCCAGCAGCATCAGCTCGATGGCCATCAGCAGCACGATCAGGTTGCGGCGGTTCAGGAAGATGCCGACCACCGACAGCGCGAACAGGATCGCGCCCAGCGTCAGGTAGTGACCGAGGGTGATGGTCATGCCTTGCTCCCTTCGGGGGCGACCGCGACGGCGGCGGCCTCGGGTTGGCGCGTGGACGGGACCTTCACGATCTGCAGGCGGTCGCGCGCCTTCACGCGCACCTGCAGCGAGGGATCGATCGCCTTGCTGTCCTTGCGGTGGCGCAGCGTCAGCGCGATGGCCGCGACGATGGCCACCAGCAGCAGCACGGCCGCGATCTCCAGCGGGAACAGGTACTCGGTGTACAGCAGCCGGCCCAGTTCCTTGGTGTTGGAGTACTGCACGCCGGCCTGGGCGGCGGCCGTGGCCGCGGGAATGGCGCGCGGTTCCTCGGTCGGCCGGAAGCCGCCCATCAGCACCGCCGCCATCTCCAGCGCGATCAGCGCGCCGATGGTCGCGGCCAGCGGGAAGTGCTTCCAGAAGCCGGCCCGCAGTTCGTCGACGTTGACGTCCAGCATCATCACGACGAACAGGAACAGCACCATCACCGCGCCGACGTACACCAGCACGAGCGAGATGGCGAGGAACTCCGCCTTCAGCAGCAGCCACACGCCGGCGGCCTGGAAGAAGGTGAGCACCAGGAACAGCGCGGCATGCACGGGGCTGCGCGCGGTGATGACCCGGAAGGCCGAGAAGATCAGCACCACCGAGAACAGGTAGAAGAGGCCCGTACGGACGTCCATGTCGTTTCTTTCCTCGCGTCCGTTAGCGGTACTTGGCGTCGGCCGCCTTGGCGGCCGCGATCTCGGCCTCGTAGCGGTCGCCCACGGCCAGCAGCATGTCCTTGGTGAAGTACAGGTCGCCGCGCTTTTCGCCGTGGTATTCCAGGATGTGCGTCTCGACGATCGAGTCCACCGGGCAGCTTTCCTCGCAGAAGCCGCAGAAGATGCACTTGGTCAGGTCGATGTCGTAGCGCGTCGTGCGGCGGGTGCCGTCTGCGCGCTGGTCGCTCTCGATGGTGATCGCCATCGCGGGGCAGACGGCCTCGCACAGCTTGCAGGCGATGCAGCGTTCCTCGCCGTTCTCGTAGCGGCGCAGCGCGTGCAGGCCGCGGAAGCGCGGCGACAGCGGCGTCTTCTCCTCCGGGAACTGGATGGTGATCTTGCGGGCGAAGAAGTACTTGCCCGTCACCTTCAGGCCCTTGAACAGTTCCAGCAGCATGAAGCTGCGCAGGAAGTCGCCCAGCGAGAAGGCGGACTCGCGGGATGCCAGGGTGTCGGATGCAGCGGCCATGGCGGTCTTACTTTGCGAAGGCAAACGTGTTGTAGGGGGTCTGCATCCACGCACCGATCACGATCAGCCAGACCAGCGTGACGGGGATGAAGATCTTCCAGCCCAGGCGCATGATCTGGTCGTAGCGGAAGCGCGGGAAGGTGGCGCGGATCCACAGGAACATCGTGACCATGATGAAGGTCTTGATGCCC
Source organism: Ramlibacter sp. AN1133 (assembly GCF_037890035.1). Classification (NCBI taxonomy): domain Bacteria; kingdom Pseudomonadati; phylum Pseudomonadota; class Betaproteobacteria; order Burkholderiales; family Comamonadaceae; genus Ramlibacter; species Ramlibacter sp. AN1133. The sequence continues at coordinate 18,573 of NZ_JBBKTQ010000041.1, forward strand.
AGCCAGATCCAGCCCGGGATCCAGTTCAGCAGCGGCGCGTCGATCGGGGGCAGCCAGCCGCCCAGGAACATCACCACCGCGAGGATGGAGACGAGCCACATGTTGGCGTACTCCGCCAGGAAGAACATGGCGAAGGACATGCCCGAGTACTCGATCATGTGGCCAGCCACGATCTCGGATTCGCCCTCCACCACGTCGAACGGGTGGCGGTTCGTCTCGGCGAGGCCGGAGATGAAGTAGACGAAGAAGATCGGCAGCAGCGCGAACCAGTTCCAGGACAGGAAGTTGATGCCGCGCGCGGCGAACCAGCCCTGGTCCTGCTGCAGCACGATGTCCGTCATGTTCAGGCTGCCGGTCACCATCAGCACCACCACGAAGCAGAAGCCCATGGCGATCTCGTAGCTGACCATCTGGGCGGAAGCGCGCAGCGCGCCCATGATGGCGTACTTCGAGTTGGAGGCCCAGCCGGCGATGATCACGCCGTACACCTCCAGAGAGGTGATGCCCATCACGAACAGCAGGCCGGCGTTGATGTTGGCCACGGCCACCTCGGGGCCGAAGGGGATCACCGCCCACGCCGCCAGCGACGGCATGATGGTCATGATCGGGCCCAGGTAGAACAGGCCCTTGTTCGCCATCGTCGGGAGGATGATCTCCTTGGTCAGCAGCTTGAGCGCGTCGGCGATCGGCGTGAGCAGGCCCAGCGGGCCGATGCGGTTCGGGCCCGGGCGGATCTGCGTGAAGCCGATGGCCTTGCGCTCCCACAGCGTCAGGTAGGCCACCGCGCCCATCAGCGGGGCGACCAGCACGATGATCTTGATCAGCGCCCAGAGCACGGGCCAGCCGGCGCCGGTCCACCAGGGGGCGGCGATCAGGCCGTTGCCCAGGCCGTAAATCGTGTCGATCATGCGGACACTCCTTGGCGCTGCGCGACCTGCGCATCGGCCGTCAGCTGCAGCGACGGGGCACGGCGCACGATCGAATCGAGCTGGTAGATGGAAGCCGCGACCGGCCTGGCGTCGGTGTCGCCGAGCCACGCCGCCTTGGCGGTCTTGTTGGACAGCAGGCTGCCCTGCACCACGGGCTGGGCCGCGTCGGCTCCGCCGCGGGCCTCGGCCAGCACTTCCTGCGCCGACTCGTACTCGAAGCCCTGCAGGCCCAGCATGTTGGCCAGCACGCGCAGGACCTTCCAGGCCGGACGCGTCTCGTGCAGCGGCTTGACCACCGCGTGGAAGCCCTGCACGCGGCCTTCGGCATTGACGAAGGTGCCGGGCGTCTCGGTCCACGGGGCGATGGGCAGCAGCACGTCGCTGATGTCCAGGTTGGCCTTGAAGGGCGACAGCGTGATCACCATGCTGCCCTGCCCTCCCAGCTTCGACGCGCCGGCGGCGGAGTCGAAGGCGGGTTCGGTGTTCAGCAGGAACAGCGCCTTGCAGCCGCCTTCCAGCATCTGCTTGGCATTGAGTCCGCCGTTGCCGGGCATGGCCTTCACGAGCTGCGCGCCGACGGTGTTGGCGGCCTCGGTGAGGTAGCCGACGGTGGCGCCGGTCATCTCGCCGATCCAGTTGGCCAGCGACAGCAGCGAGCTGGCGGCCGGGTGGTGCGCGGCGGCGTTGCCCAGCAGGATGGCCTTGCGCTCGCCGGACAGCAGCGAGGCGGCGATCGCCTTGGCCGCATCGGTGGCGTTGCCTTGCAGGGGAGCCTTGCTGCCCTTCTCGTTGCCGATCGCGGTGGCGATGTCCGCCACCGCCTGCACCCATTGGCCGGCGGGCACGATGGACTTGCCAGTCATGGCCATCGCCCAGTCGTTGTCGCGGTCGTGCACGACGGACACCTGGGCGCCGCTGCGCACCGCGGCGCGCACGCGCAGGGCGAACAGCGGATGGTCCTTGCGCAGGTTGGAGCCGATCACCAGCGCGCGCTGCAGCGTCGACAGCGACGCGATGCTGGTGCCCAGCCACCGCACGCCTTCGGAATTCTGGAACTCGGCGTGGCGCAAGCGGTAGTCGACGTTCTCGCTGCCCAGCGCGCGAACGAGCTTCTGCGCCAGGAACAGTTCTTCGACGGTGCTGTGCGGCGACACCAGCGCGCCGACCGCCCTGGCGCCGTGGTCGCGCTTGATCTCGCCGACGCCGCGCACGACGTATTCCAGCGCGGTCTGCCAGTCGACCGTCTTCCACTCGCCGCCATGCTTGATCATGGGCGAGGCCAGGCGTTCGGGCGTGTTGAGCGCTTCGTAGGAGAAGCGGTCGCGGTCGGCCAGCCAGCACTCGTTGACGTCGTTGTTCTCGAACGGCAGCACGCGCATGACCTTGTTGTTCTTCACCTGCACGATCAGGTTCGCGCCGGTGGAGTCATGCGGGCTCACGCTCTTGCGGCGCGAGAGTTCCCAGGGCCGGGCGCTGTAGCGGAACGGCTTGCTGGTGAGCGCGCCGACCGGGCACAGGTCGATCATGTTGCCGGAGACTTCGGAGTCGACCGTGTCGCCCAGCACCGTGGTGATCTCGCTGTGCTCGCCGCGGTGGATCATGCCCAGCTCCATCACGCCGGCGATCTCCTGGCCGAAGCGCACGCAGCGGGTGCAGTGGATGCAGCGGCTCATCTCCTCCATGGAGATCAGCGGGCCGACGTCCTTGTGCAGCACGACGCGCTTTTCTTCCTGGTAGCGCGAGGCGCCGGGGCCGTAGCCGACGGCGAGGTCCTGCAGCTGGCATTCGCCGCCCTGGTCGCAGATCGGGCAGTCCAGCGGATGGTTGATCAGCAGGAACTCCATCACCGACTGCTGCGCCTTGATCGCCTTGTCGCTGCGGGTGCGCACGATCATGCCGTTGGTGACGGGCGTGGCGCAGGCCGGCATCGGCTTGGGCGCCTTCTCCACGTCCACCAGGCACATGCGGCAGTTGGCGGCGATGGAAAGCTTCTTGTGGTAGCAGAAGTGCGGGATGTAGGTACCGGCCTTGTCCGCGGCATGCATGATCATGCTGCCTTCGGTGACCTCCACCTTCTGTCCGTCGAGTTCAATCTCAATCATGTGATTACGCGCTCCGCGCGTCCGTTCTCTCCCTCTCCCCCTGGGAGAGGGCCGGGGTGAGGGCATCACCCGACAAACCGCGCGCGATCTTCGCCTCGAACTCGTGCCGGAAGTGCTTGATCATCGCGCGCACCGGCATCGCGGCCGCATCGCCCAGCGCGCAGATCGTGCGGCCCTGGATGTTGTCGGCCACCGAGTTGAGCAGGTCCAGGTCGCTGGGCTTGCCGTAGCCGTTCTGGATCCGGTCGATCACGCGCCACATCCAGCCCGTGCCTTCGCGGCACGGCGTGCACTGGCCGCAGGACTCGTGCATGTAGAAGTAGGACAGGCGCAGCAGGCTTTCCACCATGTCGCGCGTCTCGTCCATCACGATCACGGCGCCGGAGCCGAGCATGGAGCCGGCCTTCGCGATGGAGTCGTAGTCCATCGTGCACTGCATCATCAGGTCGGCCGGCAGCACCGGGGCGGAGGAGCCGCCGGGGATCACCGCCTTCAGCTTCCTGCCGCCCTTCACGCCGCCGCACAGCTCCAGCAGCTTGGCGAACGGCGTGCCCATGGGCACTTCGTAGTTGCCGGGGAGTTCGACGTCGCCCGAGACCGAGAAGATCTTGGTGCCGCCGTTGTTCGGCTTGCCGATGTCGAGGTAGGCCTGGCCGCCGTTGCGGATGATCCAGGGCACCGCGCCGAAGGTCTCGGTGTTGTTGATCGTGGTGGGCTTGCCGTACAGGCCGAAGCTGGCCGGGAACGGCGGCTTGAAGCGGGGCTGCCCCTTCTTGCCTTCCAGCGATTCGAGCAGCGCGGTTTCCTCGCCGCAGATGTAGGCGCCCCAGCCGTGGGCCGCGTGCAGCTGGAAGCTGAAGTTGGAACCCAGGATCTTGTCGCCGAGATACCCTGCCGCCCGCGCTTCCTCCAGCGCTTCCTCGAACCGGTCGTAGACCTGCATGATCTCGCCGTGGATGTAGTTGTAGCCCACGGTGATGCCCATCGCGTAGGCCGCGATGATCATCCCCTCGATCACGATGTGGGGGTTGTACATCAGGATGTCGCGGTCCTTGCAGGTCCCCGGTTCACCCTCGTCGCTGTTGCACACCAGGTACTTCTGCCCCGGGAACTGGCGGGGCATGAAGCTCCACTTGAGGCCCGTGGGAAAGCCCGCGCCGCCGCGGCCGCGCAATGCGCTTTCCTTGACGGTGGCGATCACCTGGTCGGTGGTGAGGCCTTCGCTCAGGATCTTGCGCAGCGCCTTGTAGCCGTCGCGCGCCTCGTAGTCCTTCAGGCGCCAGTTGGTTCCGTCCAGGTCCTTGTAGATCTGCGGATCGATGTGGCGGTTGTGGAAACAGGTCTGGACACCCGTCGCCATGAACTGCTGCAGGACTTGCTGGGAGTGCATCACGATCCCTCCGTGCTACGCACTGCGGGATGAGCGCCTTCGGGCGGCCGTGCGGCGCTCGCCACGCCCTCGGCCTTCTTCAGCCCGTCGATCAGCTGGTCCAGCTTGTCGGCGGTCATGAAGCTGCACATCGTGCGGTCGTTCACCAGCATCACCGGCGAGTCGGCGCAGGCGCCCAGGCATTCGCTCTGCTGGATCGTGAACAGGCCGTCGGGCGTGGTCTCGCCCATCTCGACGCCCAGGCGCATCTCCAGGTGCTGCAGGGCCTTGAGGCCATCGCGCAGCTGGCACGGCAGGTTGGTGCAGACGTTCAGCTTGTACTTGCCAACCTTGTGCTGGTTGTACATGTTGTAGAACGTCGTGACCTCGTGCACCGCGATCGGCGGCATGCCCAGGTACTCGGCAACCTCGTTCTCCGCTTCCTTGCTGACGAAGCCCTGTTCCTGCTGCACGATGGCCAGGCAGGCCATCACGGCGGACTGCTTCTGGTCGACCGGGTACTTGGCGACTTCGCGGTCGAAGCGCGCACGGGTGTTCTCGTTCATCATCTGTCGATATCTCCGAACACGATGTCCATCGTGCCGATGATCGCCACGGCGTCGGCGATCATGTGGCCCTTGCCCATCTCGTCGAGGGCGGCCAGGTGCGGGAAGCCCGGCGGCCGGATCTTCAGGCGGTAAGGCTTGTTGGCACCGTCGCTCACGATGTAGATGCCGAACTCGCCCTTGGGGTGTTCCACCGCGGCATAGGCCTCGCCTTCCGGCACCTTGAAGCCTTCGGAGAACAGCTTGAAGTGGTGGATCAGCTCCTCCATGTTGGACTTCATGGATTCGCGGTCCGGCGGCGCCACCTTGTGGTTGTCCGTGATGACCGGGCCGGGGTTGGCCTTGAGCCAGTCCACGCACTGCCGGATGATCCGGTTGGACTCGCGCAGCTCCTGCACGCGCACCAGGTAGCGGTCGTAGCAGTCGCCGGTGCGGCCGACGGGGATGTCGAAGTCCATCCGGTCGTACACCTCGTAGGGCTGCGACTTGCGCAGGTCCCACGGGATGCCGGAGCCGCGCAGCATGGGGCCGGCGAAGCCGAGGTTCAGCGCGCGCTCGGGCGTGACCACGCCGATGCCCACCGTGCGCTGCTTCCAGATCCGGTTCTCGGTCAGCAGCGTCTCGTACTCGTCGACGTAGGCCGGGAAGCGCTTCGTGAAGTCCTCGACGAAGTCCAGCAGCGTGCCGCTGCGGGTGTCGTTCAGGCGGTCGACGTCGCGCTGGTTGCGGACCTTGCTGGCCTTGTACTGCGGCATCGTGTCCGGCAGGTCGCGGTACACGCCGCCCGGACGGAAGTAGGCCGCGTGCATGCGCGCGCCCGACACCGCCTCGTACATGTCGAACAGGTCTTCCCGCTCGCGGAAGCAGTAGATCAGGATGTTCATCGCGCCGCAGTCGAGGCCGTGCGCGCCGAGCCACAGCAGGTGGTTCAGCAAGCGCGTGATCTCGGAGAACATGACGCGGATGTACTGCGCGCGGATCGGCACGTCGACGCCGAGCAGCTTCTCGACGGCCAGGCAGTACGCATGCTCGTTGCACATCATCGACATGTAGTCGAGGCGGTCCATGTAGGGCAGCGCCTGGATGTACGTCTTGGTCTCGGCCAGCTTCTCGGTGGCGCGGTGCAGCAGCCCGATGTGCGGGTCGGCGCGCTGGATCACTTCGCCATCGAGCTCCAGCACCAGCCGCAGCACGCCGTGCGCGGCCGGATGCTGCGGGCCGAAGTTCAGGGTGTAGTTCTTGATTTCAGCCATGTCTTAACAGCCAGAACTGCCGGACGCAGAGGACGCGAAAGATACGCAGAGGACGCAAAGAAGACCTTTCAAGGATGTTCCCTTTGCGTCCTCTGCGTACCCTTGGCGTCCTCTGCGTCCGGTATGGGTATTCATCACTGCAGCTCCCCGTACTTGTCTTCCCGGATGATCCGCGGCGTGATCTCGCGCGGCTCGATCGTGACGGGCTGGTAGACCACGCGCTTCTTCTCGGGGTCGTAGCGCATCTCGACGTGGCCGGAGACCGGGAAGTCCTTGCGGAAGGGATGGCCGATGAAGCCGTAGTCCGTGAGGATGCGGCGCAGGTCCGAGTGGCCCTCGAACACGATGCCGAACAGGTCGAAGGCCTCGCGCTCGAACCAGTTGGCCGCGCTCCAGAGATCCGTGACGGAGTCCACCACCGGCAGGTCGTCGTCGGGGCAGAACACGCGCAGGCGCACGCGCTGGTTCAGGCTCACCGACAGCAGGTGCGAGGTGACGCCGAAGCGCGCGCCCTCCCAGGTACCCATGCCGTACTCGGAATAGTCGACGCCGCACAGGTCCATCAGCTGCTCGAACTGGCAGCCCGGGGTATCTCGCAGGATGCGCGCGGCCTCGTGGTAGTCGCGGGCGGCGACGATGGCGGTGACTTCACCGAGCTGGAGCGTGACGCTCCGGGCCCGTTCGCCCAGGGCGGCAGCGACGGTGTCGCGCACGGCTTCGGGCGCGGGGCTCACGGGGGCCGGGATCATCTGGTGTCTTCCTTCAGGCGCGGGCGATGGTCTGCGTGCGGCGGATCTTCTGCTGCAGCTGGATGATTCCGTACAGCAGGGCCTCGGCCGTCGGCGGGCAGCCGGGCACGTACACGTCCACCGGCACCACGCGGTCGCAGCCGCGCACCACCGAGTAGCTGTAGTGGTAGTAGCCGCCGCCGTTGGCGCAGGTGCCCATGGAGATCACCCAGCGCGGCTCCGCCATCTGGTCGTACACGCGGCGCAGCGCCGGGGCCATCTTGTTGCACAGCGTGCCGGCCACGATCATCAGGTCGGACTGGCGCGGGCTGGGGCGGAACAGCATGCCGAAGCGGTCGATGTCGTAGCGCGCGGCACCGGCGTGCATCATCTCCACCGCGCAGCAGGCCAGGCCGAAGGTCATCGGCCACAGCGAGCCGGTCTTCGCCCAGTTGATGACCGTGTCCACGGTCGTGGTCACGACACCTTTTTCAAGAATGCCCTGGTTTGCCATAAAACTCTCTCGTGAATAGGAAGCGGGAGGCGGATGCGATGGGGTCAATCCCAGTCGAGCGCACCCTTCTTCCATTCGTAGACGAAACCCACGACCAGGATGGCCAGGAAAATCATCATGGCCCAGAAGCCCACGGGGCCGATTTCCTTGAGCGCCACCGCCCACGGGAAGAGGAAGGCGATCTCGAGGTCGAACAGGATGAACAGGATCGCCACGAGGTAGTAGCGCACGTCGAACTTCATGCGCGCGTCCTCGAAGGCTTCGAAGCCGCATTCGTAGGGAGCGTTCTTGGCGGCGTCGGGGCGCTGCACGCCCATGCCCTTGGCGAACAGCCAGCCCATGGCCTGGGGAGCGATGCCGACACCTGCGCCGACAAGGATGAACAAGAGGACAGGGAGGTACTGGTCGAGGTTCATCTTCGGCAAGGTCCGCGCTTTGTGCGCCGCCGGGTGCGTGCCCGGCAGGCTCTTATGTTGGTGCCGACGGCGAGACTCGAACTCGCACAGCTTTCGCCACTACCCCCTCAAGATAGCGTGTCTACCAATTTCACCACGTCGGCTGAAACTACTTGTCCGCAAGGCTTCCGAGGAGTGCGCTCCATTGGAGCACTTCGCCTATCCGGACAACCACCAAGTGTACTCGCAATCGGAGTCGCCACTGCCGGGGTGAAGCGACAGTGGCCCTTGCTTGACCTAGATCACTTGGTCGGGATCTGGGCCGCGCCGGAGGCGGGGGCGGCCGGTGCGGTCGTCGCGGGACCCTGCTGCGCCGGAACGGGCGTGCCGCCGCTCGGGATCTGGCTGGCCGGCGCGGGGGCCGAAGCTGCGGGGGCCGCCGCGGGGGCCGTGCGCTCCAGCACGCTGCCGGTGCTCGCCACCGGCTTCACGCTGTGGCTGAAATAAGCCAGCACCAGGGTGCAGGCGAAGAAGACCGCCGCCAGGACGGCGGTGGTGCGCGAGAGGAAGTTCGCGCTGCCGCTGGCGCCGAACAGGCTGCCCGAGGCGCCGCTGCCGAAGGCCGCGCCCATGTCCGCGCCCTTGCCATGCTGCAGCAGGATGAGGCCGATCATGCCGAGGGCCGTCAGCATCTGCAGGGCCAGCACGATGGTCAACAAGACGTTCATTCCAAATACTCCGTTGTTGTGGTCACGCGGGCGCGTTCGAGGCGCGGGCCGCGGCAATGATCTGAAGGAAATCGGGCGCCTTGAGCGATGCTCCGCCGATGAGGCCGCCGTCGATGTCCGGCTGCGCCAGCAGGCTGGCCGCGTTGGCCGCGTTCATGCTGCCGCCGTAGAGGATGTGCACGCGCTCGGCCTGCGGCGTGGCGGCGGCGAGCTGCGTGCGCAGCAGCGCATGCACCTGCTGCGCCTGCTCGGGCGTCGCCGTCTTGCCGGTGCCGATGGCCCAGACGGGCTCGTAGGCGACCACGATCTCGCTGATGCAATGGCCGTTGACGTGGACCACGGCGGCCATCTGGCGCTTGACGACTTCCTCGGTGCGGCCGGCCTCGCGCTCGGCCAGCGTCTCGCCGACGCAGACGATCGGCGTGATGCCTTGCGCCAGCGCGGCCTTCGCCTTCTCCGCCACCAGCGCATCGCTTTCGCCGTGGTACTGGCGGCGCTCCGAGTGGCCGACGATCGCGTAACGCACGCCGAACTCGCGCAGCATGGCGGCCGACACCTCGCCGGTGTAGGCGCCGCTGGCGTGCTGCGAGACGTCCTGCGCGCCCAGTTCCAGCTTCGCGCCGTGGCGCAGCATCTGCACCTGCGCGAGATACGGCGCCGGCACGCAGACGGCGACGTCGCACGGCGCGTCCTTCATCCCCGCCACCAGCGCGCGCACCAGCGCGTCGTTGGCCTCCAGGTTGCCGTTCATCTTCCAGTTGCCGGCAATCAGTTTCTTCTTCATGTTCGCTTCACCAGGTCAGGACGATCTTGCCGACGTGCTGGTTGGATTCCATCAGGGCGTGGGCCTTCGCCGCCTCCGCCGCCGGGAAGGTGCTGTGGATCACCGGCTTGATCCTGCCGGCCTCGATCAGCGGCCAGACGTTCTTCGCCAGCGACTGCGCGATGGCGGCCTTGAACGCAACCGGGCGCGGACGCAGCGTGGAGCCCGTGATCGTGATCCGGCGCCGCAGCACCAGGCCCGCGTTGAACTCGCTCTTGGTGCCGCCCTGCACCGCGATGATCACGATGCGGCCGTCCTCGTTCACGCACTTGACTTCACGGTCGATGTAGCCGCCCGCGACCATGTCGAGGATCACGTCCACGCCCTTGCCGTCGGTGAGCTTCTTCGCTTCTTCGGCGAAGTCCTGCGTCTTGTAGTTGATGGCATGGTCCGCGCCAAGATCGACGCAGGCCTTGCACTTGTCGTCGGAGCCGGCGGTGGCGATCACCTTGCCGGCGCCCATGGCCTTGGCCAGCTGGATCGCGGTGACGCCGATGCCGCTGGTGCCGCCCTGGACCATGAACGATTCGCCCGGCTGCAGCCGGCCACGGTCGAACACGTTGCTCCAGACGGTGAAGAAGGTCTCGGGCAGCGAGGCCGCCTCGATGTCGGACAGGCCCTTGGGCACCGGCAGGCACTGGCCCACCGGGGCCACGCACAGCTGCGCGTAGCCGCCGCCGGCCACCAGCGCGCAGACGCGGTCACCGGCCTTCAGGCCCGCTTCCTTCATCGCCTGCGCGTCGCCGGAGACGATCGTGCCCGCGACCTCGAGGCCGGGGATGTCCGATGCGCCCGGCGGCACCGGGTAGTTGCCGGTGCGCTGGAGCACGTCGGGGCGGTTCACGCCGCTCGCCGTGACGCGGATCAGCAGTTCCCCGGCGCCCGCGACGGGGTCGGGGCGCTCCCCGGCGCGCAGGACTTCCGGCGCGCCATATTGCGTGATCTCGATGGCCTTCATGGCAGCCGCCTTACTGCTGGCTGCCGCCCTCGGGCGTGTTGCCGCCGGACTCCTGCTGCGGCTCGGTGCGCGGCTCGCGCGGCTCACGGGATTCACGCGATTCGCGCGGGGCACGGTCGCCCCGGTCGCCGCGGTCACCACGGTCGCCACCGCGATAGTCGCCCCGGCCTTCGCCGCGCGGGCCACGGTCGCCGCGATCACCACGATCGCCACGCGGCTCGCGCGGGCGGTCTTCCATGCCTTCCGGACGGTCGGCCAGCGCCTTCATGGACAGCTTCACGCGGCCCTTGTCGTCCGTCTCGAGCACCTTCACGCGCACGACCTGGCCCTCCGTCAGGTAGTCGGTGACCCGCTCCACGCGCTCGTGCGCGATCTGGCTGATGTGCAGCAGGCCGTCCTTGCCGGGCAGCAGGTTGACCAGCGCGCCGAAGTCCAGGATCTTGGTGATCGGGCCTTCGTAGACCTTGCCGACTTCGACTTCGGCGGTGATCTGCTCGATGCGCTTCTTCGCCTCTTCGGCCTTGCCGGCGTCGGTGGAGGCGATGGTGATGGTGCCGTCTTCCGCGATGTCGATCTGCGTGCCGGTCTCCTCGGTCAGCGCGCGAATCACGGAGCCGCCCTTGCCGATCACGTCGCGGATCTTCTCGGGGTTGATCTTCATCGTGTACAGGCGCGGCGCCCAGGTGGACACGTCCGACTTGGCGGTGCCCAGCGCTTCCTGCATCTTGCCCAGGATGTGCATGCGCGCTTCCTTGGCCTGCGCCAGCGCGACCTGCATGATCTCCTTGGTGATGCCCTGGATCTTGATGTCCATCTGCAGGGCGGTCACGCCGTTGACCGTGCCGGCCACCTTGAAGTCCATGTCGCCGAGGTGGTCCTCGTCGCCCAGGATGTCGGTCAGCACCGCGAAGCGGTTGCCTTCCTTGATCAGGCCCATGGCGATGCCGGCCACGTGCGCCTTCAGCGGCACGCCGGCGTCCATCAGCGACAGGCAGCCGCCGCACACGGAGGCCATCGAGGACGAACCGTTGGATTCGGTGATCTCGGAGACCACGCGCATCACGTAGGGGAACTCCTCCTTGGAGGGCAGCACCGGGATCAGCGCCCGCTTCGCCAGCCTTCCATGGCCGACTTCGCGGCGCTTGGTGGAGCCCATGCGGCCCGTCTCGCCGGTGGCGAAGGGAGGCATGTTGTAGTGGAACAGGAAGCGGTCCTGGAACTCGCCGGCCAGCGCGTCGATGCGCTGCGCGTCCTGCTCGGTGCCCAGCGTGGCGACGACCAGCGCCTGCGTCTCGCCGCGCGTGAAGAGGGCCGAGCCGTGGGTGCGGGGCAGCACGCCGGTGCGGATCTCGATCGGGCGCACGGTGCGGGTGTCGCGGCCGTCGATGCGCGGCTCGCCGGAGAGGATCTGGCTGCGCACGATGCGCGACTCGATCTCGAAGGTCAGGTTCTCGACCTTCACCGGGTCGAAGGCGATGCCCTGGGCGGTGAGGTCGGCTTCCACCGAGGCGGCGGCGTCGCGCAGGGCCTGGGTGCGGGCCTGCTTGGAGCGGATCTGGTAGGCGGCGCGGATCTTCTCCTCGGCCACCGCGCGGACCTTGGACTCGAAGGACTCGTCGCGGGCCGGCGCCTGCCAGTCCCACACCGGCTTGCCGGCTTCGCGCACCAGCTCGTGGATCGCGTTGATCGCGATCTTGCCCTGCTCGTGGCCGAACACCACGGCGCCCAGCATCACTTCCTCGGACAGCTGCTGCGCTTCGGACTCCACCATCAGCACGGCGGCCTCGGTGCCGGCGACCACCAGGTCGAGGTCGGACATCTTGCGGGCCGTCGGGCCGGGGTTCAGCACGTACTCGCCGTTGACGTAGCCCACGCGGGCGGCGCCGATCGGGCCGTTGAACGGGATGCCGGAGATCGACAGCGCGGCGGACACGCCGATCATCGCGGCGATGTCGGCATCGACTTCGGGGTTCAGCGAGACGGTGTGGATCACCACGTGGACTTCGTTGTAGAAGCCTTCGGGGAACAGCGGACGGATCGGGCGGTCGATCAGGCGCGAAGTGAGCGTCTCGAGTTCCGAGGGCTTGGCTTCACGCTTGAAGAAGCTGCCGGGGATCTTGCCGGCGGCGTACGTCTTCTCGATGTAGTCGACGGTCAGGGGGAAGAAGTCCTGCCCGGGCTTGGCGGTCTTGGAGGCGACCACGGTGGCCAGCACCACGGTGTCCTCGATGTTGACCAGCACGGCGCCGCCGGCCTGGCGGGCGATCTCGCCCGTTTCCAGCGTGACGGTGTGGTTGCCCCACTGGAACGACTTGGTGACCTTGTTGAAGATGCTCATGGCGTGTCCTCTTTTCTCTCGATGGGTCGGAGGGGCGTGGGGCCGAACACGATGCCATTCCTCGGGGGCTCGGGGACCCAAGCCCCCGAGGAATGACACAGCGCGTATCCGGTCGCGGCCGCTCCGAAGTGAAAAACGCCTGAGCCAGTTACGCGAACCGTCTCAGGCGTCCGTTCAGCGGGGACTGCTTACTTGCGCAGGCCCAGCTTGCTGATCAGGGCCGTGTAGCGCGGGGCGTCCTTGTCCTTCAGGTAGGCCAGGAGGCGCTTGCGGCGGTTCACCAGCTGCAGCAGGCCGCGACGGCCATGGTGGTCCTTGGCGTGCGTCTTGAAGTGCGGGGTGAGCTCGTTGATGCGGGCCGTGAGAAGCGCGACTTGCACTTCCGGGCTGCCGGTGTCGTTCGTGCCGCGCGCATTGGCGGCGACGATTTCTGCCTTGTTGATGGCGGTCATCGTGATTCCTTTGAAAGTTGTTGACTTGCGTGCGGCCTGCTGGAATGTGCGGCCGTACGTGCGCTCTGCGAGAAGCAGAACCGGGGGATTATAGCGTCAACGCGCCAGCCAGGTCGCCAGCCGGTCCACGCCCTGCCTCAACCGTGCCACGTCCTTCGAGGCGAAGCACCACCTCAGCCACCCCTGCGCCTCGGGCGCGAAGGCATTCCCTGGCGCCAGCCCGATTCCCGCCTCTGCCACCAGCCGCTTGGCCAGGGCCAGCGAATCGTCGAACCCGTCCAGCTTGAAGAAGGCGTACATGCCGCCCTTGGCCGGACTCAGTTCCACCCCGGGCAGGCCCTGCAGCAGCGGCACCAGCGTGTCGCGGCAGGTCTTCAGGTGCGCCACCACCCGCGGCGTCACCTCGTCGGTGCGCTGCATGGCCTGAACCGCCGCCCGCTGCGTGAAGACGCTGGCGCAGGAGGTGTTGAACTCGATCAGCTTGCCCATGTGGTGCGTCATGTTCGGCGGCATCACCAGCCAGCCGAGGCGCCAGCCGGTCATGAGGAAGCTCTTGGAGAAGCTGTGCGCGATCACGAGCCTGTCCTCCGGCTGCGCCACGTCGAGGAAGCTCGGCGCGCAGGCATTCGGCGTGGGCTCGAAATACAGCCGCTCGTACACCTCGTCGGCCAGGATCCAGGTGCCGGTGCGGCGGCAGTGCGCCAGGATCGCCTCCTGCTCGGCGCGCGACAGCGTCCAGCCGGTCGGATTGTTCGGTGCGTTGACGATCAGCAGGCGCGTGGACGGCGTGATCGCGTCCAGCAGGCGCTGCAGGTCGAGTGTCCAGGCGCCCTCCTTCGGCACCAGCGGCACGGGCTTGAGCCTGGCGCCCATGATCCGCGCCTGCGCCGGCAGGTTGGGCCACACGGGCGTGACCACCACCACCTCGTCGCCGGCATCCACCACGGCTTGGCAGGCGAGCATCAGCGCGTTCACGCCGCCGGACGTGACCGCGATGCGGTCCGTGGCGATCGGTCCGTGCAGCTTCGAGCCGTAGGCGGAGATCGCCTGGCGCAGCTCCGGCAGGCCCAGATTGTGGGCGTAGAAGGTCTCGCCCGCGCGCAGCGACGCGATCGCCGCCTCGCGGATGAACTCCGGCGTCGGCTCGTCGCTCTCGCCGAACCAGAACGGCAGCACGTCGCCGCGCCCCATGCCGGCGTTGGCCACTTCACGGATCTTGGATTCCTCGAGATTCAGGACGGTATCGCGCATGACGGGATTCTCAGGCCGGGCGGACCATCCTGCAGGCGTGGGGCAATTCCGCCTGGGCCGGGGCGAGGACGCGCACCGTGCGGAAGCCGTAGCCCGAGCCCTCGACATCGAAGCGCACGCCCGGCGTGCCCTGGCGGTCCATCAGCCCCACCACCAGCGGCTGCTGGAACTGGTGGTCCCCAGCGCGCATGCGGCCCGTCTGGCCGGCGAAGTTCACCTGCACCTGCTCCAGCGCGAGCGCCAGCGGCACCGCGTCGACGGTGCCGGCGCGCTCGATCGCCTGCGCCAGCGCCTCGACCACCATCTGCATGCGCATGTGCACGTAGTCGTCGGCCGGCCGCGGAAAGCGCTGGCGGAACGACTGGTAGAAGGCCTCGCTGTCGCGCGTGGGCAGGTTGGGCAGCCACTCGGCCACCGCCAGCACCTTGCCCACGCCGGCTTCGCCGATCGCCGCCGGCGCACCCAGCGCATTGCCGTAGAAGGTGTAGAAGCGGCCCTCGAAGCCGATCTCGCGCGCCGCCTTCACCAGCAGCGTCAGGTCGTTGGAGAAGTTGCCCGTGATCACGGCGTCGGCGCCGCTCGCCTTGATCTTGGTCGCGTAGGGGGCGAAATCCTTGATGCGCAGCAGCGGGTGCAGTTCCTCGCCCACCACCTGCACGTCGGGGCGCTGCGCGGCGAGCTGGCGGCGTGCCTCGCGCTGCACCGCCTGGCCGAAGCTGTAGTCGGGATTGAGCAGGTAGACCGAGCGCACTGCGCGGTCCTCGCGCAGCACCGACATCAGCGCCGCCATGCGCATGTCGGCATGGGCGTCGAAGCGGAAGTGCCAGAAGCTGCACTTCTCGTTGGTGAGGATCGGGTCGACGGCGGAGTAATTGAGGAACACCACGCGGCGCTCCGGCTCTCGCTCGTTGTGCTTGTTCACCGCCTCGATCAGCGCGGCGGCGACGGCCGAGGAATTCCCTTGCAGGATGACGCGGGCGCCGTCGTCGATGGCCGAGCGCAGGGCGGAGAGCGCCTCCTCGATCTGGCCCTTGCTGTCGTAGCGATCGAGCTGCAGCGGCCGGGCGCCCGCGCGGGTGCGCACGCCGCCGCGCTGGTTGACGCGTTCCACAGCCCACGCGAGGTTGCGGAACACCGCCTCCCCGCCGTTCGCGTTGGCGCCCGAGAGGCCCTCGATCATCGCGAGCTTGACGGGTGCGGGGCCCTGCGCGCGGGCGCAAGCGGGGAGAAATGCAGCTGCGGCGGCCGTTTTCAAGACCGTGCGCCGAAGAATTTTCATGCCTGGAAATCTCTTGAAATGCCGTGGCTGGTGCGCAGATGGGGACCAGACGGCGATCGGATGCGAGAGCCGCAAAGTTTAAGGGACAGGCACCGGGGACGGCGCCGCGCCCCGAAGCCATCACCCACAGGAGTATCGATCATGTTGTTCGCCCCGGCCCTTCGCACCCATCGCGCCTTCGACCGCAGCTTCGAGCGCTTCCTCACCGACTCCGTGTTCCAGCCCGTCGCCCGTGGCGCCAAGGTGGAACAGACCGACGACGCCTGGACGCTGTCGCTCGACGTGCCCGGCGTGACGCGCGAGCAGATCGCCATCGACGTCGACGGCACCGTCGTGAGCGTCAAGACCGTGGAAGGCGCCCCGCGCCAGTACAAGGCGGCCTACGAGTTCCCGGCCGAGATCGACACCGAAGCGACGAGCGCCAAGCTGGAAAACGGCGTGCTGACGCTGACGGTCGGCAAGAAGAAGCCGGTCGTGACGGCGCGGCAGATTGCGGTGCAGTAACTTGCGGTCGTCCCCTGCGTAGGTGGGGGGCACCGTCATCCCCGCGAAGGCGGGGATCCAGAGGGGGCGCGTGTAGCGCCCTCTCTTGCTTTCCGGGGGCGTCCCGACA
>NZ_JBBKTQ010000042.1:0-32788 GCF_037890035.1 Ramlibacter sp. AN1133
CCTTTAAAGGATTTTTCTGCGTCCTCTGCGTACCCTTTGCGTCCTCTGCGTCCGGTATCTGGTTTCTGCAGTTCCTACAGCACCGTCCGATCCCGATCCACGGCCTCCTCCAGCGCATCGACGAACATCGCCGGCACGTCGAAGCCGGTCTGCTGCGTGATTTCCTGGAAGCAGGTCGGGGAGGTGACGTTGATTTCGGTGAGGCAGTCGCCGATCACGTCCAGGCCGATCAGCAGCAGGCCCCGTTCGTTGAGCAGCGGGCCGATCGTCTCGGCGATGTCGCGGTCACGGTCGGAGATCGGCTGCGCCACGCCCTTGCCGCCGGCCGCCAGGTTGCCGCGGATCTCGCTGCCCTGCGGGATGCGCGCCAGGCAATACGGCACCACCTGCCCGCCGATCACCAGCACGCGCTTGTCGCCCTGCGTGATCTCCGGCACGAAACGCTGCACCATGATCGTGGTCGCGCCATGCTGGTTCAGGGTCTCGATGATCGAGCCCAGGTTCAGCCCCTCGGGACCGACGCGGAAGATGCCCATCCCGCCCATGCCGTCCAGGGGCTTCAAGATGATCTCGCCGTGCTCCTCGTGGAAGCGCCGCACCTCGTCGGCCGACCGCGTGACCAGCGTGGGGCTGACGAACTGCGGAAACTCCATGATCGCCAGCTTCTCCGGGTGGTCCCGCAGGGCCGCAGGCCGGTTGAACACCTTGGCGCCCTCGCGCTGCGCCTGCTCCAGCAGGTGGGTGGCATAGAAATACTCGCTGTCGAACGGCGGGTCCTTGCGCATGATCACCGCGTCGAAGTCCTTCAGCGGCCGCACGCTGGTGTGGCGCACCTGGAACCACTCTTCTTCCGCGCCGGTGAGCGTGATCTCGCGGATTTCCGCGTGCACCAGGTCGCCGGAGCGCCAGGTCAGGTGGCGGGGCTCGCAGGCGGCGATGCGGTGGCCGCGCCGCTGCGCCTCGCGCATCATCGAGAAGGTCGTGTCCTTGTAGATCCTGAAGACCTCGAGCGGGTCGGCGACGAAGAGGATGTTCATTGCACCTGACTTTGGCACAAAACGGAAACCCTCAGATTTCGACCTTGGATCCCAGTTCGACGACCGAGTTGTTCGGCAGGTTCAGGAAGTCCGCCGCGGCGCTGGCGTTGTGGTGCATCTGCGCGAACAGCTTCTCGCGCCAGCGCGCCATGCCGCCGCCGATGGTGGGCACCACGTTGTCGCGCGAGAGGAAGTAGCTGGTGGTCATGGGATCCAGCTCGCAGCCCCGGTTGCGGATCTGGTCCAGCGCGCGCGGCACGTCCGGGTCGTTCTTGAAGCCGTAGTGCAGCGTCACCTGCCAGCAGTCGTGCCCCAGCGGCTCGATCTCGGCGCGGCGGTCCAGGCCGATCCACGGCACCTCGTGGTTGCGCACCGTCACGAACAGGTTGTGGTTGTGCAGCACCTTGTTGTGCTTGAGGTTGTGCAGCATCGCGTTCGGCACCGTGCCGGGCTCCGCGGTCAGGAACACGGCGGTGCCGGGCACGCGCACCGGCGGCTGCGAGAAAACCGATTCCAGGAAGCTCTGGAGGTCGATCGCGTCGGTCTTGAGCTTCTCGTTCAGGATGTTGCGGCCGCGCTTCCACGTGGTCATCAGCGTGAAGATGCAGCCGCCGATCAACAGCGGAAACCAGCCGCCCTCGAGAAGCTTGAGCATGTTGGAGCTGAAGAAGGCCAGGTCCACCACGAAGAACGAGCCGGTGGCGGCGATGCACAGCGGCAGCGGATAGTGCCAGCCGTAGCGGATCACGAAGAAGGTGAGGGTGGTCGTGATCAGCATGTCCAGCGTGACGGCGATGCCGTAGGCCGAGGCCAGCGCGCTGGAGGAGCGGAACATCACGACGGCCACGACGATCGCGACGAACAGGCCCCAGTTCACCGCCGGCACGTAGATCTGGCCGGTATCGCGCACGCTGGTGTGCTGCACGTTCAGGCGCGGCAGGTAGCCCAGCTGCACCACCTGCTTGGTCACGCTGAAGGCTCCCGTGATGAGGGCCTGCGACGCGATCACCGTCGCCATCGTCGCCAGCAGCACCAGGGGCAGCAGCGCCCATTCCGGGGCCATCAGGTAGAAAGGGTTCTTGACCGCCTCAGGGTTCGCCAGCAGCAGCGCGCCCTGTCCGAAGTAGTTGAGCGTGAGCGCCGGCATCACGGCGGTGAACCAGGCCAGCCGGATCGGCTTCTTGCCGAAGTGGCCGAGGTCCGCGTAGAGCGCCTCGGCGCCCGTCACGCACAGCACGACCGCGCCCAGGATGATGAAGGTGGTGCCCGGCTGGTGCCACATGAAGGACAGGGCATAGCCCGGCCAGAGCGCCTTCAGGATCTCCGGGTGGCGCAGGATGTGCGAGACGCCCAGCACCGCGATCGTCATGAACCACACCAGCGTGATCGGGCCGAAGAACTTGCCGATGCCGCTGGTGCCGCGCTTCTGCACGGCGAACAGCATCAGCAGGATCACCAGCGTGAGCGGGATCACGTATTCCTTGAAGCGCGGCGAGACGACCTCAAGGCCCTCGACGGCCGACAGCACCGAGATCGCGGGCGTGATCACCCCGTCGCCATAGAACAGCGAGGTGCCGAAGATGCCGATGATCAGCAGGCGGTGGCGCAGCTGCGGCCTGTCCTTCACCGCCTGCGAGGCCAGCGCCAGCATGGCGATCAGGCCGCCCTCGCCGTTGTTGTCGGCCCGCAGCACCAGGACGACGTACTTGATCGAGACGATGACGGTCAGCGTCCAGAAGAAGATGGACAGCACGCCGTAGACGTTCGCCGGCGTGAACGGCACGTGGTGCCCGCCGAAGACTTCCTTGACGGCATAGAGCACGCTGGTGCCGATGTCACCGTAGACGACACCGATGGCGCCGAGCGTGAGCGCCGCAAGGGAGGATTTCGAGTTCTGCACGAACAGCCCCGTCCCGGACAGTAGGGATCCGGCAGGGTCTTGAACTTGGGACCGCTATTGTGCGCCCGAGCCCGATACCGGTTGGGTGAATGTTGCCATGCAACAACTCGGGCTCGCGGCGGCTGTCAGTCAGTCATAGGTTTCGGCGTCCGGATCCGTGGCTTCCAGTTCGTAGCTCGCGGCGAGCATCGCCAGGCGGCCGATCACGCCGTACATGTAGAACCGGTTCGGTGCGCTCGCGCCCGGCTTCTGTCCGGGCTGAGGTAAGCGCGTACTCTCCGCAAAAGCCAGCGGGACGAAGGTGGCGCCCGGGGCGTTGAGGTTCTCGTCGATGGCGCGCTCGGGATGGACGCGGTAGAAGCCGCCCACCACGTAGCGGTCCATCATGTAGACCACCGGCTCGGCCACGGCCTCGTTGATGCGCTCGGCGGTGAGCACCCCTTCCTGGATGATCACGTCGGTGATGGCCTTGCCGCCCTTGACGACCGGCCGCTTGTTCCTGGGGATCTCCCGCAGGCGCTCGAGGTCCTTGACGTCGCGCACGGTCATGATGCCCATGCCCTCGCTGCCGTAGTCCGCCTTCACGATCACGAACGGCTTCTCGTTGATGCCGTATTCCTTGTACTTCTTGCGCACCTTGGCCATGAGCGCATCGACGTTGGTGCGCAGGCACTCCATGCCCTCTTCCTTGCCGAATTCCAGCTCGCCGCAGCGGTTGAACAGCGGGTTGACCAGCCAGGGGTCGATGCCCAGCATCTTGCCGAAGCGCTTGGCGACGTCCTCGTAGCTCTGGAAATGGCGGCTCTTGCGCCGCACCGACCAGCCCGCGTGCAGCGGCGGCAGCAGGTACTGCTCGTGCAGGTCTTCCAGGATCCCGGGGGCGCCGGCCGTGAGGTCGTTGTTCAGCAGGATGGTGCAGGGGTCGAAGTTCTTCAGGCCCAGGCGCCGCTTGGTGCGCACCACCGGTTCGAGCGTGACCGGATCGTCGTGCGGCAGCTGGATCGTGGTCGGCTTCTTGATGTCGGGGTCGATCGAACCCACCCGCACGTTCAGGCCGGCCATGCGGAAGATCCGCTGCAGCTGCGCGATGTTGCTCAGGTAGGAGCTGCCGCGCTTGCCGTTCTCCGGGATGATCAGGAGGTTCTTGGCTTCGGGGCAGATCTTCTCCACCGCGGCCATGGCCGCCTGCACGGCCAGCGGCAGCATCTCGGGCGTGAGGTTGTTCCAGCCGCCCGGGTAGAGATTGGTGTCGACGGGCGCCAGCTTGAAGCCGGCGTTGCGGATGTCCACCGAGCAGTAGAAGGGCGGCGTGTGTTCCATCCATTCGAGGCGGAACCAGCGTTCCACCGCCGGCATGGACTCGAGGATGCGCTGCTCGAGCTCGTTGATCGGGCCGGTGAGGGCCGTGATGAGATGCGGAACCATGCGGCCTGGGCCTCGTTCTTCTGTGGCTCTGGGCGGACGCCCAACCCCGGGATTCTAGGAGCTGAGGGCAACCGCGGCGGTTGCAAGAGGCTGGCTCAGCCGCGCACTTCGCCGTTGCCCAGCACGATCCACTTCAGGGACGTGAGGCCCTCGAGGCCGACCGGCCCGCGCGCATGGAACTTGTCCGTGCTGATGCCGATCTCCGCCCCCAGGCCGTATTCGAAGCCGTCGGCGAAGCGCGTGCTGGTGTTGACCATCACGCTGGCCGAATCCACCTCGCGCAGGAAACGCTGCGCGTGCACGTGGTCGCGCGTGAGGATCGCGTCGGTGTGGTGCGAGGAATAGCGGTTGATGTGGGCGATGGCCTCGTCGATGCCGTCGACCACCTTCACGCTGATGATGGGCGCCAGGTATTCCTCGGACCAGTCCTGCTCGGTCGCGTCCTGCACGTCGGCGCCCGGCACCTGCCGCAGGATCGCTTTCGCTTCGGCGTCGCAGCGCATCTCCACGCCCTTGGCCGCGAACACCGCGCCGATCTTCGGCAGGAATGCGCGCGCCACGCCGTGCGCCACGAGCAGGCCCTCGCTGGCGTTGCAGGGGCTGTACTTCTGGGTCTTGGCGTTGTCGGTGACCTTGACGGCCAGTTCGAGGTCGCAGGGATCGTCGACGTAGGTGTGGCAGTTGCCATCCAGGTGCTTGATCACGGGCACCTTGGCCTCGCGGGAAATGCGCTCGATCAGGCTCTTGCCGCCGCGCGGGATGATCACGTCCACCGATTCGGGCATGGCGATCAGGCGGCCCACCGCCTCGCGGTCGGTGGTCTGCACCAGTTGCACGGCGTCGGCGGGCAGCCCTCCCTCGGCCAGCGCCTGCTGCACCAAGCGGGCGAGCGCCTTGTTCGACTCGATCGCCTCCGAGCCGCCGCGCAGGATGCAGGCGTTGCCGCTCTTGATCGACAGGCTTGCCGCCTCGATCGTGACGTTGGGGCGGCTCTCGAAGATCATGCCGAACACGCCGATCGGCACGCGCATCTGGCCGACGCGGATGCCGCTGGGCTGCTGCTTCATGCCGATCACCTCGCCGATGATGTCCGGCATGGTGGCCAGCTGCTCGCAGCCGATGGCCAGCGTCTCGATGATCTTCGGGGTGAGCTTCAGGCGATCCACCATGGGCGCGGCCAGGCCGGCGGCGGTGGCGCGGGCTATGTCCCTGGCGTTGTCCGCCTGCAGGGCTTCGCCGCTGGCGCGCAGCAGCGCGGCCAGGGCCCGCAGCACGTTGCTCTTCTCGGCCGCCGACGCCGAAGCCATGCGCGCGGACGCCTGCCGGGCCTGCAGGCCCAGGGTGTGCATGTACTCGGAGACGTTCAGGGCGTTCATGGCCCTGATTATCCGGTTTTGTTCCCTCCCCCTCCGGGGGAGGGTGAGGGTGGGGGCTCTCCCTCTCCCGCTTGCGGGAGAGGGCCGGGGTGAGGGTGCCCGGTCAGCCGCCGCTCAGGTTCGAGCCCCGGAGCGCCCCCACCCCCACCTCCACCCCGACAAAAAGGCAGGCCTTTTTATCGGGGGCCCCGGAGGCCTCCCCCGGAGGGGGAGGGAGCAACCGCCAGGCACAGGTCCATCGCCAGCCGGTGCAGTGCCTGCCACCCCTCCGTCGGCCAGCCCGGCTCCTTCAGCCCCTTCACGATCCCGTCCACCACGTGCGCGGAATGCAGCAGGTTGTCCAGCACCGTCGGCGCCAGGCGCGGCAGCACACGCTCGAACAGCTTTTCCTTCACGCCCCATACCCGCTGCTCCCGCAGCGCCATGGGCAGCGGCCGCCCGGCGGCCATCGCGTCCTTCACGCGCTTGAGCGAGCGGATGTCCTCCGCCAGCGTGTAGTGCACCAGCACCGTCGCCTCGCCTTCGGCCTGCAGGCCATCGAGCATGCGCTGCACGCGCGCCGCATTGCCGGCCAGCACCGCCTCGGACAGCTTGAACACGTCGTAGCGCGCGACGTTCAGCACCGCCGTCTCGACCTGTTCGAAGCGCAGCTCGCCGGCCGGATAGAGCAGCGCAAGCTTCTGGATCTCCTGGTAGGCGGCCAGCAGGTTGCCCTCCACCCGGTCGGCGAAGAACTGCAGCGTGCGCTGGCCTTCCTCGCCGCTGCACACGCGCTGGCCCTGCTGCGACAGGCGCTGCGCGATCCACTGCGGCAGCGCGCCGCGCTCCACCGGCGGCAGCTCGATCGCCACGCCGTTGCCCTCCAGGGCGGCGAACCACGCCGTCTTCTTCGTCTGGAAATCGAGCTTGGGCAGCAGGACGAGCGTCAGCGTGCTGTCGTTGCCCGCCGCCCCTTCGGCGATCTGCTGCAGGGCCGCCCCGCCGTCCTTGCCCGGCTTGCCGGAGGGAATGCGGACCTCGACGATCTGCTTGTCGGCGAACAGGCTCAGCGACCCGCCCGCGGCGAGCACCGCGCTCCAGTCGAAATGCGCGCCGGCCACCGTGTGCACGGTGCGTTCCGTATAGCCCTGCACGCGCGCCGCCGCGCGGATGGCATCGGCCGCCTCCTGCACCAGCAGCGGCTCGTCGCCGTGCAGCGTGTACAGGGGCCGCAGCCCCTTCTGCAGGTGTTGCGCCAGTTGCGCCGCGGCTAGTTGCATGGATGCAAGTTTAGCGGGGGAGAAAAGCGGACAGCCGGACGCAGAGGACGCGAAGGGTACGCAGAGGACGCAAAAAAGACCAAGAAAACTTTAGAAGGTTTTCTTTTGCGTCCTCTGCGTACCCTTTGCGTCCTCTGCGTCCGGAAGTTGGTTGTTGCTTGTTGCTTGTCGGATCGCCTAAACCGTCGCCTTCACCCCGTTCGCCGACCCCGCTCGCGTCCCCAGTCCCAGCTCCTGGTGCTTCTCCCGCGCGACGCGATGGAAGATGTCCACCGCGCGGTCCATGA
This sequence comes from Ramlibacter sp. AN1133, assembly GCF_037890035.1. Taxonomy (NCBI): domain Bacteria; kingdom Pseudomonadati; phylum Pseudomonadota; class Betaproteobacteria; order Burkholderiales; family Comamonadaceae; genus Ramlibacter; species Ramlibacter sp. AN1133. Next base: position 7,285 of record NZ_JBBKTQ010000042.1, read on the forward strand.
GGTCGAAGGTGATGGTCAGCGGCGGCGCGAAGCGGATCACGGTGTCGTGCGTTTCCTTGGACAGCACGCCGTTGGCGGCCAGGCGCTCCACCAGGTCGCGCGCGGTGGTGCACGACGGCTCGATGTCCACGCCGATCCACAGGCCGCGCCCGCGCACGTCGCGGATCAGCGGCGCGACTTGCGCCTGCACCTCGCGCAGGCGCTGGAACAGGTACGCGCCCTTCTCCGCGCAGTGCTCCACCAGGCCCTCCTCCTGCAGCACCTTCAGGCCCTCCAGCGCCACGGCGGCCGCCAGCGCGTTGCCGCCGAAGGTGGAGCCGTGGCTGTTCGGCACGAAGACCTGCATCACGCGCTCGTCGGCGCAGAAGGCGCTCACCGGCAGCAGGCCCGCGCCGAGCGCCTTGCCGAGGATCAGCGCATCGGGCCGGATGCCCTCGTGCTCGAAGGCGAACCACTTGCCGGTGCGCCCGAGGCCTGCCTGCACCTCGTCGTCGATCAGCAGGATGTCGTTGCGCGTGCACCACTCGCGCAGTTCCTGGAAGAAGCCCGCGGGCGGCACGATCACGCCGGCCTCGCCCTGGATCGGCTCGATCAGCACCGCGCAGGTGTGCTCCGTGGCGGCGGCCTTGACGCTGGCCATGTCGCCGAAGTCGAAGTGCTGGAAGCCGTCGCAGAAGGGGCCGAAGCCCGCGCGGTACTCCACCTCGCTGGAGAAGCCGACGATCGTGCTGGTGCGGCCATGGAAGTTGCCGCGCGCCACCAGGATCTTCTGCATGCCGTCGGGGATGCCCTTGATGCGGTGGCCCCAGCGGCGCGCGCACTTGATCGCGGTTTCCACCGCTTCCGCGCCGGTGTTCATCGGCAGGGCGCGCTCGAAGCCCGTGACTTCGCTCAACTTTTCCAGCAGAGGGCCGAGCGTGGTGCCGTAGTAGGCACGGGACATCACGGCCACCTTCTCCAGCTGGCGGTGCGCCGCGGCGACGATGCGCGGATGCAGGTGGCCGTGGCTCACCGAGGAGTACGCGCTCATCATGTCGATGTACTCGCGGCCCTCCACGTCCCAGACCAGGCAGTCCTTCGCGTGGTCCACCACCACCGGCACCGGCGCATAGTTGCGCGCGCCGTGGCGGGCTTCCTGCTGGATGAAAGACTGCGAGGCAGGGGTTCCGGTGGCATCCATGCGACAGCTCCCGACGACGTTTCTGCAAGATGGGGCCGCGGCAGGGCACGCGCAAGCACGCCGGAGCGGCATCTGGTCGGAAGGTTCGCACCGGCCGACCGGCGCGGCTGTAGGAGGCGCCGGGGAGGCCGTGCAGGCCCCCCGAGGACAGCCCGTCCGGCTGTGTCTTACAGGGAACGGATGGCGGCCAGGCGCCGCATGAGCTGCTGGACCAGGTCGGTCTGCATGTCGCGGTACAGGAGGGCCTCCTCGGCCTCCTTGGCCAGCACCGCCGCTTCGTTGAAGCTGATGTCGCGCTGCTGCAGCAGTTCCGTGTCCGGGATCAGCTCCTTGCCCTGGCCGGTGCGCAGGCGGAAGTGCACGCGCGTGCGCAGCTGGAACTCGCGCACCTGCCCGCTCGCGTTCAAGCCCACCACCACCTTCTCGCGCAGCTCCGTGGGCACATCCAGCACCACCCGCGCCTTCGCCATGTCGGTGCCGGCCGGCAGCACGCGCACGCGGCCATCGGCCGCCAGGCTGCGCCGCAGCTCGCCGGCCAGCGGCGAGCCGGCCGGCGCGTTGATGGCGATCGAATCGAACACGAAGTCCGGCGCCTGGCGCAGCTGGAAGCCGCAGCCGGCCAGCAGCGCCGCGGCGACCGTAAGCACGAGGCGACGCTTCATACCACCACGTTGACGAGGCGGCCCGGCACCACGATCACCTTCCTGGCGGCGGCGCCGTTGGCGAACTTCTCGAAGGCTTCGCTCGCCAGCGCGATCTTCTCGATCTCCGCCTTGTCCGCGCCCGCGGGCACCAGGATGGAACCGCGCATCTTGCCGTTGACCTGCAGCACGAGTTCGACCTCGTCCTGCTTCAACGCGCCCTCGTCCACCCGCGGCCACGGGGCATCGAGCAGGTCGCCCTGCGCGGAGGCATAGCCCAGCTCCTGCCACAGCGCGTGCGTGATGTGCGGCGTGACCGGGTACAGCACGCGCAGCAGGATGCCGAAGCCTTCGCGCAGCGCGGCGTCCGCGCCGGGCTCGCCCGCGCCCTTGAAGTCCTCCAGGGCGTTGAGCATCTTCATCGCGCCGGAAACGACGGTGTTGTACTGCATGCGCTGGTAGTCGTAGTCCACCTGGCGCAGCACCATGTGGATCTCGCGCCGCAGCGCCTGCGACTGCTTGCCGGTGGGGGCGGCCGGCGCGGCGGGCGCCAGCCCCAGCTTGACGCCGAAGTTCCACACCCGGCGCAGGAAGCGGTAGCTGCCTTCCAGCGCGGCGTCGTTCCATTCCAGCGTGGCTTCCGGCGGCGCGGTGAACATCGTGTACAGGCGCGCGGTGTCGGCGCCGTACTTCTCGATCAGGTCCTGCGGGTCCACGCCGTTGTTCTTGGACTTGGACATCGTGGTCCAGCCCTCGTACAGCACCGGCTGGCCGTCGGCCTTGGCCGTGGCGGAAACCACGTGCGCGTGCTCGTCGCGCACGATGTCGAGTTCGTGCGCCCAGTAGTACTGCTTGCCGGTGACGGTGCGCGAGAAGGCCTCGTTGAGCACCATGCCCTGCGTCAGCAGCTTGGTGAACGGCTCGGCGATCTTCACCAGGCCGACGTCGCGCATCACCTTGGTCCAGAAGCGCGCGTACAGCAGGTGCAGGATGGCGTGCTCGATGCCGCCGATGTACTGGTCCATCGGCATCCAGTACTGCGTGCCCTCGGCGACCATCTTCCGGTCGTTCTTCGGGTCGCAATAGCGCATGAAGTACCACGACGAATCGACGAAGGTGTCCATCGTGTCGGTCTCGCGCCGCGCCGGCTTGCCGCACACGGGGCAGGAGCAGGCGAGGAAGTCCTCGCGCTTGTTCAGCGGGTTGCCGGTGCCGTCGGGCACGCAGTCCTGCGGCAGCACCACCGGGAGATCCTTCTCCGGCACCGGCACGGCGCCGTGCACGTCGCAGTGGATGATCGGGATCGGCGTGCCCCAGTAGCGCTGGCGGCTGATGCCCCAGTCGCGCAGGCGCCAGGTGACCTTCTTCTCGCCCAGGCCCTTCTGCTGCAGGTGGTGCGCCACGGCGTTCACCGCGTCCTGGTAGTTGAAGCCGCTGAAGATGTCGGAGTTGATCGTGACGCCGTTCTCCTTGTCGGCGTACCACTCCTGCCACTTCTTGTAGTCGTATTCCTCGCCGTCCACATGCACCACCTGCACGATCGGCAGGCGGTACTTCAGCGCGAAGGCGAAGTCACGCTCGTCGTGGCCCGGCACGCCCATCACGGCGCCGTCGCCGTAGCCCATGAGCACGTAGTTGCCGACCCACAGCTCCACCGGCTCGTGCGTGATCGGGTGCGTGACCTTCAGGCCGGTGGGCATGCCCTCCTTTTCCTTCAGGGCCAGTTCGGCTTCGGTGGTGCCGCCCTTCTTGCATTCCTCGATGAAGGCGGCGAGCTTCGGATTGGTCTTCGCGGCCTGCGTCGCCAGCGGGTGCTCGGGCGCCACGGCGCAGAAGGTCACGCCCATGATCGTGTCGGCGCGCGTGGTGAACACGTACATGCGGCCGTCGCCGATCAGGCGGCCGTCGTCGCCCCGGATGTCATGCGGGAACGCGAAGCGCACGCCCTCGCTGCGGCCGATCCAGTTCTCCTGCATCAGCTTGACGCGCTCGGGCCAGCCGCCCAGGTCCTTCTGCACGTAATCGAGCAGCTCCTGCGCGTAGGCTGTGATCTTCAGGTAGTAGCCGGGGATCTCGCGCTTTTCCACCACCGCGCCGGTGCGCCAGCCCTTGCCGTCGATCACCTGCTCGTTGGCCAGCACGGTCTGGTCCACCGGGTCCCAGTTCACGACCTGGGTCTTGCGGTAGGCGATGCCCTTTTCCAGCATCTTGAGGAACAGCCACTGGTTCCACTTGTAGTAGCTCGGGTCGCAGGTGGCGATCTCGCGCGACCAGTCGATGGCCAGGCCCATGGCCTGCATCTGGCCCTTCATGTACGCGATGTTCTCGTACGTCCACTTCGCCGGCGGCACGCCGTTCTTCAGCGCCGCGTTCTCCGCCGGCAGGCCGAACGCGTCCCAGCCCATGGGCATCAGCACGTTGTAGCCGTTCATGCGCAGGTAACGCGTCAACATGTCGTTGATCGTGTAGTTGCGCACGTGCCCCATGTGCAGCTTGCCGGAAGGGTAGGGCAGCATGGAGCAGGCGTAGAACTTCTTCCTGCGCGTGTCTTCCGTGACACGGTAGGCATCCCGCGCGGTCCATTCGTCCTGCGCGGCGCGCTCGACCGCCAGGTGGTTGTACTTTTCGTCCATGTTGGGGAATTCTATTTCGCGGGTTCCGCGACGAAGCCGATCCGGCTCAGGCCCGCCTTGTGGGCCACGCCCATCACCTCGACCACCCGCCCGTAGGGCACGGTCTGGTCGGCGCGCAACTGCATCTCCGTCTCGGGGTTCTGCTTGGCCGTCGCGGTGAGCTGGTCGGCCAGTTCCGCCGCGGTGACGGGCTTGTCGTTGAGGAAGACCTGGCCGCCGCGGTCCAGCACCACCGTGACGAAGCGAGGGGCGTCGCCGGGCTGCGTGCCCTCGGCGCGCGGCAGGTCCAGGCGGATCGAGCTGGCCAGCAGCGGCGCAGTGATGATGAAGATCACCACCAGCACCAGCATCACGTCCACCAGCGGCGTGACGTTGATGTCGCTCAGCGGCGGATCGCCCTGGGTCCGCTCGAGCCGGCCGAACCCCATATCAAGCGACCGCGACGGGTGCGACGGGCACCGCCGGGTGCACCAGCAGCTCGCGCAGGTCGCGCGCGAAGCCTTCCAGGTCCGCCTCGATGCGGCCGATGACGCGGCCGAAGATGTTGTAGCCCAGCACGGCGGGAATGGCGACGGCCAGGCCCGCGGCCGTCATGATCAGCGCCTCGCCCACCGGGCCGGAGACCTTGTCGATCGTGATCTGGCCGGCGCTGGCGATGCCGGTGAGCGCGTGGTAGATGCCCCAGACCGTGCCCAGCAGCCCAACGAAGGGCGCCGTGGTGCCCACGGTGGCCAGCAGCACCTGGCCGAACTGCAGCTTGAACAGCACCGCATGCAGCGCGTTGCGCAGCACGCGCGTGAGCTGCTGCGACTTGTCGCCGGCGGAAGCGAGCGAGCCGGGCGCCTGCATTTCGGTGGCGGCGATCAGGGGCAGCACCAGGCCTTCGCGGTCGAAGGCTTCGACCTTCTGCCGGCCTTCGACGACGGAGCCGGCCTGCCAGAAAGCCGCGGTGCTGCGCGCCACGTCCGAGCCGGCCCGCTGCAGGACCCAGGCCTTCCAGAGGATGATCACCCAGCTGGACACCGACATGGCCAGCAACAGGATCGCCACCACCTGGGTGACCGCGTCGCCCTGGCGGAAGAGATCGAGGAAGCTCATGCGGTCCGCCGCCGGGCCGCCCCAAGGCGGATCACGCCCCCCTCGGGGGGGCAGGCAGCTGCGAAGCGGGTGCCGTGGGGGGTCATGACCGCAGCCCCAGGACGTCGAACATGTCGAACAGGCCGTTCCTGCGTTCGGCCAGGAAGCGCACCGCCCGTAGGCTGCCCTGCGCGTAGGTGGCGCGGCTGGCGGACTTGTGCGTGATCTCGATGCGCTCGCCGGTGCCGGCGAACAGCACGGTGTGGTCGCCGACGATGTCGCCGCCGCGGATGGCGGAAAAACCGATGGTGGACGGGTCGCGCTCGCCCGTCACGCCCTCGCGCGCATAGACGGCGCACTGCTTGAGGTCGCGGCCGAGCGCCTGCGCGATCACCTCGCCCATCTTCAGCGCCGTGCCCGAGGGTGCGTCCACCTTGTGGCGGTGGTGCGCCTCGATGATCTCGATGTCGTAGCCGGTGTCCAGCGCCTTGGCCGCCATCTCCAGCAGCTTGAGCGTGACGTTCACGCCCACGCTCATGTTGGGGGCCATGACGATGGCGATGTCCTTGGCGGCCCGGGCGATCTCCGCCTTCTGCGCGTCGGTGAAGCCGGTCGTGCCGATCACCATCTTGACGCCGCGCTCGCGGCACACCTTCAGGTGCGCCAGCGTGCCTTCGGGACGGGTGAAATCGATCAGGACCTCGGCGTGGCTCAGGCCCTGGCCGAGATCGGCCGTGACCGGCACGCCGCTGGCGTGGCCCAGGAAGGCCGCCGCGTCGTTGCCGATCGCGGGGCTGCTCGCCACGTCGAGCGCGCCGGCGAGCCGGCAGTCCTCGGAGGCGCGGATCGCCTCGATCAGCATGTGGCCCATGCGGCCGGAGGCGCCGGCCACCGCCACCCGGTGCTCGGTGCTGCCCTGGGGCGGGCGCTGCACGGCGCCGGCCACGGCCACGTTCTTCAGTGCCTGCGTGCCTTTGCTCATGCGATCCTCAGCGCGCGGGGCTTTCCAGCGGCGGGTAGCTGGTGCTGCCGGCGGGCGCGGGCGTGGACGGCGCGGCGGGCGCGGCGGCGGCCGGGGCCTGCTTCACGCTGGCGGCGCGCAGTTCCTCCTCGGTGGCCTCGAGCCTGGGCACCTTGCCGCCCTTGCGGCGGTTGTCCAGGGTGGAGACGAATTCGGCTTCGCTGGGCATGGATTCGCCGCCCTCGACGCGCTCCATGGCATCGCCCTTGAAGAACACGGCCAGGTGCCGCTGCTGCGGGGGCACGCCCTGGCGGCGCAGGGTGAAGACGTAGTCCCAGCGGTCGCCGTGGAACAGGCTGGTCACCAGCGGGGTGCCCAGCGTCTGCTTGACCTGCTCGCGGCTCATCCCGGGCTGGAGTGCCTGGACCTGCTCGCGCGAGATGAAGTTGCCCTGCACCACCTCGACGCGGTAGGGCGTGAAGGCCGTGCCGACGCGGTTGCCGATGGTGTCGACGGAGCCGCAGCCGGCCAGTAGTGTGATGGCCACAGTGGCGAACACGATTCGCGACTGGCGCAAGGGCTTGACGGGCATGAGACAGGCAGGGGGAAGGCCAGGCGATATGATCGGGGCATTGTAGCGGCAGCACCATGTCCAACATCGACGAACTCAAGAGCACCGGGCTCAAGGCGACGCTGCCACGGCTGAAGATCCTGGACGTGTTCCAGAAAGGCTCGCAGCGGCACATGACGGCCGAAGACGTGTTCCGCGTGCTCCTGGAGGAGCGCTCGGACATCGGCCTGGCCACGGTCTATCGCGTCCTCACGCAATTCGAGCAGGCGGGCATCCTGTCCCGCAGCCATTTCGAGAGCGGCAAGGCCGTCTACGAACTCAACGAAGGCACCCACCACGACCACCTGGTGTGCCTGGACTGCGGCCGCGTCGAGGAGTTCTACGACGCCGAGATCGAGAAGCGCCAGCAGGCCGTGGCCAAGATCAAGGGCTTCCAGATCGCGGAGCATGCGCTGAGCCTGTATGCGCATTGCACCAAGGTGAACTGCCCGAACAAGAACCAGAAGTGAACGTCACCCCCGCGCAGGCGGGAATGGCGGCAGGCGGTCAGCCGCCCTTTTCCATCGCGCGGCGATGCCGCTCGACGAACTCCTGGTACGTATCCACCCCCCGCAGCTGCAGGATGGTGTTGCGCACCGCCGCCTCCACCAGCACGGCCATGTTGCGGCCGGCCACCACGGGGATCACCGCCTTGCGCACCGGCACGCCCAGCACGTCCTGCGTGAGCGGCTCGTAGGGCAGGCGTTCGTACTCGCGCTCCATCGTCTCGCGCCGCACCAGGTGCACGATCAGGCGCAGCCGCATCTTCCGCCGCACCGCCGTCTCGCCGAAGATCGCGCGGATGTCCAGCAGGCCGATGCCGCGCACCTCCAGCAGGTTCTGCAGCAGCTCGGGGCAGCGGCCCTCGATGGTGGTCTGGTTCACGCGGTACAGGTCCACCGCGTCGTCGGCCACCAGGCCGCTGCTGCGGGTGATCAGCTCCAGCCCCAGCTCGCTCTTGCCCAGGCCGGATTCGCCGGTGATCAGCACGCCCAGGCCCAGGATGTCCATGAACACCCCGTGCATCGAGGTGCGCTCGGCGAAGTGCTTGGACAGGTAGGCCCGCAGCACGTCGATCACGAACGCCGACGGTTCATGCGTGGCGAACATCGGGATCTGGGCCCGCTCGCACATCGACAGCAGCGCCTCGGGCGCCGTCTGGTTGTCCGTCAGCACCAGCACCGGCGGCTCCAGCGTCACGATGCGGGCGATGCGGCGGGCGCAGTCCTCCGCCGTGGCGTTGGTCAGGTACGCGACCTCGCGCGCGCCCAGGATCTGGACCCGGTACGGGTGGATGTAATTGAGGTAGCCGACCAGGTCGGCGCCGGAGCGCGCGGCGCGCACCGCGACCTCGTCGAAGCGGCGTTCGGACGCACCGAGGCCGGCCACCCACTCCCACTTGAGCTGCGAGCGATGGTCCTCGAACAGGACGTCGGCACTGACGACGGTTGGCTTCAAGCCGGAACGAGCCTCTTTACTGCGACTGCGCGGACTGCCAGGTGGCGATGAGCTGGTGGAGCTGGCCAGCGTCCATGCTGCTCTTCATCTTCTCGCGCAGGGGCGCGTCGCTCAGCAGCTCGGCGATCTCGGACAGGATTTCCAGGTGCTTCTGGGTGGCCGCCTCGGGCACCAGCAGGAAGATCAGCAGGTTGACCGGCTGTTCGTCCGGCGCGTCGAAGCCGATCGCGTGCGCCAGCTGGAACAGCGCCGCCATCGGCGCCTTCAGCCCCTTGATCCGCCCGTGGGGGATCGCCACGCCGTGGCCGAGGCCGGTGGAACCCAGGCGCTCGCGGGCGAACAGGCTGTCGGTGATCAGCGCGCGGGAGAGGCCGTGGAGGTTCTCGAACAGGAGCCCGGCTTCCTCGAAAGCCCGCTTCTTGCTGGTGGCGTCGACGCCGACCAGGACCTGGGGAGGCGGCAGGATGGACGCAAGGCGGTTCATGGCAACTGGGCCGGATTATGCACGTCGGATGTAACCGGCTCCAACAAACGAAGGTGCCGCGTCAATCACCTGAACGGACGAGGCCCGCATGGGAGCGGGCCTCGTCGGGTGGTCATGAGCGGCGGGATCCTCGCGTCACATCACGCGTTTGGCCGATTCGTGATGGTGGTCCTGCACGCGGGTCTTGTGGCGCCAGACCTGGCGATCGAGCTTGTCGACCAGTTCGTCCAGGGCGGCATAGAGGTCGTGGTGGGCGCTCTCGGCGAAGATGTCGTTGCCCTTCACGTGGATCTTGCATTCGGCGCGCTGCCTTCGCTCCTTCTCCTTCTGCTTCTCGACGGTCAGTAGGACCTTGATATCGACGACTTGCTCAAAGTGACGGGTGATGCGATCGAGCTTGGTGGTCACGTAATTCCGCAGGGCGGGGGTAACTTCGAGGTGGTGACCGCTGATCGTCAGGTTCATGGAGCCTCCTGTTGCACTTCTCTCGGGTTGGTGGCGCCGGTCCTTGGCGCCCGGAAGGATGCTTCGAATCTGGAGATAGCTTGCGGACCACTATGCGCCGCGCGAGTGCAAAACGCAATTGATTTCCCTCAAGGCCGAGGCGTGAATCGAAACGACTCGAAGTGCCGCGCGCAAGTGCGTTCGCGCACTCATGTTTTCTTCCTTCGTACGAGGTAGCCGAGTGCCGGGGTCGGAAACGAAAAGCGGCCCCCGAAGGGGCCGCGCAAAGATCGCGGGACAGGCCTTGCATGCCCACCCCTTGACAGGAATCCTTGGGTCAGGCGGACATCAGCGCAGGCGCCACAGCGCCGCGGCATCCAGCCGGTTCCAGCCGCCCATGGCGGCCTTCGGGTGCGCCTGGGCGCCGGGGCGATCCAGGTTGGCGTGCTCCACGCGCTCCGCCTGCGGCTTGTCGCGCGGGGTGTCGTTGTAGCGATTGGTGGACTTGGCTTCCTTGTACATATCGGGCTCCTGGCCTGGCTTCAGCTGCCGCTTTCGGTGCTGCTCGGGGTACGTTGGTGATCCTGCGAACCGTTCGCGCGCTCGGTGTGGCGCACGATGAAGGGCCACGCGTGGCCGGTACGGGGCCGGCGGGAGGCCAGGGTGCTTTCCTTGGCTTCGCCCGCGGCAGGACGCCAGTTCGAGCGGCTGGCGTTCGGGTCGGTCGCTAGCTGGATCATCTCGGCTCCTATGCAGGTACGGGCAGGGCCTTGCAGCCCTGCGATGGAGTCAATGTAGGGCCGCCTCCTGAGCCGTGGTGTCGGACGTTCTGGCCCAGCCGTGTAGGACGTGTCCTGCGGCTGTGCCACAGCAGTAAGGGTCCTGCCGGATGCAATTTCCCACCGGATGCGCTAATGGCACGCCGCCTTCGCCCCCGGCGGCGGCCGCGCTGGCGCGGCATAATCGCCCATCCATTTTTTCTGGAGAGCGCTCCTTGGAAACCAGCCCTAGTCGGCGGCTTCCCGGGTGACTGGCACCGGTTCCAGTCGCTTCGGAAGCTGACCCCCGCCCCCTCAGCCCGAACCATTGGAACCGACCCGATGCTCAATATCTTCACGCTCGCCAACGGCCGCCTCTTCCAGGAAGAGATCGAGTCGCTGGAAGAGCTCTCCCGCTTCCAGCCGGTCTGGGTGGACCTCGAGGCGCCCACCCCCGAGGAAAAGCGCTGGATCAAGCAGTACTACGACCTGTCCATCCCGGAAGACGCGATGGACGAGGACATCGAGGAGTCGGCGCGCTTCTATGAAGAGGACAACGGCGACCTCCACATCCGCAGCGACTTCCTGATCGCCGGCGACGACGAGCCCCGCACGGTGCGGGTGGCGTTCATCCTCAACCTGATGAACCAGTCGCTGAAGAGCCACGGCGTGCTGTTCTCCATCCACGACGAGGACGTGCCGGTCTTTCGCCTGCTGAGGCTGCGCGCGCGCCGCGCCCCCGGCCTGATCGAGGACGCCAAGGAGGTGCTGCTCAAGCTCTTCGACGCCGATGCCGAATACTCCGCCGACACACTGGAAGGCATCTACGACGAGCTGGAGAAGGTCAGCCGCCAGGTGCTGGCCGGCGAGGTGACGGACACCCTGGCCGGCGAGGCGCTGGAAGCGATCGCCCTGCAGGAAGACCTGAACGGGCGCATCCGCCGCAACGTGATGGACACGCGGCGCGCGGTGAGCTTCATGATGCGCAGCCGCATGCTCAGCGCCAGCCAGTTCGAGGAGGCGCGGCAGATCCTGCGCGACATCGAATCGCTGGACAGCCACACGGCCTTCCTGTTCGACAAGATCAACTTCCTGATGGATGCCACGGTCGGCTTCATCAACATCAACCAGAACAAGATCATCAAGATCTTCTCGGTGGCCAGCGTGGCGCTGCTGCCGCCGACCCTGGTGGCCAGCCTGTACGGCATGAACCTGCAGTTCCCCGAGATCCAGCTGCTGGGGCGCGCCGCGTATCCGTACGTGCTGGGGCTGATGATCGCCAGCGCGCTGATACCGATGTGGTACTTCAGGAAGCGCGGCTGGCTGCGCTGAAGACCCCGCTGCCGTAAGATGCGCGCGCAATGCCGATCGCGACGGTCCGCCGACTCCTGAGCCGCCGCCGCAGCCTCGCCTGGCTGCTGGCGCTGGTGCTGTGGCTGCCGGTCGCCCAATGGGTCGCCGCGACGCACTCCCTGCTGCACCTGCCCACCGCGACGGCGGACGACAGCGAGCGGGCCGCGCATCCGCCCGGGTCCTGCAACACCTGCGTGGTGGCTGCGGCGATGCTGGGCGCCGCGCCGGCTTGCGAATTCGGCGCGCCTGCCGCGCAACCGCTGCGTCACGCCCAGCCGCCCACCGTTCCTGCGCCCTTCCTGCCGCTGCCCCAGCGGCCGCCGTACCACAGCCGCGCCCCGCCCCTCCTGCACGCCTGACCCCTGCCAAGGTCCATGCCGGCTTCCCGGCGTGGCACGCGTCATTTGTGCAAGGAGAACCCATGCATTCCCGTGCATTGCGGCGGGCCGGCATCGTTGCCTGCCTGGCCGCGGGCAGCGCCGCGGCGCAGCCCACCCCTGAAACGCAGGCCCTGCGGCGAGAGATCGAGGCCCTGCGGGCCGACTACGAGGGCCGGCTGAAGGCGCTGGAGCAGCGCCTGCAGGCGGCGGAAGCAGCGGTGGCGCAGCAGCCGGCCGCGGCCGTGCCCTCGCCCTCGCCCTCGCCCGCAAGCGCTGCGGCGCCGCAGCCGCTAGCCGGCGGCCGCGGCCTGCTGGACCTGTCGCTGATCCTGTCCGGCCAGTACGTCCACACGCGGCGCGATCCGGCGAACTACCGCATCCGCGGCTTCCTGCTGCCGCCGGATGCCGAGATCGGGCCCGGCACCCGCGGCTTCAGCCTGGCGGAAACCGAGCTCACCCTGTCGGCCAGCATCGATCCGTGGCTGCGCGGCGTGGCCACCGTCGCCTTCTCGCCGGACAACGAGGCCGGGATGGAGGAGGCCTTCATCCAGACGACCTCGCTGGGGCATGGTCTCGGCGTGAAGGCCGGCCGCTTCCTCTCGAACATCGGCTACCTCAATCCCCAGCACGCCCATGCCTGGGACTTCGCCGACGCGCCCCTGGCCTACCAGGCCATGCTCGGCACGCAGTTCAGGAACGACGGGCTGCAACTGACGTGGCTCGCACCGACCGAGCGCTTCTTCGAGCTCGGGCTGGAGGCGGGCCGCGGCCGCGGTTTCCCGGGCAGCGACACCTCGCGCAACGGCGCCGGCGCGCTCGCGCTCACGGCGCACGTGGGCGACGACATCGGCACCAGCCACAGCTGGCGCGCCGGCGTGTCCATGCTGCGCGCCCGGGCGAGCGACCAGGCGCTCGCGGCCACGGATGCCGGCGGCAACGACACCGCCACTGCCTTCGCCGGCCGCACGCGGGTGTGGATCGCCGATGCGGTCTGGAAATGGGCGCCGCAGGGCAACGCCACGCGGCGCAACTTCAAGCTGCAGGCGGAGTACCTGCGCAGCACCCGCGACGGCGACCTGGTCGTCGACCCCGCGGGCCTCGCCTTGCCGGGCAGCCTGCGCGCGGTGCAATCGGGCTGGTACCTGCAGGGCGTCTACCAGTTCATGCCGCGCTGGCGCGTGGGCCTGCGCACCGAGCGGCTGGATCCCGGCACACCCGGCTTCGGCCCCGCCGCCGGCCTCCTGGGCGTGGACACCGGCAGCGCGCGCAAGAACACGGTGATGGTGGACTTCAACCCCAGCGAGTTCTCGCGCATCCGCCTGCAGGTGGCGCAGGACCGCGCGCGGCCCGCCGGCGTGGGCGACCTGCAGTGGTGGCTGCAATACCAGATGAGCCTCGGTGCGCACGGCGCGCACGGTTTCTGAACGTGAAGGACCCGATCATGCAATCGCATTCCAGGCTGTCATTCGCCTCCCTCGCCCTCGCCCTCGCGTCTTGCGCGCTGGCCGCTCCCGCCCATGCCGCACTGCGCGTGCTGGCCTGCGAGCCCGAATGGGCCGCGCTCACGCAGGAACTCGGCGGACCGCTGGTGGACGTCGCCTCCGCCACCACGGCGCAGCAGGACCCGCACCAGGTCCAGGCCCGGCCCAGCCTGATCGCCCGCGTGCGCAACGCCGACCTGGTGGTGTGCACGGGCGCCGAGCTGGAAACCGGCTGGCTGCCGGTGCTGCTGCAGCAGTCCGGCAACGCCAAAGTCCAGCCAGGCCAGCTGGGCAACTTCGCCGCCGCCGACTTCGTGCGCAAGCTGGAGATCCCGGCGAGCGTCGACCGTTCGCAGGGCGACGTGCACGCGGCCGGCAACCCGCACATCCAGACCGATCCGCGCAACATCGCGCTGGTGGCGAAGGCGCTGGCCCAGCGCCTGGCGCAGGTGGATGCGGCGCACGGCGGGGAGTACGCGCAGCGCGGCGCGGCGTTCGACCAGAAGTGGCAGCAGGCCATCGCGCGCTGGAGCGCGCAGGCGGCGCCCCTGCGCGGCCTGCCCGTGGTGTCGCAGCACAAGGCGTACGTGTACCTGTACGACTGGCTGGGACTCAAGGAGGTGGCGGTGCTGGAGCCCAAGCCCGGCGTGGAGCCCAGCGCCGCGCACCTGCAGTCGGTGCTGGCCACGCTGAAGGCCACGCCGGCGCGCATGGTGATCTCCTCCGGCTACCAGGACGCCAAGCCTTCGGAATGGCTGTCGCGCAACTCCGGCCTGCCGATGGTGCGGCTGCCCTTCACCGTCGGCGGCAGCGATGCCGCGCGAGACCTCACGGGCCTGTTCGACGACACGGTGGCACGCCTGCTCGCCGCCACCAGCGCCGGCGCCAAGTGAACGCCGGCTCCCTCGACCTCGGCATCCTGTGGCCGGCCTTTGCCGCCGGCCTGCTGGTGCTGGCGACCCACGTGCCGCTGGGGATGCAGGTACTGGAACGCGGGATCGTGTTCATCGACCTCGCCATCGCGCAGATCGCGGCGCTGGGCGTGATCGCCGCCGACGCGCTCGGCTTCCCCGAACACGGGATCGCCGTGCAGGCCGCCGCCGTCTGCGCCGCCCTGCTCGGTGCGGCCCTGCTCACGTGGAGCGAGCGGCGGGCGGCGCGCTACCAGGAGGCGCTGATCGGGGTGCTGTTCGTGCTCGCGGCCTGCCTGGGGATCCTGCTGCTGGCGCACAACCCGCATGGCGGCGAGCACCTGCAGGAGCTGCTGGCCGGCCAGATCCTGTGGGTCGGCGTGCCGCAGTTGGCCGCGCTGGGCGCGGTGACCGCGCTGCTGGTGATCGCCATGGCCGTGGGCTGGACGCGACGGCTCGGGCGCTTCGGCTTCTACGGCGCCTTCGCGGTCGCGGTCACCGCTTCCGTGCAGCTGGTGGGCGTGTACCTGGTGTTCACCAGCCTGATCGTGCCGGCGCTCGGGACCCTGGGCTGGTCCGGGCGGCGCCGCGTGCTGGCCGGCCTCGCGCTGGGGGTGGCGGGCTACGCGATGGGCCTGCTGCTGTCGGCCCTGTTCGACCTCCCCTCGGGGCCGACCATCGTCTGCGCCCTGGTCGTCGCCGCTGTTGTTGCGGCGCCATTCCGTCCGCGCGCCTGAATCGGCATGATGGCTCCCTGAAGGAAGACCGCTGGAACGCGGCATGAGGGGCCATGAAGAAACCGATCGCGATCGCGCTGGCGCTGCCCGCGCTGCTTTTCGCCGGCCATGCGCTGGCGGCCGGGGGACACCACTCCGTCGATGACGCCAACATACTGCCGCGCGGCGAGTGCGAGCAGGAGACGTGGTTCAGCCGGGAACAGGGCAACACGCGGGCGCTGCATGCCGGCGTGAACTGCCGCGTGGGCCCGGTGGAACTGGGCTTGGCCGGCGAGCACGCGCGCGGCGGCGGGGAAGGCTCCGCAACCGCCTGGAACGTCGAAGTGAAATGGGCCCGCGAAGTGGCCGAGGGCCTCAACATCGGCTTCGACCTGCAGCCGGTGTGGCAGGCGCACCAGCGCCCCCGTTTCGAGGCCACGCGCTTCGCCGCCCTCGCCACCTGGGTGCCGCATGCGGCGTGGGGCGTGCACCTGAACATCGGCCGCGACTTCGTGCGCTCGGGGCCCAATCTCGCGCGCTACGGCGTGGGCGTGGACTGGGCGCCGATCAACCGCTGGACGCTCACCGCGGAGCGTTTCCTCGAGGAACGCACGCACTTCCTGCGCGCGGGCGTGCGCTGGGCCGGCGGACAGCTCTGGACG
Organism: Ramlibacter sp. AN1133; assembly: GCF_037890035.1. Lineage (NCBI taxonomy): Bacteria > Pseudomonadati > Pseudomonadota > Betaproteobacteria > Burkholderiales > Comamonadaceae > Ramlibacter > Ramlibacter sp. AN1133. Next base: position 23,034 of record NZ_JBBKTQ010000042.1, read on the forward strand.
CTGGACTTCAGCCGGGCGCAGCGCCTGAGCGGGCCGGCGCCGTCGAACTGGACGATCGGGGTGACTTTCGACCTGGACGACGACTGACAGGCAGGCGCAGGCGGGTGTGCGCTGCGCGCATCCCGGTCGCTACGCCGCTTCCAGGAAGGCCTGCACGATGGCCGCCGAATGGCGGCTCGCCACCTGGTCGATGAAGCTGAGGAAGTCGCCGTGCGCCTCGTCGTCCGCCCGGTCGGACACCGTGCGCACCGCCGCGAACGGGATGCCGTAGTCGCGGCACACCTGGGCGAAGGCCGCGCCTTCCATCTCCACCGCCAGCGCTTCGGGCAGCGCACGCTGCAGCGCCTGGCTTTCGACGGCGCTGGCGACGAAACGGTCGCCGCTCACCACCAGCCCGCGGTGCACATGGGTGCCGTGCAGGGCCTTGCGCACCGCGGCGGCCAGCTGCTGCGTGAGCGCCGCGTCGGTCGCGAAGCGGTCGGTGTCGTACAGGGGCACCTCGTAGCGCGGGAACAGCGGCGACGCATCGAGGTCGTGTTGCAGGAAGGCCTCGGCGATCACCACGTCGCCGCGGTTCACGCCCGGGGCGAGCCCGCCGGCGACCCCGGTGAAGACGATGCGGTCGACGCGAAAGCGCTCGACCAGTGCCGTGGCCGTCGTGGCCGCCGCCACCTTGCCGATGCGCGAGAGCACCGCGACCACCTCCTGCCCGTGCAGGTGCCCGACCCAGTAGTCGCGGCCGCCGGCAGCCTGCCTGTGCTCGTCCGGCAACAGGGCGAGCACGGCGGAGAGTTCCTCCTGCATGGCGGAGACGATGGCGGTGCGCATGGGCGGATTGTGGCATCCGCCCGCGCCCGAGTGCAGACGCCTGCCTCGCCCTGCCCTAGACTGGCCGCTGTTGTTCCTTGCACCGTGGTGATGACCCTTCGCTCGTGGTTTCTTTCAGTGCTCGTGGCGTGGGCCGGTTGCGCGGCCGCCGCCGACGTGCAGGTGGCGGTCGCCGCGAACATGGCCGCGCCGATGCGGAAGATCGCGGCCGACTTCGCCCGCACCTCCGGGCACACGGCCGTGGTGGCGCTGGGCTCCACCGGCAAGTTCCACGCCCAGATCCGCTCGGGCGCGCCCTTCGAGGTGCTGCTCGCCGCCGACGAGGCCACGCCAGCGCGGCTGGAGCAGGAAGGACTGGCCGTGCCCGGCACGCGATTCACGTACGCGATCGGACGGCTGGCTCTCTGGAGCGCGGACGCGGCGCTGGTGGACACCGGCGGCCGGATCCTGCGCCAGCCGCCACACGGCAAGCTCGCCATCGCCGATCCCCGGCTGGCGCCGTACGGCGCCGCCGCGGTCCAGGCCCTGGCCAACCTGGGCGTGCTGGCGGCCTGGCAAGCGCAGATGGCGCAGGGCGAGAACATCGGGCAGGCCTACCAGTTCGCGGCCAGCGGCGCCGCCCCGCTGGGCTTCGTCGCGCTGGCCCAGGTCATGTCCGACGGCAGGATCACCAGGGGGTCGGCGTGGATCGTGCCGGCGCCACTGCATGCGCCGCTGCGGCAGGACGCCGTGCTGCTCAGGCCCGGCCAGGCCAGGCCCGCCGCCATCGCGTTGCTCGCCTACCTGAAGAGCGATGCGGCGCGTGCGATCCTGCGCGGCTACGGCTACGAGTTTCCCTCGCAACAATGAAAAAGCGGCGCACTGCGCCGCTTTTTCCGGACCCCCGCCGGCGCGGGGGTGACGGTGCGCGCGCGCGTGCGCGCGGGATCACTCCTTGATGTCCACGCCGTAGAACACATGCCGCCCGAACGGCGACAGCTTGAAGTCCACGACTTCCTTGCGCACGGGCTTCAGTTGCACCGCGTGGGCGATGGTCAGCCAGGGCTCCTGCTGCTTGAAGATCACCTGCGCCTGCTTGTACAGCGCGTCGCGCTCGGCCGGCTTGGTCACCGTCTTGGCCTTGAGCACCAGGTCCTCGAAGGGCTGGTAGCAGAACTTCGCCACGTTGGAGCCGTTGGTCTTGGCCGAGTCGCAGCCGAGCAGCGTGTGCAGGAAGTTGTCCGGGTCGCCGTTGTCGCCCGTCCAGCCCAGCATGCCCATCTGGTGCTCGCCGGCCTGCATGCGCTTGCGGTATTCGCCCCACTCGAAGGTCTTGATCTCGGCCTTCACGCCCACCTTGGCCAGGTCGGCCTGCATCAGTTCGGCGATGCGCTTGGCGTTGGGGTTGTAGGGGCGCTGCACCGGCATCGCCCACAGGTCGGTCGCGAAGCCGTCCTTGTAGCCGGCCTGCGCCAGCAGTTTCTTCGCGCCTTCCGGGTCGAAGGGGTCGTCCTTGATCGCGTCGTTGTACGCGGACATCGACGGCGGGATCGGGTTCTTGGCGATGATGCCGGTGCCCAGGTACACGCCGTCCAGGATCGCCTTGCGGTTGATCGCCATGCTCACGGCCTTGCGCACGCGCACGTCGTCGAAGGGCTTCTTCGTCACGTTGTAGGCGAGGTAGCCGATGTTCAGGCCCGGCTGCTCCAGCACCTGCACCTTCGGGTCCTTGCGGATCGCCTCCAGGTCGGCCGGGTTCGGGTAGGGCATGACATGGCACTCGCCCTTCTGCAGCTTGGCCCAGCGCACCGAGGCATCGGGCGTGATCGAGAACACCAGGTCGTCGATCTTCGCCTTGCCGCCCCAATACTGCGGGAAGGCCTTGTAGCGGATCACCGCGTCCTTCTGGTACTGGATCAGGAAGAAGGGCCCGGTGCCGATCGGCTCCTGGTCGATCTTCTCCGGCGTGCCGGCCTTGAGCATCGCGTCCGCGTATTCCTTCGACTGGACGGCGGCGTACGGCATCGCGAGGTTCGCGAGGAAGGGCGCCTCGGGCTTGACCAGCGTGATGCGCACCGTGTAGTCGTCGACCTTCTCCACCGACTTGAGCAGCTTGGGCATGCCCATGTCGTTGAAGTACGAGTGGTTGGTGCTCGTGACCTTGAAGAAGGGATGGTCCTCCTTCCACTGGCGCTCGAAGCCGAAGATCACGTCGTCGGCGTTGAAGTCGCGCGTGGGCTTGAAGGCGCGGTGGTTGTGCCACTTCACACCCTTGCGCAGGTGGAAGGTGTAGACCAGGCCGTCCGCGGAGATGTCCCACTTCTCGGCCAGCCCGGGCACGACCTTGGTGCCGCCGCGCTCGAATTCGACGATGCGGTTGTAGACCGGTTCGCTGGCGTCGAACGAGGTGCCGGTCGTGTTGACGCCGGGATAGAAATTCTCGGGGCTGCCTTCGGAGCAGAACACCAGCGTCTTGGCGCCGGCGCCCGCCGCGGCGGCGAGCGCCAGGGCGGCGATGGCGAAATGCTTGCGCAAGGGAACTCTCTTCATACGGACTCCTGTTTTCGATTCCGGCCGTGCCGGGAAGGCCCACATTCTCAGGCGGCCACAGCCGCGCTTCGCGCATCCTGCTCCTCGGGGAAACCCTTGGCCAGAAAGTCTTCAGCGAAGTGACAGGCGACCAGCCGCCCGTCCACCGGGCGCGCCGGCGGGCGCTGCTGGTGGCAGACCTCCTGCGCATACGGGCAGCGGCTGGAGAACACGCAGCCCGCCGGCGGATGCAGCGGCGAGGGCAGCTCGCCCTGCAGCACGATGCGCTTGCGGCTGCGCGGCCCGATGCCGGGCGTGGAGGCCAGCAGCGCGTGCGTGTACGGATGCAGCGGCTGCGCGAAGATCTTCTCGCGCGGCCCCTGCTCCATCACGTGCCCGAGGTACATCACGAGCACGTCGTGCGCGATGTAGCGCACCACCGCCAGGTCGTGCGAGATGAACAGGTAGGCCAGCCTGAATTCCTGCTGCAGGTCGGACAGCAGGTTGAGCACCTGCGCCTGGATCGAGACGTCCAGCGCCGACACCGGTTCGTCCGCCACCACCAGCTTCGGCCCCGGCATCAGCGCCCGCGCGATCGCGATGCGCTGGCGCTGGCCGCCGGAGAACATGTGCGGGTAGCGGTTCGCGTACTCGGGCCGCAGGCCCACCTGCGCCAGCATGGCGCGGGCGCGCTCGGCCCGCTCGGCGGGCTTGAGGTCGGTGTTGATCGCCAGCGGCGCTTCCAGCACGGCGCTGATCTTCTTGCGCGGGTTGAGCGAGCCGTAGGGGTTCTGGAACACCAGCTGCACGGCCTGCCGCAGGCGCCGGCGCTCGCTGGCGGGCGTGTCGACGGCATCGGTGCCATCGAGCATCAGCGTGCCCTCGGTGGGCTTCTCGATCAGCGCCACCATGCGCGCCAGCGTCGACTTGCCGCAGCCGGACTCGCCCACCACCGCCAGCGTGCGGCCCTCCTCCAGCGTGAAGGACACGCCGCCCACGGCCTGCAGCTGCGCCGGCTCCTTGAACATGCCGCGGCGGATCGGGTAGACCTTGCGCAGGTCCTTGGCTTCGACGACGACGCGGCTCATGCGGCTTGCTCCACGCGCAGCGGCAGGTCGTGTTCGATGCGCGCGTTGCGCTGCGGATCCCCCAGCGGGTAGTGGCAGCGCACCTCGCCCCCTTGCCACGCGCGCAACTCCGGGCGGACCGTCTGCGAGTGCGCGGTGGCATAGGCGCAGCGCGGCGCGAACAGGCAGCCGCCCGGGCGGTCGAACACGCCCGGCACCACGCCGGGAATGGTGGCCAGGCGCTGGCCGGCCTCGCCCTGCTCCGGCAGCGCGGCCAGCAGGGCTTCGGTGTAGGGATGCTGCGGGTTCGCGAACAGCGCGTCGACGCGCTGCTGCTCCATCACCTGGCCGGCGTACATCACGGCGACGCGCTGCGCCATCTCGCTGACCACGCCCATGTTGTGCGTGATCAGCACGAGGGCCATGCCGCGCTCCTCCTGCAGCTTGCGCAGCAGGTCGAGGATCTGGGCCTGGATCGTCACGTCCAGCGCCGTGGTCGGCTCGTCGGCGATCAGCAGGCGCGGGTTGCACGAGATCGCCATCGCGATCATCACGCGCTGGTTCATGCCGCCCGAGAGCTGGTGCGGGTAGTCGTTCATCCGCGAGGCGGCGGCGGGGATGCCCACCTGTTCCAGCAGTTCGATGGCGTGGCGCTGCGCGCTGCGCTGGTCCAGCGGCGAGTGCTGGCGCAGCGCCTCGACGAGCTGGTAGCCGATCGTGAAGCAGGGGTTCAGGCTGGTGGTGGGCTCCTGGAAGATCATGGCCATGTCCTTGCCCACGAGGCGCCTGCGCTCGCGGTCGGAGATGCCCAGGAGGTCGTTGCCGGCGAAGCGCAGGGTCTTGGCGCGCACGCGGCCGGGCCAGGCGATGAGGCCCATCAACGCCATCATGGTCACGCTCTTGCCCGAGCCCGACTCGCCGACGATGCCCAGCACCTCGCCCTGCTCCAGCGTGAGGCTCACGCCCTCGACGGCATGCATCACGCTGCCCTGGGTGGGAAATTCGACGTGGAGGTCTTCGATCTCTAAGAGGGGCATGGAAGTCAAATTCAAACTACCGGACGCAGAGGGCGCAAAGGGTACGCAGAGGACGCAAAAGAAAACCAAAGGAGGATTTCATTTTTCAATCTGTCTTCCTTTCGCGTCCTCTGCGTACCCTTCGCGTCCTCTGCGTCCGGCTGTCCGCTTTCGGTCTTCATCGCTTCAGCTTCGGATCCAGCGCATCCCGCAGGCCATCGCCCAGCAGGTTGAAGGCCAGGACGGCGACCAGGATCATGAGGCCCGGGAAGGTCACGACCCACCAGGCGCGCAGCACGAATTCGCGGGCGTCGGCCAGCATCGTGCCCCATTCGGGGGACGGCGGCTGCGCGCCCAGGCCCAGGAAGCCCAGCGCCGCCGCGTCCAGGATGGCGGTGGAGACGCCCAGCGAGGCCTGCACGATCAGCGGCGCCGCGCAATTGGGCAGCACCTCGCTGAACATCAGCCGCAGCGTGCCGGCGCCGCTCACGCGTGCCGCCGTCACGTAGTCGCGCGAGGTCTCGGCGATCACCGCCGCACGCGTGATGCGCACGTAGTGCGGCAGCACCACCACCGCCACCGCGAGCATCGCATTGACCAGCCCCGGCCCCAGGATCGCCACGATGACGATCGCCAGCAGCAGGCTGGGCAGCGTCAGCAGGATGTCCATGAAGCGCATGATGGCGATCTCGGTGATGCCGCGCGCGAAGCCCGCGATCAGCCCCAGCGCGATGCCCGCCGCCACCGCGATCAGCACCACCGCGATGCCGATCGACAACGACAGGCGCGAGCCGAAGATCAGGCGCGAGAGGATGTCGCGGCCGATCGCGTCGGTCCCCAGCAGGAACTGCGAGGAGCCGCCTTCCTGCCAGGCCGGGGGCCTGAGGAACGCCGCGCTGTTGGTCGCGTCCGGCGCGTGCGGCGCGACCCACGGGGCGAACAGCGCCAGCAGCAGCAGGAAGCCGACGATCAGCATGCCGCCGACGGCGCCCTTGTTGGCGGAGAACGCGATCCAGAACTCGCGCAGCGGGCCGGGCGGCACCGTCGGCGCCGTGGCGATGGGAGGCAGGACGCTGCTCATGTCAGTGGCCTCCCTGGCGGATGCGCGGGTTGATCAGGCCGTAGGTCACGTCCACCAGCAGGTTCACGGACATCACGACCACGCCGAGCAGCAGCATGCCGCCCTGCAGCACCGGATAGTCGCGCCGGTTGATCGCCTCGATCAGCCACTTGCCCACGCCGGGCCAGGAGAAGATGGTCTCGGTCAGGATGGCGCCGGTGAACAGCACGCCGACCTGCAGGCCGATCACCGTGATCACCGGGATCAGCGCGTTGCGCAGCGCGTGCACGCCGATCACGCGCAGCGGCGGCAGGCCCTTGGCGCGCGCCGTGCGGATGTAGTCCTCGCCCAGCACCTCCAGCATGGCCGAGCGCGTCATGCGCGCGATCACCGCCAGCGGGTTGGTGCCGAGCACGATCGCCGGCAGCACCAGGTGCCTGAGCGCCGAGCCGAAGGCGCCCTTCTCGTCCGACAGCAGCGAGTCGACCAGCAGGAAGCCGGTCTTCGGCTCGATGTAGTACTGCACGGCCAGCCGGCCGGAGACGGGTGTCCACCCGAGCTGCACCGAGAACAGCAGGATCAGCAGCAGGCCCCACCAGAAGATCGGCATCGAGTAGCCGGTGAGCGAGGTGGCCATCACGCCGTGGTCGAACACCGAATTCCGCTTGACCGCCGCGACGATGCCGGCGGGGATGCCGAGCAGCAGCGCGAACACGATCGCGCACAGGGCCAGCTCGATGGTCGCGGGGAACAGCGCGCCGAACTCGCGGATCACCGGTTCCTGGGTGATGATGGACTTGCCCAGGTCGCCCCGGAGCACGCGGGCGATGTAGATCCCGTACTGCACCAGCACCGGCTTGTCGAAGCCGTACTCCTGCACCAGCTTGGCGTGCCGCGCGGGATCGATGCCGCGCTCGCCCGCCATGGTCTCGATCGGATCGCCGGGGACCAGCCGGATCAGGAAGAACGCCAGCAGCGTCATCCCGAAGAAGGTCGGGATGACCAGCGACAGGCGGGTCAGGATGAAACGGAACATGTCGGCGATTGTCGCGCAGTGCGCACTACGGGCTCCGCGGGCGCATCGGGCGGTCGAGGAAAACCAAAGTCCGGACGCAGAGGACGCGAAGGGTACGCAGAGGACGCAAAAAAGACAAAGACAATTTCAAAGGATTCTTTTGCGTCCTCTGCGTCCGGTTGTCCGGTTTTCCGGTTGTCCGGCTCTCCGGCCTACTGCTTCTTGTCCCGCAACTCCCGCCGCAGGATCTTGCCCACGGGCGTCTTCGGCAGGTCCTTGCGGAACTCGATGACGCGCGGCTGCTTGTAGCCGGTGAGGTTCGCCTTGCAGTACTCGCGCACCTTGTCCTCGGTGAGCGCCTCGTCCTTCTTCACGATCACCAGCTTCACCGCCTCGCCGGTCTTCTCGTCGGGCACGCCCACCACCGCGCATTCGGCCACGCCGGGCAGCATCGCCACCACGTCCTCGACCTCGTTCGGGTACACGTTGAAGCCCGACACCAGCACCATGTCCTTCTTGCGGTCCACGATCTTGAAGTAGCCGCGTTCGTCCATGATGCCGATGTCGCCGCTCTTGAAGTAGCCGTCGGCCGTCATGACCTTGGCCGTCTCGTCCGGCCGCTGCCAGTAGCCCGCCATCACCTGCGGGCCCTTGATCGCGATCTCGCCAGGCTGGCCCTGCGGCACCTCGCGGCCCTCGTCGTCGATGCACTTCATCCACGTCGAGGACAGCGGCACGCCGATGGTGCCGGTGAATTCGGTGCTGGTCACCGGGTTGCAGCTCACCGACGGCGAGGTCTCCGACAGGCCGTAACCCTCGCACACCGGGCAGCCGGTCTTCTGCAGCCACAGCTTCGCCACCGCGCCCTGCACCGCCATGCCGCCGCCCACCGAAACCTTCAGGTTCGACCAGTCCACCTTGTTGAAATCCGGGTGGTTGGCCAGCCCGTTGAACAGCGTGTTGACCGCGGGGAAGGTGTGGAACTTGAACTTCGACAGTTCCTTCAACACCGCCGGCAGGTCGCGCGGATTCGGGATCAGGATCAGCTTGGCGCCGGTGCGCATCGACAGCATCATCCCCACCGTGAAGGCGAAGATGTGGTACAGCGGCAGCGCGCACACGCCCGTGGGCTGCTCGCCGGCGGGCACCTTGCCCATCATCGGCTGGTTCCAGGCCTCGGACTGCAGCACGTTGGCGACGATGTTCCGGTGCAGCAGCACCGCGCCCTTGGAGACGCCCGTGGTGCCGCCGGTGTACTGCAGCACGGCGACGTCGTCGGCCTTGATCTCGGGCTTGCGCACGGTGCTGCGGCTGCCCTGCTTGATCGCGTCGGGGAAGCGCACGGCGCCGGGCAGGCTGTACGCCGGCACCATCTTCTTGACCTTGCGCACCACGTAGTTCACCAGCGCGCCCTTCAGGCCGCCCAGCATGTCGCCCATGCTCGCGAGCACCACGTGCTTGACGGGCGTGGCGGCGATGCACTGCTGCAGCGTGTTGGCGAAGTTCTCGATGATGACGATCGCCTTGCTGCCGGAGTCCTTGAGCTGGTGCTCCAGCTCGCGCGGCGTGTACAGCGGATTGACGTTCACCACCACGAAGCCGGCGCGCAGGATGGCGGCCACGGCCACCGGGTACTGCGGCACGTTGGGCATCATGATCGCCACCCGGTCGCCCTTGGCCAGCCCCAGCCCCTGCAGGTAGGCGGCGAAGGCGCGGCTGAGCGAATCCGTCTCGCCGAAGCTCACCTCCTTGCCCATGAACACGTAGGCCGTGCGGGCGGCGAACTTGACGAAGCTCTCCTCCATCAGCTGCACCAGCGAGTGGTACTGCGAGGCATCGATGTCGGCCGGCACGCCTTGCGGGTAGGCGGCAAGCCAGGGGCGGTTGTCCATGCGCGTCTCCATCTTCTTGTTCAATCACCGATGGCGGCCGACAAATGACAAATGACGGGTTGCCCCGTCATTCGCCCGTTCGTCGCGTCACCGGTCACCCGTCATTGTGGCATTGGTCTTGCGACCCGCCCCAGGACGTCCTGCACGGGGGAGTGACCCCGGTGTCACACCTTCAGCGCCGCCAGCACCTCGTCGAGCATCTTCTTGGCGTCGCCGAACAGCATGCGGTTGTTGTCCTTGTAGAACAGCGGGTTGTCCACGCCCGCATAGCCGGAGGCCATGCTGCGTTTCATGACGATCGAGGTCTTGGCCTTCCACACCTCCAGCACCGGCATGCCGGCGATGGGGCTGGTGGGGTCGTCCTGCGCG
>NZ_JBBKTQ010000043.1:0-29142 GCF_037890035.1 Ramlibacter sp. AN1133
CCCCACCCTGCCCTCCCCCGGAGGGGGAGGGTTCCAATACCAGTCCATCCGGTGGAAGAACCGCACTCATGCCTCCGCGCTCCTTCCCTTCACCGCGAACAGCCCCTGCGGCCGTTTCTGGATGAACACCACGATCAGCACCAGCACCGCGATCTTCGCCAGCACCGCGCCGGCCCAGCCCTCGATGAACTTGTTCAGGATGCCCAGCCCCAGCGCCGCATACACGGTGCCCGCGAGCTGGCCCACCCCACCCAGCACCACCACCATGAACGCATCGACGATGTAGGCCTGCCCGAGGTCGGGCCCCACGTTGCCGATCTGGCTCAGGGCGCAGCCGGCCAGCCCCGCGATGCCGGAACCGAGCGCGAACGCATAGGTATCGACGCGCGCCGTGTCCACGCCCATGCAGGAGGCGATAGCGCGGTTCTGCGTGACGCCGCGCACGAACAGGCCGAGCCGCGTGCGCGAGATCAGGAAGGCCATGCCCGCCAGCACGCCGAAGGCGAACGCGACGATGACGATGCGGTTCCAGGGCAGCTGAAGGTTGCCCATGAGGACCACGCCGCCGCTCATCCAGCTCGGGTTCTCCACGCCGACGTTCTGGGCGCCGAAGGTGGAGCGCACCAGCTGCATCAGCATCAGGCTGATGCCCCAGGTGGCCAGCAGCGTCTCCAGCGGCCGGCCGTAGAGGAAGCGGATCACGCCGCGTTCCAGGATCGCGCCCATCAGCGCCGAGGCGCCGAAGGCCACCGGCAGCGCGGCGAGCAGGTACCAGTCGAAGGCGCCGGGCAGGTACTTCTGGAACAGGCCCTGCACGACGTAGGTGGCGTAGGCGCCGATCATCATCAGCTCGCCGTGCGCCATGTTGATCACGCCCATCAGGCCGTAGGTGATCGCCAGGCCCAGGGCGACCAGCAGCAGGATGGAGCCCAGGCTGATGCCGGAGAACACGGCCGCGGCCCGCTCGCTCCACACCAGCGAGGCGTCGAGGCTGCGCACGGAGGCCTGCAGCGCCGCCTTCACCCGCGGGTCGGCCTCGGATTGCAGCCGCTGCAGCAGCAGGCCGCGCGTGGCGGCGGTGCGGCTGGCGGCGAGCTGCTGCGCCGCTTCGACGCGGCGGGCCGGATCGCTGCTGGAAAGGAGCGTGGCCGCGCGCACCAGCGCGAGCTGGTCGCGGATCGCCGCGTTCGTTTCGGCGGCGAAGGCCTTCTCGATCAGCGGCAGCCGCGATTCGTCGGGATCCTTCTGCAGTTCGGCGACGGCGGCGGCGCGCAGCTTGTCGTCCTTCGAGAACAGCTTGAGCGCGGCCAGCGCGGTATCGAGCTCGCCGCGCATGCGGTTGTTGTTGATGACGTCCTCGGCATCGGCGGGCAGCGCCAGCGCCGCGCCGGTGACGGGATCGGTGGCCTTGTCGTCGCGCACGACGAACACGGCGCCGCCGGCGGTCTTCACCGCGTCGTCGGCCAGCGCCTGGAGGAAGGCGGCCGTCTTCTCGTCGGCCGCGGCTACGGCCTTGTTCAGCGCCTCGATGCGCGCGTCGGATTCGCCGATGGCCAGCGCCTTGGCCTCATCGGCCGTCAGGGCGTGGCCGGCCGTGGATGCGAGCAGCGCGCACGCGAGGAGGATTCTATGAAGCATGGGGCAACGTGGTGACGCTTGCAGGCTCCCTCCCCCGCGTGCGGGAGAGGGCTGGGGCGAGGGTGGCGGGGCGCGCGCCCCTCACCCCAACCCTCTCCCCGAGGGGAGAGGGAGGAAGTCCGCCGTCAGAGTTTCGACTTGCCGTCCGGCTCGTCCTTCTTCTTGTCGTTGCCTTCGATGAAGGGAGACCACGGCTTGGCCTTGACCGGGCCGGGCGTCTTCCACACCACGTTGAACTGGCCGTCGGACTTCACTTCGCCGATGAACACCGGCTTGTGCAGGTGGTGGTTCTTCTCGTCCATCTTGGCCGTGAAGCCCGAGGGCGCCTTGAAGGTCTGGCCGCCCATCGCCGCGATCACCTTGTCGACGTCGGTGGACTTGGCCTTCTCCACCGCCTGCTTCCACATGTACACGCCGATGTAGGTCGCCTCCATCGGGTCGTTGGTCAGCGGCTTGTCCTTGTGGCCGGGGATGTTCTTCGCCTTGGCGTAGTCGCCCCACTTCCTGGTGAACTCCGTGTTGGTCGGGTTCTTCACGGACATGAAGTAGTTCCAGGCGGCCAGGTGCCCCACCAGCGGCTTGGCGTCGACGCCGCGCAGTTCCTCCTCGCCCACCGAGAAGGCCACCACCGGCACGTCCTTGGCCTTCAGGCCGGCGTTGCCCAGTTCCTTGTAGAAGGGCACGTTGGAGTCGCCGTTGATCGTGGAGATCACCGCCGTCTTCTTGCCTTCGCCGGCGAACTTCTTGACCTTCTGGATGATGGTCTGGTAGTCGCTGTGGCCGAAGGGCGTGTACTCCTCCATGATGTCTGCCTCGGCGACCCCCTTGGACTTCAGGAACGAGCGCAGGATCTTGTTGGTGGTGCGCGGATAAACGTAGTCGGTGCCGAGCAGCACGAAGCGCTTGGCGCCGCCGCCTTCCTTGCTCATGAGGTACTCGACGGCCGGGATCGCCTGCTGGTTCGGCGCCGCGCCCGTGTAGAACACGTTCTTCGACAGCTCCTCGCCCTCGTACTGCACGGGATAGAACAGCAGGCCGTTCAGTTCCTCGACCACCGGCAGCACCGACTTGCGGCTCACCGAGGTCCAGCAGCCGAAGATCACGGCCACCTTGTCCTGCGTCAGCAGCTGCTTGGTCTTCTCGGCGAACAGCGGCCAGTTGGAGGCCGGGTCCACCACCACCGGCTCCAGCTTCCTGCCCAGCACACCGCCCTTGGCGTTGATCTCCTCGATCGCCATCAGGGCCGTGTCCTTCAGCACGGTTTCCGAGATGGCCATGGTGCCGGACAGGCTGTGCAGGATGCCGACCTTGATGGTATCGGCGGCGAAGGCGGGCGCGCCGGCGGCGGCCAGGGCCACGGCGGCGGTGAGGGCTTGCAGGGTGAAGCGACGTTGCATGGGTGAACTCCGGGACGTTGTTGGGAAAGCGGAGTCCATGCTAGGGAGCGCCCTCCGGAAGGTCTGTACGACACATGGCGTACGGCCGGGGCAGGCTCTGCGCTTCACCGCGCCGACACGCGTCCCCGCTGCCGTCCGACAGCGGCGGGCGCGCCGCCACGGCTCAATCAGGGCAACGCCGCCAACCCGAGCTCCCACCATGGCTTCCCTGCTGTCCCAGCTTTCCCCCAGCATCACGAACATGATCCGGCTGGACCACACGCACGTGCTGACCGCCTTCCACCAGTACGAGATCGGCTCCTCGGAGCGGCAGAAGCGCGGCCTGGCCGACAACGTGTGCCTGGCCATCGAGATCCACGCGCAGCTGGAGGAGGAGATCTTCTATCCGGCCATGCGCCTGGTGTTCGACAGCGAGGTCCTGCGCAAGAGCACGCCCGAGCACGACGAGATGCGCGGCCTGATCTCGCGCCTGCGCAACATGCCGGTCAACGACCCGGCGTTCGACGACACCTTCTTCGGGCTGATGCGGCATGTGATGCACCACGTGGCCGACGAGGAAACGCTGCTGCTGCCGGCGGCGGAGCGGCTGATCCCCGACCAGCTGTCCGAGCTGGGCGCGCGCATGACCAAGCGCCGGCTGGAGCTGGCCGCGCCGCGCACGCCGGAGATGGCCAGCAGCATGGCCCGCTCGATGCACGCAGGCTCGATCGTCGGCATGGGCAGCATGGTGCTGGCGGGGGCGTACCTGCTCACGCGCGGCAAGTACGCCGACCGGCTGGCGGCGGCGCGGGCACGGTTCTCGCGGGCGGTTTGATCGGCCTTCCGTAGGCTGGCGGTGGAGCGATAGCGAAACCCCAGCGCTTGCACACAGCGCTGCGGTTCGCGCGCTCCGCGGCTCACCGCCAGCCTACAGCGCCGCCGGCGGACCCGCGTTCACCCGCGCCCGCAACACCTCCAGGAACCCCAGCGCCGCCGGCGACAGCTCCCGCTGCCGGCGCATCACCAGGTGGATCGGCGGCACCTGCAGGGGCAGTTCCACCGGCACCACCTGCAGCACCCCCAGCCGCGCGTAGTGCGCCGCCAGCGACGCCGGCATGATCGCCAGCATGTCGCTCGCCTCCAGCAGCACCGTGGTCGCCACGGTGGACGCCGTCTCGGTGATGTCCAGGCGCACGTGCAGCCCCGCCTCGGCCAGCGCAGCTTCGAAACGGTTGCGCTGCGGGGCGCCCGGCGGCTGCAGCACCCAGGGCCAGCGCACCAGGTCCGCGAGCGCCGGCTCGCCCTGCTGCTGCAGCAGCGGATGGCCCGAGCGCGCCACCACCACCTGGTTTTCCGCCAGCAGCTGCTCGATCTCCAGTTCGTCGTCGTAGTGCCGCTCGGTGGGCCGGCCCAGCACCAGGTCGACCTCGCCGCGCTCCAGCAGGCCGAGCATCACGTCGCTGGTCTCCACCAGCACCGACACCGCGACGCGCGGATGCCGCGCCTTGTATTCCGCCAGCACCGGCCCCAGCAGCTGCGGCAGCGCGCCGGGCACGCTGCCCAGGCGCAGCCGGCCGCGCAGGCCGGACTGCAGCGCCGCCATCTGCTCGCGCGCGAAGCGGAAGTCCACCAGCGACTGGCGCGCGAAGCGCACCAGGATCTCGCCGCTGGGCGTGGGCTCCATGCCACGGGCCAGCCGGGTGAAGAGCGGCACGCCCACGGTGTCCTCGGCCTGCTGCAGCAGCCGCGTGGCCGCCGGCTGGCTCATGCCGAGGGCGGTCGCGGCGCGTCCCAGGTTGTGTTCGCGCCCGAGCGCCTCCAGCAGCAGCAATTGCCGGGTGCGCAGCCGCATCAGCAGGGCGGCGTCCGTCAGGGGTTTGGGCACGGTTGAGATATCCGAATGGATATGGATTATTCAGGGAAATTCATTGGCCGGGAATGGGTGGAGCTCTTAGGCTGCTCTTCGAGCGCGGCCCGGCCCGCGCCTGCAGGAGACAAGAATGCCCTTCCCGAACCGCCGCCAGGCCGCCCTGGCCCTGGCCGCCCTGGCCCTGAGCGCCGCCGGCACGCCGCACGCGCAGGGCTGGCCCGACAAGTCCCTGCGCATCATGGTGGGGGCCTCGCCGGGCGGCGGCACGGACATCCTCGCGCGCATGCTGGCCGAGAAGTTCGCGGCCGATTTCCGCCAGTCGGTGGTGGTCGAGAACCGGCCCGGCGCCTCCAACACCATCGCGGCGGACGTCACCGCGCACGCACCCGCCGACGGCAGCACGCTGCTGCTGGCCACCAACACCGGGCAGGCGATCGCGCCGCACCTGCTCAAGCTGAAGTTCGATCCGCTCAAGGACCTGCAGCCGATCGGCCTGGTGGCCGTGATGCCCAACGTGCTGGTCGTGTCCTCCGCCGCGCCGTACCGCTCCGTCAAGGAGCTGATCGCCGCGATGGCGGACAAGCCAGGCGCGCTGAAGTACGCCTCGTCCGGCGTCGGCAGCACCCAGCACATCGCCGGCGAGGCGTTCGGGCTGGCCACCGGCACCAGGGCGATCCACGTGCCGTACAAGGGCAGCTCGCAGGCGCACATCGACATCATCGGCGGCGAGGTCACGATGATGTTCGACTCCACTTCTTCGGCCATGGGCCAGATCCGCAGCGGCAAGTTCCGGCCGCTGGCCGTGATGTCCGACCGGCGCGCCGCCGAACTGCCGGACGTGCCCACGATGGCCGAAGCCGGCGTGAAGGGCGCCGACGTGCAGACCTGGTACGGCCTGTACGTCACGGCGGGTGCGCCCAAGGCCGCCGTCGATGCGCTGACGGCCGAACTCTCGAAAGTGCTCAAGCTGCCCGACGTGCAGGCGCGCATCCGCGGCCTCGGCGGCGAGGTCGGCACGCTGGCCGGCGAGCAGTTCGCCGAGATGAACCGGCAGGAATTCGAGCGCTTCCGCAAGCTGGTGCGCGACGCCAACATCAAGGCGGAGGGGCTGTGATGCCGGCCAGGAAGCCGCGGCTGGCGCTGCTGCTGGGCGACCCCGCCGGCGTCGGCCCCGAGATGGGCGTGCGGCTGCTGGCGAACGCGGCCAACCTCGAGGCGTGCGAGCTGCTGCTGGTGGCGCCGCCCTCGCTGCTGGCGGCCGGCGAGCGCATCGTGGGCACCAAGATCCCCGTGCTCGCCGCCGCCACCCGCGAGGCCGTGCGCTTCGAGCCGGGACGTGTCGCCCTGCTCGCCCAGCGCGAAGCCGAAGGCGGCCTGCCGGCCCTGGGCCAGTGCAGCGAAGCCGCCGGCGCGATCGCGCTCGAGGCGCTCGCCACCGCCACCGCGCTGGCCCGCTCCGGCTTCGTCGACGGCATCGTCTTCGCGCCGCTGAACAAGCACTCGCTGCGGCTGGCGGGCATGCGGGAGGAAGACGAGCTGCGCTTCATGCAGGGCCTGTTCGGCGTGCAGGGATTCACCTGCGAATTCAACATCACCGACGGCCTGTGGACATCGCGCGTCACCTCGCACGTGCCGGTGCGCGAGGTGGCGGACCTGATCACGCCGCAGGCGGTGGCCGACGCCGTGCACATCCTGCACGACGCCCTGCGCCGCGCCGGCATCGTGCGTCCGCGCATCGCGGTGTCGGGCCTGAACCCGCACGCGGGCGACGGCGGCTCCATCGGCCGCGAGGAGATCGAGGTGATCGCTCCGACGGTCGAGCGCCTCAAGCGCGACGGCCTGGAAGCCAGCGGCCCCTGGTCGCCCGACACCGTGTTCATCGCCGCGCGCCGCGGCGACTTCGACGCGGTGGTGTCGATGTACCACGACCAGGGCCAGATCGCGATGAAGCTGATGGGGTTCGAGCGCGGCGTCACGCTGCACGGCGGCCTGCCGGTGCCGGTGGCGACGTCGGCGAGCGGCAGCGCGTTCGACATCGCGGGCCGCGGCCTCGCGCGGGTCGACGGCCTGCAGGCCGCATTCGACCTGTGCCTGCGGATGGCGCGGCAGCAGCTGCGCTGATTCAGCGGCAGGCGCGGATCTCGCGCTCGTACGGGTCCAGCAGGAACATGCCGCCTTCCGCGCGCAGGCGCACCAGGTGCTCGCAGGCGCCGAGGCGGAAGCTCACGACATACTGCGCGCCGGCCGCGCGCACGGAGAGCAGTTCGCGCTCCGCCGCCCAGCCGGGATGATGGCCGAGCAGGCGTGCCAGCCGCACCACGTCCTGCGGCGACGCCTGCGGGCCCAGCGCCACGGCGCCGCCGCCGGCCGGCTCGACCATCTCCTCGGCGGGCTCGCATTTCCACGCGCCGGTCGCCGTGGAGCAGGAGGCGCGCCACCAGGTGCGGTACTCCTCGGTGCGTTCGACGGCACCGGAGGCGACCTCGACTTCCAGCCACCGGTTCGGGCCGTCTTCGACCTGCAGCGCGCGCACCTCGCGGATCGGCAGGTCGTCGCGCGGCCAGGCCAGCACCGAGTGCACCTGCCGCCATTCCTCGGGCGCGAGCCGCACCTCGCGCTGCCCGGCGGCCGCGCAACCGAGCCCCAGGAACGACAGCGCGACGAGCGCCGACCGGACCATGCGAAGCTTGAACCGCGACATCGAAGTTCTCCGCGGGCGGGGGGCAACCATGCTAGCGCGGATCGAAAAAAAGCGCCGCGGGTGCGGCGCTTCGAGGAAGGCCCGCGCAAGCGGGCAAGGAGACACAGGCTTACTCGGCGGCGCCGGGCAGCGAGGCCAGCTGGCGGCCGACGGTGCGCGGCATTTCGCGGCGGGCCAGGTAGTGCGAGCCGCTGTCTTCGCTGTTGAGCGCGGACACCATGTCGCGCGAGGCCAGGAACTCGGCCTTCACTTCGGCGCGGGTGCGCGTGCTGCGGAAGTCGGTGAGCTGGTTGTAGCCGTCCGCGTAGACGTCGACACCCGTCTTGCGGTGCTGCTGCAGTTCGGAGCGCACCTGCTCGCGCGTCATCGCGCCCTTGAAGGGTTTCGTGTCGACCATCGGGGTCTCGGCGAAGGCGCTGGCCGCGGCCAGGGAGGCAAGGACGAACGTGAGGGCGATCTTGCGGTTCATGGTGATTCCTCTGGGTGTGAGCTGGTTCCGGGGTATCGGCTCCACCTGTCTTGGCAGTGCGGCACCGATGGAACGAACTCTAGGGAGCCCGCCCGTGCGTGCATGTGCGATTCCGCACCTGCGAACGCACGTTGCCGCGGCGATGTGCGCAATAGGTCGCACAGCGGCCTCCTCCCGATGGAGGACGGCGCCCGCTAGCCCTCGAAATTCGGGTGCAGCTGGCGGATGCGGTTCATCGCCATGCCCGCGGCCGCCGTGCGCGTCTCCACACCGAGCTTGGCGAAGATGCGTTCGAGGTGCTTCTTCACCGTGGCGGGACTGGCGCCGAGGATGTCGGCGATGTCGCGGTTGATCTTGCCCTTGACCACCCAGTACAGCACCTCCGCCTCGCGCAGCGTGAGCTTCAGCGCCAGGCTGATGGACTCGATGATCGCGCTGTCGGAGACCTCGCGCATCACGATCAGCCAGTCGTCGTCGCCGGTCTGGCGGTGCAGCCGGATCGACAGGCGCCGCGGGCCCCGCTCCACGTTCAGGCGTGGCGGCTCGATCTGGCGCTCGGCATCGTGCAGGTGGCGGCGCAGCCACTCGAGGACGGCGGCGGGCGTCTCCGGGGCGCTGGTGCCGAAGTACACGTGCAGCAGCTCGCGCGCGAGCGGCGTCTGCCACATCAGGCGGCCGTCGCCCGGGCGCACGGTGATGCTCGCGTAGCCGAAGGCGTCCAGCGCATTGCGGGCCTGCCGTGCCAGCCGCGCGCCCTGCAGGTGCACGCCCATGCGCGCCAGCACCTCCTTGGGCTTGATCGGCTTGGTCACGTAGTCGACGCCGCCCGCTTCCAGCGCCGCCACCAGGTGCTCGGTCTCGGTCAGGCCGGTCATGAAGATGATCGGGATGTGCGCGGTGTGCGCCTGCGCCTTCAGGCGGCGGGCCACCTCGAAGCCGTCCAGGCCCGGCATCATGGCGTCGAGCAGCACGATGTCGGGGCTGGCCTGCTGCGCGCGCTGCAGGGCCGATTCGCCGCTGGTGGCCACCAGCACCGTGTAGCCCGATTCGTCGAGCGCATCGTGCAGCACCGAGAGGTTGTCGGGGACGTCGTCGACCACCAGCACGACGTCGCTGCAGTCGCGGTCCGGCAAGGGGTTCATCGCAGGGCTCCTTCGGGGATGGTGGCGGCGCGCGCCAGCTCGCGCGCCATGAGCTCGAAGCGGAACTCGCGCGCGCGCTCGCGCATCGCATGCGCGAAGGCCGCGCACTCGGGCTGCGTGGCCTCGATCGCATCGAGCTGGTTCAGGATGCCGCGGTAGTAACCGAGCTGCACGGCCTGCTGCAGCGGCTCCAGCAGTTCGGCGCGCGGCCAGGTCCAGGCCGCCGGTGCGGGTGGCGCCGCGGGCGCGCTGGCCGGTTCCGGCAGCCATTGCAGGCCCAGCGCGCGCTCGAACCAGTCCAGCAATTCGCCATGCCGCACGGGCTTGAGCAGGAAGTCCTCGGGCCGGATGCCGGCATCGTTGTCCAGCCCCTTGTCGAAGGCGTTGGCGGAGGCCACGGCGATGCGCGATTGCACGTGCGGCATGCGGCGGATGCGCCGGATCGTTTCCCAGCCGTCGATGCCGGGCATCGCGAGGTCCATCAGGATGGCGTCGGGCTGCACGCCGGCGGCCAGCAGGTCCAGGGCGTCGTGGCCGCTGGCGGCGGTGCGCAGCTCGAAGCCCAGGGGCTCCAGCAGCGCGACGAGCAGCTCGCGGTCGGCCTCCTCGTTGTCCACCACCAGGATGCGGCGGCGCGGGCCTTCGTAGCCGCGCCGCGCCTTCGGTGCGGCGGCGGGCGGCAGCACCGCGGCATGCACTTCGGGCAGGAACAGCCGCACGCGGAACACCGCGCCGGCACCGGGCTTGCTGCGCACCGTGAGCTCGCCGCCCATCAGGTCGGTGAGCATCTTGGCGATCGTCAGGCCGAGCCCCGCGCCCGGTGCGGAGGGCCCGGCGCTGGTGCCGCGCGCGAAGGGTTCGAAGACCTGCGCCTGCTCCTGCGGCGTGAGGCCGCAGCCCGTGTCCTGCACCTCCACCACCGCCATCTCGCGCGCATGCCGGATGCGGAGCACGACCTGCCCGGCGGCGGTGAACTTGATCGCGTTGCCCAGCAGGTTGATCAGGATCTGGCGCACGCGGTTCTCGTCGGCCCGCACCACCTCGGGCAGCGTGCCCTCCACCTCGAAGCGGAAGGCCAGGCCCTTGGCCGCCGCCTGCAGCTCGAACAGGCCGGCGAGTTCGTGCACGAAGTCGGCGAAGCGCATCGGCTTGACGTTCAACGTGAGCTTGCCGGACTCGATGCGGGCGATGTCCAGCGTGCCTTCGATCAGCGACAGCAGGTGCTCGCCGCCGCGGCGGATCACGTGGATCGCATGCTTGCGGTGCGAGGGAATGCTCGGGTCCTCCCCCATCAGCTGCGCGTAGCCGAGGATGCTGTTCAGGGGCGTGCGCAGCTCGTGGCTGATGGCGCTCACGTAGCGGCTCTTGGCCTGGTTGGCCTGCTCCGCGGCGTGGCGCGCCTGGTCGGCCGACTGGCGCGCGCTCTGCAGCGCGGCGTCGGTCTGGCGGTGCGACTCGATCTCGCGCACCAGCAGGTGCGTCTGGCGGTTCGATTCCTCCTGCGCCACCTGGCGGCTCTTGTGCGCCAGCACCAGCCACCAGGCGATCAGCCCCGCCACCAGCAGCAGCGCGAGATACGCCTTCAGGAAGGTCGCGCGCAGCGCGGGCGCCGAGAGCGTGTCCGGCGACTGCAGTTCCTGGTGGTACAGCAGGCCGAACAGCGCCGCCAGCAGCGGCGCAACCACCAGCATCAGCAGCAGCCAGTGGCCCAGGCCGGTATCGAGGTAGGGCCACACGCGCCGCGGCAGCAGCCAGCGCAGCGCGCCGGACCACTGCGCGGCCAGGCTCGCCTGCGGCTTGCACAGGTCGCCGCAGCGCGCATCGAGCGTGCAGCACAGCGAGCAGATCGGGCCCTGGTAGGCCGGGCAGTGCGCCATGTCCGGGCCTTCGTAGTGGCGCTCGCAGATCACGCAGCGGCGCGCAACCAGGCGCGAGCCTGCCTGCGGCTCGCGCGCCAGGTAGTAACGCCCGCGGGTGGCCCAGGCAATCAGCGGCGCGGTGACGAAGGCCACGCCCATCGCGATCAGCGCCGAGAAGGCCTGCGCGGTCGCACCGAACGTGCCCAGGTAGGCGACGATCGAAAGCGCCGAGGCCAGCGCCATCGCGCCGACGCCGACCGGGTTGACGTCGTACAGGTGCGCGCGCTTGAACTCGATGCCGGGCGGCGACAGGCCCAGCGGCTTGCTGACGACGAGGTCCGCCACCACGGCCATGATCCAGGCGATGGCGATGTTCGAGTACAGGCCCAGCACGTCGCCCAGCGCCTGGAACACGTTCATCTCCATCAGCATGAAGGCGATCAGCGTGTTGAACACCACCCACACCACGCGGCCCGGATGGCTGTGCGTGAGGCGCGAGAAGAAGTTGGACCAGGCCAGCGAGCCCGCATACGCGTTGGTCACGTTGATCTTCAGCTGCGAGATCACGACGAACAGCGCCGTCGCGGCCACCGCCCACCCGTAGCGCGGGAAGACGTACTCATAGGCGGCGAGGTACATCTGGTTCGGATCGACCGCGCGGTCCGCCGGCACCATGTGCTGGATCGCGAGGTACGCGAGCAGCGCGCCGCCCAGCATCTTCAGCACGCCCAGCACCACCCAGCCCGGTCCGCCCGCCAGCACGCCGAACCACCAGGCGCGCCGGTTGGCCGCGGTGCGCGCGGGCATGAAGCGCAGGTAGTCGGCCTGTTCGCCCATCTGCGTGATGAGCGCCACGCCCACCGTGAGCGCGGCACCAAACGGGTGCAATTCGAATCCGGCGCCTTGCGACTTCTCCCCGACGTAGTGCGCGATGCCGGCGAAGGCACCAGGATCGCGCGCCAGCACGTACGCGAAGGGCACGACCAGCATCACGAGCCACAGCGGCTGCGTCCACACCTGCAGCCGGCTGATGGCGGAGACGCCGTGCGTCACGAGCGGGATCACGACCAGTGCGCAGATCAGGTAGCCCCATGCCGGCGGGATGCCCAGCGCGAGGTCCAGCGCGTACGCCATCACCGCCGCTTCGAGCGCGAAGAAGATGAAGGTGAAGGAGGCGTAGATCAGCGAGGTGAGCGTGGAGCCGATGTAGCCGAAGCCGGCGCCGCGCGTGAGCAGGTCCATGTCGACGCCGTGGTGCGCCGCGTAGATGCTGATCGGCAGGCCGGCGAGGAAGATGATCAGGCCGGTGGCGACGATGGCCCAGAAGGCGTTCACGAAGCCGTACTGCACCAGCAGCGTGGCGCCCACCGCCTCGAGGATCAGGAAGGAGGCGGCGCCGAAGGCGGTGTTGGCCACCCGCCAGGTGGACCACTTGCGAAAGCGCTGCGGCGTGTAGCGCAGCGCGTAGTCCTCCATCGTCTCGCTCGCGACCCAGGTGTTGTAGTCGCGGCGCACCTTGACGACGCGCTGGGGGGCATCGTGGTGGGGCGGGGGGAGGGGATGGCTGCGGATCACGGATAGCAAGTGCATCTTCCGTGCCCGTTGGTTTTACTCCCTCCCCCTCCGGGGGAGGGCAGGGGTGGGGGCACTCCAGGCAGCCGATCAGCCACAGCCCTTCATCGACCTCCGGAGCGCCCCCACCCTACCTTCCCCCAGAGGGGAGGGAAAAGACAGTGCAGGCCCGGACCTTGCAATACACTGCCGCGCACCATGGAACTCACCCCCCGCGAGAAAGACAAGCTGCTGCTCTTCACCGCTGGCCTGCTCGCGGAGCGGCGCCGCGCGCGGGGGCTCAAGCTCAATTACCCGGAGGCCCTGGCGCTGATCTCCGCCGCCGTCATGGAAGGTGCGCGCGACGGCAAATCCGTCGCCCAGCTCATGAGCGAGGGCCGCACCATCCTCACGCGCGAAGACGTGATGGACGGCGTGGCCGAGATGATTCCCGAGATCCAGGTGGAGGCCACCTTCCCCGACGGCACCAAGCTCGTGACCGTGCACCAGCCCATCGTGTGACGACCATGATCCCCGGCGAACTGATCACCGACGGCGGCGACCACGCACTCAACCCCGGCCGCCGCACCCTCACGCTGGTCGTGCAGAACACGGCCGACCGGCCGATCCAGGTCGGCTCGCACTACCACTTCGCCGAGACCAACGGCGCGCTGCAGTTCGACCGCGAAGCCGCCAGGGGCATGCGCCTGAACATCGCCTCCGGCACCGCGGTGCGCTTCGAGCCGGGGCAGCAGCGCACGGTGGAACTCGTCGACTACGCGGGCCACCGCAACGTCTACGGCTTCCGCGGCCTCACCCAAGGGAAAGTCTAGGAACATGAGCCCCTACGCTGCGCACTTCGTGTCGTCGCTGCCCCCCGGGGGGGCGCAAGCCTCCCTTGGGGCGGCCCGGCGGGAGGCTTGATGGCCACCATCCCCCGCCGCGCCTACGCGGAGATGTTCGGCCCCACCACGGGCGACCGCGTGCGCCTGGCCGACACCGAGCTCGTGATCGAGGTGGAGGACGACTTCACCCTGCGCGCCGGTGGCTACGGCGAGGAGGTGAAGTTCGGCGGCGGAAAGACGATCCGCGACGGCATGGCGCAGTCGCAGCGCACGCGTGCCGAGGGCGCGATGGACACGGTGCTCACCAACGCGCTGATCCTCGACCACTGGGGCATCGTCAAGGCCGACATCGGACTGAAGGACGGCCGCATCGCCGCGATCGGCAAGGCCGGCAACCCCGACACGCAGCCGGGCGTGGACATCGTGATCGGTGCCGGCACCGAGATCATCAGCTGCGAGGGCGCGATCGTCACCGCCGGCGGCATCGACTGCCACATCCACTTCATCTGCCCGCAGCAGATCGAGGAGGCGCTGGCCTCCGGCGTCACCACCATGTTCGGCGGCGGCACCGGCCCCGCGACGGGCACCTTCGCCACCACCTGCACGCCGGGCCCCTGGAACATCGAGCGCATGCTGCAGGCCGCCGATGCCTTCCCGATGAACCTGGGCTTCATGGGCAAGGGCAACGCCAGCCTGCCGCAGCCCCTGCGCGAACAGGTGCAGGCCGGCGCGATCGGCCTGAAGCTGCACGAGGACTGGGGCACCACGCCGGCGGCGATCAGCAACTGCCTGGACGTGGCCGACGAGATGGAGATCCAGGTCGCGATCCACTCGGACACGCTCAACGAATCGGGCTTCGTCGAGAACACCATCGCGGCCACCAAGGGCCGCGGCATCTGCGCCTTCCACACCGAGGGCGCCGGCGGCGGCCACGCCCCCGACATCCTGAAGGTGGTGGGCGAGCCCAACTTCCTGCCCTCGTCGACCAATCCGACCATGCCCTACACGGTCAATACGCTCGACGAGCACGTCGACATGCTGATGGTGTGCCACCACCTCGACCCGGCCATCCCGGAAGACCTCGCCTTCGCCGAGAGCCGCATCCGCAAGGAGACGATCGCCGCCGAGGACATCCTGCACGACCTCGGCGCGATCAGCATGTTCTCCAGCGACTCGCAGGCCATGGGCCGCGTGGGCGAGGTGATCCTGCGCTGCTGGCAGACGGCGCACAAGATGAAGGTGCAGCGCGGCAAGCTGCCGGGCGACACCCTGCGGCACGACAACTTCCGCGCCCGGCGCTACGTGGCCAAGTACACGATCAATCCCGCCATCGCGCACGGCATCGCCCACGAGGTGGGCAGCATCGAGTGCGGCAAGTGGGCCGACCTGGTGGTCTGGAAGCCGGCCTTCTTCGGCGTGAAGCCGGCGCTGATCCTCAAGGGCGGCTTCATCGCCATGGCGGCCATGGGCGACCCCAACGCCTCGATCCCGACGCCGCAGCCGGTGCACTACCGGCCGATGTTCGGCAGCTTCGGCGGCGCGCTGCACGCCGGCTCGATCACCTTCGTGTCGCAGGCGGGCCTGGCGGCCGGGGTGAAGGAACGCTTGCGGCTGGCCAGGCACGTGGCGCCGGTCAAGGACATCCGGCGGGTGCGCAAGAGCCACCTGTTGCACAACGACTACGTGCCGAAGATGGAGATCGATCCGCAGACCTATGCGGTGCGGGCCGACGGCCAGCTCCTGACCTGCGAGCCGGCGACGGTGTTGCCGATGGCGCAGCGGTATTTCCTGTTCTGATGGGCTTCTTGCTGTAGGCTGGCGGTGAGCGCCGAAGGCCGAACCCCAGCGCTGGGGTTGCGCTTCGCTCCACCACCAGCCTACGAGGCAAACAGCCCGGAGATCCCATGCTCCAAGTCACCAAGATCCTGCCCCAGGGCCACGGCCTCGCCAAGCCGCTGCTGCATCGCGCCGCCAGCGTCGAACTCGACTGGGACGTGCGCCAGAAGAGCCGCTTCGAGTGCACCGACTCGCGGGGCCGCCAGCTCAGGGTGTTCCTGCCGCGCGGCACCGTGGTGCGCGGCGGCGACGTGCTGGTGGGAGAGGACGGCTCGATGGTGCGCGTGCTGGCCAAGCCGCAACCGGTGATGATCATCCGGCAGGGCGAGCGCGGCAGCACCTTCGACCTGCTGCGCGCCGCCTACCACCTGGGCAACCGGCACGTCGCGATCGAGCTGCAGCCGGACCACCTGAAGATCGAGCCCGACCACGTGCTGGCCGAGATGCTGCGCGCCATGCGGCTGGTGGTGACGGACACCTTCGGAGCGTTCGAACCGGAGGGCGGTGCCTACGGCAGCCATGCCGCGCACGGGCACGAGGACCACCACCACGGGCACCACCACACCGACACCGAGACGCACGACCACGAGCACGAGCACGACAGCCAGCTGCACGACCACGAACACGACAGCCACAAGCATGGCGAGCACGGACAGTCCCGCGCCGGCTGATGCCGCGCTGCTGCAACTGATCTGGCTCGCGTCGCCGGCGCTGCCGGTCGGCGGCTTTTCCTATTCGGAAGGCCTGGAGCCCGCGGTGGAGGCCGGATTGGTGCGGGACGAGGCGAGCGCGGGCGAGTGGCTGGTCGAACAGCTGCATCTGGCCCTGGCGCGCGGCGATCTCGCCGTGGTCGCAAGTGCTGTCGAAGCGGCTCACCAGGGCGACGGGCAGCGGCTGCAGGCGCTCGACGACTGGGTGCGGCAGACGCGCGAGACGAGCGAGCTGCGGCAGCAGGCGGAGCAGATGGGGCGGTCGATGGGGGAGTGGCGCAGGTCGCTCGGGGGGGCGGGCTGGGGGGAGCCGGTAGGCTGGGGTGAGCCGGTAGGCTGGGGTGAGCCGGTAGGCTGGGGTGAGCGCGCCAGCGAACCCCAGCGATCCAGCGAAGCGCAGCGAGCTGGGGTTCCCTCCGGTCACCACCAGCCTACGAAGACCGACTTCACCTACCCCGTCGCTTTCGCCGTCGCGGCCTCGACGACCGCGGCCACCTCACGCCCCATCGCCCTCGCCTTCGCCTTCGGCTGGTCCGAGAACATGGTCCAGGCCGCCGTCAAATCAATCCCGCTCGGCCAGGCCGCCGGCCAGCGCATCCTGGCGCGGCTCGCCGACGCGATCCCGCAAGCCGTCGACCTCGCGCTCACGCTGGCCGACGAGGACCGCCAGGCCTTCTCGCCCATGCTGGCCATCCTCTCCTCGCAACACGAAACCCAGTACTCCCGCCTGTTCCGCTCATGAACGCTCCCGCGCACCACATCCCCGGCCGCACCCGCAAGCTCCCGCCCCTGCGCGTGGGCATCGGCGGGCCGGTCGGCTCCGGCAAGACCACGCTGCTGGAGATGCTCTGCAAGGCGATGCGCGACCGCTACGACCTGGTCGCGATCACCAACGACATCTACACCAAGGAAGACCAGCGCCTGCTGACCGCGAGCGGCGCCCTGCCGGCCGAACGCATCATGGGCGTGGAGACGGGCGGCTGCCCGCACACGGCCATCCGCGAGGACGCCTCCATCAACCTGGAGGCGATCGACCGCATGCTGGCCGAATTCCCCGACGCCGACATCGTGTTCGTCGAGTCCGGCGGCGACAACCTGGCGGCGACCTTCAGCCCCGAGCTGTCGGACCTGACGATCTACGTGATCGACGTCGCGGCCGGCGAGAAGATCCCCCGCAAGGGCGGCCCGGGCATCACCAAGAGCGACCTGTTCGTGATCAACAAGACCGACCTCGCGCCCTACGTCGGGGCGGACCTGGCGGTGATGGAGGCCGACACGAAGCGCATGCGGCGCGACAAGCCGTACGTCATGACCAACCTGAAGACGCAGGCCGGTTTGCAGGAAGTGGTGCGCTTCATCGAGACGCGCGGCATGCTGTGCCACGAAGTAGTCGCCGCACGTCCATCCAGATGAGGCTTCGTCCTACAGCCGGTGCTGTAACGCGCGCTTACTTTCCCGACCCATGGACTTGCTGCACGACGCGCCCCCCGGCTTCGACGGGATCGCGAACGCTTTCGCGATGGCGAAGCTGTTGCCCACCACCCACCGGATGGACGTGAAGATCGGCCTCCTGCGCGATGGCGTGCTGTTCGCCATCGGGCGGCTCGATGGCTACCGGCAGGTGAACTTCTTCGCCGACCACGTGCGCGAGCTGGGGTGGCAGGAACACCTGCTCGGGGGCGATGCCGACATGCAGGGTTGCGACATGCTGTTCTCGCACCCGGCCGACGCCGCGCAGGCCGACGACCCGTCCTTCATCCGCCGCCCCCCCGTGGAACTCTGGCCATCCGGGACCAGCCATGCCGATCGATAGCCACGACGAGCACGATCCGACCCTGCCGCCCCCGGGCAGCCGCTGGGGCGCCGGTGCCCAGAGCGTGCTGCCCTTCCTGACCAAGTCGCTGCAGGCCCGGCCCGCGAGCGCACCGGAACAGGCGCGCGAGAGCCGGCCCGGCGCCGAGGCGCGCCCCGAACGGCCGTCCACGCAGGCGGCCTGAAACGGCGACAGGCGGCCCGGCGGGCCGCCTTCTTCATGGAGCGGGGAGGAAGCGGAGACGCGCGGCGCGCTTCAGTGCGAACCCGGGCGGCGCGTGCCGCCCGAATTGCTGGCACGGCGGTCTTCCCACTCGCGCAGCTGCTTCATGATGCTCTCCGAGCCCTGGCCGGCATGACCCTCCGACTGCGGTTGCTGCTGATGTTGCCCACTGGCGCTGGTGGACGATCCTTCGTCCTCGGGCGTGTCCTGTTGGTGTTCCTGCGACATGACGACCAATGCGTTCGAATACGGGCCATGGTCCCGCGCGGTCGAGTCGACGCCTGTAGGACGTTTTCAGCAGCTGCTATGGGACACGTCAGGCGCGCACGAGCGCATGCAAACCATGGTCTGACATCCGGAAGGACGGTGCACCCGGGTCCGCGGCCCGGCCGGCGCACATCTGGTGATAATCGGCCGGTGGCCGAAGAACGCATCCGGGTGGGCGACACCGTCGTGCTGAAGACGGGAGGCTGCGCCATGACCGTGCAGGCCCTGTCGATGTCGCTGGCCTACTGCGCCTGGACGGCGGCCGGCCAGGCGCGCCACGGCACCTTCGAGGTCGACACGCTGGAGGTCGTCGGCCACCGGCCGAAGGACAGCGCCGTGGGCAAGGGCGGCACGCCACGCTCCGCGTGACCGCGCTTCAGGCGCAGGGCAGCTCCATGCGGAAGGTGGTGCCCTCCTCGGCGCTGGAGCGGGCCGCGACCTGCCCGCCGTGCGCCTGCACCACCGCCCGCACGATGTAGAGGCCCAGCCCCACGCCCTTGGCGCCGGGCGCGGCGCCGCGCACCATCGGCTCGAACAGGGTGGGCAGCAGCTGCGGCGGGATCGGCGCGCCGCCGTTGTGCACGGAAATCCGGAACACCCCCGGGGCGTCCTCGGTGCGCACCGTGACGGGCTGGCGCTTGTCCCCGTGGTTGACGGCGTTGGCCACCAGGTTGCCGACCGCCTGCACGATGCGGTCCGCGTCGGCCTCGCAATGGCCGGTGCCGATGCGTTCGTGCCGCAGCACGCAATCCGGAAAGCCCACCGCCAGCTCCGCGACGGTGTCGGCCACGGCCTGGTGCAGGTCCGCTTCCGGCACCTTGCGGATGCCCAGGCCGCCGCCCACGCGCACCTGGGTGAAATCCAGCAGGTCGCCGATCAGGTGCTGCACGCGCTGCACCGCCCGGTTGATGCGTGCCACCGATGCCTTCTGCTGCTCCGCGTTCACCCCGCGGTCCAGCAGGATCGCGCTCATCTGGATCACCGACAGGGGATTGCGGATGTCGTGGCTGACGATGCCCACCAGCTGCTCGGCGAAGGCGGCGCGGTCCATGGCCTCGGCCTGCACGGCCGCCAGCGCCTGCTGGTCCCGGGCGTGCTGCGCCGCCAGTTCCTCGGCGCGCTGGCGCTGCAGCAGCAGTTCGCGCTCGTACTTGTGCCGCTCCTCGGCGACGAACACCGCCACGTGCTGCACGACGCGCCCCTGCCACGCGCGTTCGACGGCGTTCACCATCACCGGCAGCACCGGGCCGTCGGCCCAGCGCATTTCCAGCTTGACCTCGGCGACGGAGGCCTGCATGCGCAGCAGCGGCTGCAGGTGGGTCTGCCAGAAGATCCGGCCGCCGACCGTCAGCAGCTCGGAAAAGCGGACCTTGCCGACCAGGTCGCCCTTGCTGCAGCGCAGCCAGGCGCACAGGGTGGCGTTGGCGTCGAGCACGCGGCCGTCCGCCGCGGCGAGCAGCAGCCCGCAGGGTGCGGCGTCGTAGAGCTGCTCGGGAGCCGGCAGCGGGGCGTCGTGCATGGCTACAGCCCTGCGATGAACTGCTCCATGGCGGCCGCGCTGGCACTGGGCGCGCTCAGGTGGGGGCAATGCCCCACGTTCTCGATCACGCGCAGGGTGCAGTTCGGGATGTGCTCGCACATGTACGCGCCGACGGAGCGCGGCGCGATGATGTCGTCGCTGCACTGCAGGATGAGGGTGGGCGCCTGCAGCTTGCGCAGTTCGGCGCGGAAGTCGGACAGGAAGGTGACGCGCGCGAAGTGCTTGGCGATTTCCGGGTCCGTGCGGCAGAAGCTGTTGGTCAGTTCGGTGGCGAGCTCGGGCTGTTCGGGCGCGCCCATGATGGCCGGTGCCATGTTGCTGGACCAGCCGAGGTAGTTGGCCTCCATGGTCTGCAGCAGCGATTCGATGTCCGCGCGGGTGAAGCCGCCGACGTAGTCGCCGTCGTTGATGTAGCAGGGCGAGGGCCCGACCATGACCTGTGCCCGGAACTGCCCGGGCGACTGCAGGTTGGCCAGCATGCCGATCATGGCGCTGACCGAATGGCCCACGCAGATCGCCGGCGCGTCGGTGACGGCCGCGAGCACCTCGCACAGGTCCGAGGCATGGCCGTTCAGGGTGTCGTACTTGCGGCGGTCGTACGCCGACAGGTCCGAGCGGCCGCTGCCCACCAGGTCCAGCAGGATGCAGGTGTGGGTGTCGGCGAAGTGCGGCGCGAGCAGCCGCCACATGTTCTGGTCGCAGCCGAAACCGTGCACGAACACCATCGGCGGCCCCTTGCCGCCGACCTGCACGTTGTTGCGCTGCAGCGCGGTGGTCAAGCGGGCTCCGGTTGCGCCACGCGTCCGGGGAAGGCCTGCAGGTAGGCACGCAGTTCGCCGAACTGCGCCTTCGAGATCACGCCGTCGGCGCCGAGCCGGATGCAGCGCTGGCGCACCGCCGGCGACACGAAGTCGCTGAAGACCAGCACGGACCCCGCGGGCTCCTTGTTGCAGCGGACGATCAGCGTGAAGCCGGAACCTTCGCCCAGCAGCAGGTCGACGATCGCGAGGTCCCAGCCACCCGGGTGGCGGTACAGCCAGTCGGTGGCGCCGGTCTCGCTGGAGGCGGTGCCCACGAGCTCGAAGCCGCCGACCGAATGCAGCAGGTCCGCCATCAGCACCTGCATGGGCTTCTGGTCCTCGACGAGAAAGACGCGTACTGCCATCGAAACCTCCCCAGGGCCGGCCGGAACGAACACATTGAAAGACCGCAGCCGCGGATTCTGTCTGACGCCATTGCTGGCGGCTGTAGGACGGAGCTGACGTTGCCTTGCAGGCAGCGGACGGCGGTTCACGAACCCACGGCGCGCAGCTTCTTGACGAGGTCGCCGACGCGGTACGGCTTGGGCAGGAACTGGAAGCCGTCGAGGCTGCCCTCGTCGCGGTCCAGCGCCGGGTTGGCGTAGCCGGAAGCGAGGATCACCTTGATGTGCGGCAGCATCTCCTGCGCCTTGTGACCGAGCTGGATGCCGCTCATGCCGGGCATCACCACGTCGCTCAGGAGCAACCGGATGTCGGGCGTGCGCCGCAGCACTTCCACCGCGTCCTCGCCGCAGTTGGCGGAGAAGACTTCGAAGCCCAGGGTGCGGAACAGCTCCGAGGTCACCTCCAGCACGTCGGGCTGGTCGTCGACGATCAGCACCTTCTCGGCGACGGGCTCCTGCGCCGCGTCGCACTCGCAGTCCGCGGCCAGGGCGGGGAAATACAGGGACATCGTCGTGCCCTCGCCGAGGGTGGAACGGATCTCCAGGTCGCCGCCGGACTGCTGCACCATGCCGTAGACCTGGCTGAGCCCGAGGCCCGTGCCCTTGCCGATCTCCTTGGTGGTGAAGAACGGCTCCACGGCGCGGTTCACGACGTCCGGCGGCATGCCGCTGCCGGTGTCCTGCACCGAGACGACCACGTAGCGGCCGGCCGGCAGGATGCCCACCTGCCGGTCCCCGAGCTGGACTTCGCTGGTCGCCACCGTGATCCTGCCGCCGTCGGGCGTGGCGTCGCGGGCGTTCACCACCAGGTTCAGCAGCGCGGTCTCGAACTGCGCGGTGTCCACCAGGATCTGGGACACCCTGGGCGCGAGGGCGACGTCGAAGTGGATCGTGTTGCGGCTGCCGCGGCGCAGCACCGCCTCGAACGAGGTGATGACGCGGTTGATGTCGCGCGCCTGAGGCTTGATCGGCTGCCGCCGCGCGAACGACAGCAGCTGCTGCGTGAGCGCCGCGCCGCGCTGCGCGGCCTTGTCCATCGCGTTGATCACGCGCAGTTCGGCGCCGTCGCGGGCGCGGTCCCGCAGCATCGACAGCCCGTTGGTCACCACGTTCAGCAGGTTGTTGAAGTCGTGCGCGACGCCGCCGGTGAGCTTGCCGATCGCCTCCAGCTTCTGCGACTGGAACAGCGCCTCGCGCGCCTGCTCCAGCGCCTGGGCCGCCAGGCGCCGTTCGGTGATGTCGCGGGTGATCTTGGCGAAGCCGACCAGGTGCCCCAGGTCGTTGCGGATCGCGTCGATCACGACGTGCGCCCAGAAGCGGGTGCCGTCCTTGCGCACGCGCCAGCCTTCGGCCTCGAAGCGGCCCTGGTCGGAGGCCTGCTGCAGCGCGCGCCCGGGCAGGCCGGTCGCCCGGTCCTCCTCGGTGTAGAAGCGCGAGAAATGCGTGCCGATCACGTCGTCGTGCTCGTAGCCCTTGATGCGGCGCGCGCCGGCGTTCCAGTTGGTGACCAGGCCGGTGGGCGACAGCATGTAGATCGCATAGTCGGTCACGCCCTGCACCAGCATGCGGAAGCGCTCCTCGCTTTCGCGCAGGGCCTCCTGGGCCGCCTTCTTCTCGGTGATGTCGCGCGTGATCTTGGCGAAGCCCACCAGCTCGCCGCCGGCGTCGCGGATCGCGTCGATCACCACGCTGGCCCAGAAGCGGGTACCGTCCTTGCGCATGCGCCAGCCTTCGGCCTCGAACTTGCCGGTGGTCTGGGCGATCTCGAGGGCCCGCCAGGGCACGCCAGCCGCGCGGTCCTCCTCGGTGTAGAAGCGGGAGAAATGCTGGCCGATGATCTCGTCGGCGGTGTAGCCCTTGAAGCGCTGCGCCCCCGCGTTCCAGCTCACCACGTTGCCCTCGGGCGAGAGCATGTAGATGGCGTAGTCGGTCACCGCGGAGACGAACATCTGCAGCCGCAGGAGTTCCGCCTCCGGGGTCCTGGTCTGCTTCTTCGTCGATACCTGCGTCACGATGGGGTTCCGGTGCCGGGTCGGGCGGGCGCCCCCTTCCGGAGCCTGCATTGAAACTCCCTGCCCGGCCGGAACCTGTAGGACGCTGACGACAATCAGATGAGGCAGCGGCCTGCGGCGACGCTCTTGCGCGCGCGGCGGCACTTGCGAAAATCAGCGCGGCAAAGGAGCGACTGGTGAGCGAGCGTTACGCAGCCCTGCTGGCCGAGTGGAAGACCACCGACCGCCTCGCGCGCGAGGCCGAGCGGGCCCTGGGCGAACGCTATTCGCAGTTCCTCGAAGGGGCAGCGGCCGAGCCGACCGAATGGGAACGGCACCAGGTGCACGTGCTGCAGGAGCGCGCCCGCGCCAGGCTCAAGGCCGCGCTCGAATACGTGGCGAGCACCGGCCCGGGCCGCGCCCGCGCACCGGGGGACCGAGGGCCTGCGTCGAACTGAGGGCCTGCGTCGAACTGAGGGCTGGCGGAAGCGGTGAGATTCGAACTCACGAACGGTTGCCCGTTGCCGGTTTTCAAGACCGGTGCAATCGACCACTCTGCCACGCTTCCGGAACGCGCGATTCTAAGTCGCCAGGATGCGATGCTGCGCCGCCAGATGGGCCCGTCCCGCCTCGAGCAGGGACATGAAGCTGGAGCGGGCCTCTAGGCCTTGCCGCCTTCGGCCAGCCACCACACCGGCAGCTGCGTGCAGTCGGCGCCGTCCAGCCCGCGCTGGGCGGCGCGCTCGAAGTTCGCCAGGGTCGCGGCGGTCAGCGGCAGCGCGCGGCCGTGCGCGCGGCCTTCCTCCAGCATCGCCGCCATGTCCTTGCGCATGGTGGCCACGTCCACCGTCACCGCGGCGCCCGCCTCGCCGGCCAGGGCCTGCGCGATCATGCCGCCGCGCACCTTGAGCATGTTGGGCCCGCCGGAGGAATCGGCCAGGATGTCGATCACGCGCTTCGGATCCAGCCCGAGCGGCTGGATGAGCGACAGCGCTTCGCCCAGCGTCTGCCAGTAGACCATCAGCGGCAGGTTCACCGCGAGCTTCATCGTCTCGCCGGCGCCGTGCGCACCGACGTGCTCCACGCGCTTGCACAACTGGTCCAGCACCGGCTTCGCGCGGGCGAGATCCTGTTCGGCCCCGCCCACGAAGGCGATCAGCTTGCCTTCCTTCGCCGGGCCCACGCTGCCGCCGACGGGGCACTCGAGGTAGGCGGCACCGACTTCGGCAGCGCGGCGCGCCATTTCCTGCTGCTTGGCCGGCGGCACGGTGCTCATGTCGATGAACAGCGTGCCGCTGCCGCGCGCGGAGAACAGGCCAGCGTCGCCGCTGTACACCTGGTCGAGCGCCGCGCCGTCGGTGAGCATGGAGATCACGATCTCGCTGGCTTGCGCCAGCGCGCGCGGGGTCGCGGCCCAGGCCATGCCTTCCTGCAGCAGCGCCTGCGCCCGGGCCGGGGTGCGGTTCCAGACCCCCAGCTCGTGTCCGAGCGAGGCGAGGCGGCGCGCGATGGCGCTGCCCATCTTGCCGGTGCCGGCGATCCCGATGCGCATGCGGACTCCTTGGTGGCGAGCCGGGCATGCTAGCCGGCGCTCGCACGGCCGGCCTAGGTGGAAATCAGGAGTGCGCCGGCTTCAGCGGTCTTCGCCCTCGCCGGCGCCGGCGTTGTCGGGCCGGAATTCGCGCACCTGCAGCCGGCTGCCGTCCCAGTAGCCTTCGGCGCGGATCGCGTCGCCCACCGCCGGCAGGGCGCCTTGCGCGGGCAGCACCAGGTCGAAGCTGCGGCCGTCGCGCGCGAGCAGGCGCGCCGTGCGGCCGGCCGCATCCACGGACTGCACGGTGCCCCTCAGTTCCAGCACCGCCCGCTCCGGCGGCACGCCGGGGAAGGTGACGCGCTGCGCGGCCACGCCGGCCGCGGCCTGCGCACCCTGCACCTCGACATACGTGCCCACCGTGAGGTTGGCTGCGCTGCCGCCGACGAACTGCGCGGCGGAGGCATCGACCGTCTGGCCCCGCACCACGAAGGTCGCGGTGCCCACGCTCGTGATCGAGCCCCGCAACTGCGCGGTGCGGCCGCCCTGCGGCAGTGCCTCGATGCGCGCGGCATCGGCGCGGCGGCTGTCGCTGCCGCGCGAGCGGCCCTGGATGGTGAGGTAGCTGCCTTCGCGCACGGCATCCCGGTCCTGCTGGGTGAGCGTGGACAGGTCCACTTCCACGCCTTGCACCGAGGCGCGGCCGTCGGGCAGCAGGTGCACGGCGCCGCTCACGCGCAGCGAGGACGCAGCCGCGGACGGCGCGAGCAGCGCCACCGCGGAGGCCTGCCACGTTGCGGGCAACTGCGCCGTCCATGGCACCACGGCGATCACCGCGGTGCCGGCGCCCAAGGCAGGCACGTTCGCGGCGCCCGACACGTCGAGCGGCCGGCCGGCGAGCAGCAAGGTGGTGCCGGCGCCCTGGCGCAGCGTGCCCGTCACGCGCGCCGGCAGCGCGCCCACCGCCGCAAGTTTCTCGATGCGCGTGGCGCGCAGCAGGTCGGTGGTGCCGTCGCTCGCCTGCAGCACGCCGTAGACCTGCACCGCATCGCCGGGCTGCATGTCCGCGATGCCGGCGAAGCCGGAGAAGACCGTGACCGGCCCGCGGTCCGGATCCGTGTTGATCACCGCCGGGTGGCCCCACACCGTGAAGCGGCCGGTGGCCGCGTTCACGCCGGCCACCGAGCCCACCAGCTGCGATTCGATGCGCACGCGCGTCGGCGTGCCCGCGGCGTCCAGGTCCAGGTAGGCGTACTGGCCGATGTGCAGGTCCGCCAGCGCCAGCGCGTTGCTGCGCACCAGGTCGGGCCGGCTTTCCAGCACCGCCTGGCTCTCGTCGAAGCGCGTGTCCTCCACCACCACGCTGCCCAGCCCCGTGACGGTGCCGGCCACGATGCCCGTGCCGCCCGTGCCCACCCCGCCGCCGCCATTGCCGGCGAAGTCGGTGCCGCCTCCGCAGGACAGCAGCAAGAGCGTGGACAACACGGCCAGCAGGCGGTGCAACGGCTTCATGGTTCTTCATCCCTTGGAGAATCGTCTGGCGGGTCCGGCAGCGCCGGCTCCCAGGGCCCGGACCAGAAATAGCTGCCGAAGCGCACGCGCATGCGCGCCTCGGGCAGTTCCCGGTCGGCCTCGTAGAGGCGCGAGGCCTCCTCGATCATCTCGTTGCGCGTGCGCACCCACAGCGAGCGCGCGAGGGCCTGCAGGCGCTCGGCCGAGGCGGCCGTGATGCCGGCGGCGAACACGCTCTGCTCCAGCGTCGGCGGTCCGCCGAGCACGTTGGAGACGGCGGCCGTGGCATGGTCCGCGAGGTTCGCCGCGAGCAGGTCCAGCGCCTCGCGCGAGCCCGCCGGCGGCACGAAGTCGGAGCCGGGAACGACGATCTCGCCGCCGTCCTGGATCTCCACGCTGGCGATCCCGAGGCGGATCAGCTCCTGCAGCACGGTGAACGGATGCACGTCGTGCGTGACGGTGCGCACCAGCGCCTCGAATGAAGGCGCGGCCCCGGTGCGCGCGAGCGCGCGCGGCCGCCCTTCGGCGTCCAGGTACTCCGCCTGCGAGATCCAGCGCGCGAAGACGCGGGCGCTGAGGGCGACGGGCCGGGCGGCGGCGGGCGGGCGGCCGCCCAGGCGCCAGTTGCGCACGTCCTTGCGGTGCACGCCGGAGAGCAGGCTGATGGCCGAATCGGTGCCCGCCTGCCCCGACCGTCCGATTTCCGCCACGGCCTCCTCGATGAACAGCCACTTCAATTCGGCGGCCAGTCGCGGGTAATCGATGCCGCTGCGCAACAGCATGCGGATGGCCGGACGCAGCACGGCCGCCACCGCCTGCACCACGTCATCCGGGGGCAGGGACGCTGGCACGGGGCCTGCGGCCTCGAGCGCGACGATCTTGGGCTTGCGTGGCATGCGGGACAGGTGCGAGCCGCGGAAGCATAGGCCTCCGCACTTTTGCGAATGGTAACCGTCCTTTTGGTTGCATGGTAATTTTTCCCATGTAATTCTCCGTCCCGGACGCGGAGGGATCCGCGCCATCCAACAGGAGAGATGCACATGAAGAAATTCGAAGTCGGGGCCTGGGCCACGCAGCGAGCGCTGCCGGTCGCCCTGGCCATCGCCGTGTCCGCCGTCCTCACCGCCTGCGGCGGCGGCGGCGGGGACGAGCCGGCGGCGCCTGGCGCGCCGGCAGCCACGTCCACCACGTCCTCGGGCGTGATCACCGCCTTCGGTAGCGTGTTCGTCAACGGGCACCGCTTCCATACCGAGAGCGCCCGCGTCATCGACGACGACACCGGCGCGGTCACCAGCGGCGCCACCGGGCTCGAAGTGGGCATGGTGGTCGACGTCAAGCACCATGGCCGCGGCACCGACGACGAAGCCGATGCCGACGAACTGCACGTGCACCCGCTGGTGCGCGGCTTCGTCGACGCGACCGATGCCACGGCGGCGACGCTGACCGTGATGGGCCAGAAGGTGCAATTGAGCTCCGGCACCAGCTTCAGCGACCGCCGCGCCTGCGTTTCCGCGGCCACCTCGCCCTGCACCCCCATCAGCACCGCCGACGGCCTGGTCGCCACCACGGTGGGCGGCACCCCGACGGCCACCACCACGCCGGGCAGCTACGTCACGGTGCATGGCTTCCTGTTCGACGGCCCCAGCACCGACGTGGTCGCCACGCTGGTCTCCGTGAGCGACGCGCCCACCGGCGGCTCGCCCGCCTCGTTCAAGGCCGAAGGCGTGGTGACCGTCACCGGCGGCACCGCCACCAGCACCGTGAGCATCAACGGCCTCAAGCTGGACCTGTCGAAGGCGACCTGCCGCGCGGGCGGCGCCACCGTCAGCTGCGCCAACGCCTTCGCCAGTGGCCAGGTCGTCTCCGCCGGCTCCGCCACCGCACCCGCGCTGCCGGCCACCGTGCTCGTCGCCGATTTCGCGCGCAAGGCCAGCAAGCTGCCGGTCGAACAAGCGGGTGCGACGATCGAACTGGAAGGCATCGTGTCCTCCGTGAGCGGCACCACCACCTTCACCGTGCGCGGCGTGGTGGTCGATGCCTCGGGCCTGCCCGCCGGCACGACGCTGCCCAAGGTCGGTGACGAAGTGCGCGTGCTCGGCACCCTGTCCGCCGACGGCACCACGGTCAAGGCCACGAGCCTGCGGACCGAGGACGAAGCCGAGGAGTCCAAGTTCGCGCTCAAGGGCCAGGCCGGCACGGTCACGGCCGCCGGCACCAACACCTTCACGGTGTCCATCCTCGGGCAGGACGTGACGGTGAACGCCAAGACGCGCCTGAAGGACGTGTCGATCCTCGGCTGGGAGCGCCGCGACCCGACCGCCACGCCGTTCAACATCACGACCTTCCAGAGCTACCTGAATGCGAGTGCCTCCAAGAGCGTGCTGGTGATCGCGGAGCCGGGCACCGGCGGAGCGCTGGTCGCCAAGTCGCTGACGATCCTGCCGTCGTCCACCGTCGCCGCGATCTCGGGCGTGGTCGACGCCACGCCGGCGCCGGTCAACAGCACCGTCACCGGCACGGCCACCGTGTTCTTCGTGCACGGCGTGAAGGTGAGCGCCGACCCGGCCGCCATCCGCACGGCGCGCAACGGCACGGCGACCGTCGCTGCCGGCGACCAGGTGGTGGTGGTGGGCACGCTCACCGGCTCCACGATCGTGGTCGGCCCGACGCCCACCGGCAACAACCGGGTGCTCGACCTCGGCGTGCTGCGCGAAGGCGAAGGCGAC
The DNA here is from genome assembly GCF_037890035.1 of Ramlibacter sp. AN1133. Lineage (NCBI taxonomy): Bacteria > Pseudomonadati > Pseudomonadota > Betaproteobacteria > Burkholderiales > Comamonadaceae > Ramlibacter > Ramlibacter sp. AN1133. The sequence continues at coordinate 28,804 of NZ_JBBKTQ010000043.1, forward strand.
GACGACGGCCACCAGCGCCGCAACCGCGGCATGTTCTGACCCTCGGGACCGCCCGGGGCAAGCCCGGGCGGGGTCTCTTTGCGGGCCCTTCGGGGCCCATTTTTTTTGGTTCGCCACCGAATTGCGCGAGACCAGCCACCATTGCCAAGTCGAGGTTGTCGAGATGGTTGATCGGCGACTGACAACCGTCTAGGGCCCGTGTTCGGTGGATGTCGCGCCGCTCGGGCCGGACCAGCCCGTGGCTGTCCGTCTCAGCGACTGTCCCCCGGCGCGGATGGGATCCGTTGCCCGTGCTGGCTCCGCGCCCGCGCCTCCTCCTTGATGTCGCTGAGCCGGACA
>NZ_JBBKTQ010000044.1:0-26183 GCF_037890035.1 Ramlibacter sp. AN1133
TGCGCGGGCGCGCCGCGGCGCGGCGCCCCTTCTCCACGAACTCCGCAGGGGTCATCCCGCACTCCGCGCGGAACACGCGCGCGAAGTTGCGCTCGCTCATCATCGCGCGCGCGGCGAGTTTCGGCACCGACAGATCGGCGTGGAGGTGCGCGAGCACGTAGGCCTGCACGTCCCGGATGGCGGACTTGTCGGCGCCCTGTGCGGCGAGGTAGGCGCTGAACTGGCTTTGGCCGCCGGGCCGCTTCAGGAACATGACGAGTTCGCGGGCGACCTTGAGCGAGATCTGGCGCCCATGGTCCTCCTCGACCAGGGCGAGGGCCAGGTCCATGCCGGCGCTGACGCCGGCGCAGGTGTAGAGGTTGCGGTCCTTCACGTAGATGGCGTCGCGCTCCACGTTCGCGCGGGGGTGGTCTGCTGCGAGCCGATCGGCGTGATTCCAGTGCGTCGCTGCCTTGCGCCCGTCCAGGAGGCCGGCGCCCGCGAGCACGAAGGCCCCCGTGCACACCGATGCGATGCGACGCACCGAGCGCGCCTGGGATCGGACCCAGGCGCGCAGGCGCACGTCGGATTCCACGGCGTCGATCTCCGGACTGCCGGCGACCAGCAGCGTGTCGAGGCGACCGCGATGCGTCTCCGTAGTGGCGTCCACAGCCACCCGGATGCCGCAGCTGCCGCGAAGGCCGCCGGGCTCCGTGCCGATCAACTCGATGGTGTAGGCCTGCGGATTCCCGAGCTGGCGCGCGGCTTCCGTGAACACGTCGGCGGGGCCGATGACATCGAGCAGCTGGACGCCGGGGAATACGAGGATCCCGATGCGCATGGCCCGGGCGACTACCGGTCGGCAACGGCCTGCGGCGTGTTGCGGAAGCTGATCGCCAGGCGGTTGTAGGTGTTGATCAGTCCGATCGCGATGGTGAGGTCCACGAGCTCCTGCTCCTCGAACACCGAGCGCGCGGCTTGGTAGTCCTCGTCGGGGACGCCCGTCTGCGCCACGCGGGTGACGCTTTCCGCCCAGGCCAGGGCCGCGCGCTCGCGGCTGTCGAACAGGTCGCCGGCTTCGCGCCACGCCTGCAGCAGCGCCAGCCGTTCGGCCGATTCGCCCTTGCGCAGCAGGTCGCGCGTGTGCATGTCGAGGCAGAAGGCACAGTTGTTGATCTGCGAGACGCGCAGGTACACGAGGTCGACCAGCATCGGCGGCAGCTTGCTCTGCTTGACGTAGCCGTAGACACCGGCAAGGGCTTTCGCGCCCAATGGCGCGATCTTGTTGTAGTCCAGACGTTGGCTCATGGGAAGGCTCCTGAATACATCATTGAAGGGGGGTCGTCAGCGGCTTGTCGTCGCTGTCGACCACGAACACGGCAAGCAGCCGCGCAGGCACCGTCGTGCTCGCATTGCGGCTCACCACGTGGCGGGCACCGGGAGGCTCATGAAAGCTTTCGCCTGCATGCACCGTGCGCACGGGGCCGTCGTTCACCTGCGACTCCACCGCTCCGGACAGGACGTAGGCGTAGATGAACGCCGACCGCGCATGCAGGTGCGGGGGCGAAGCCGCTCCGGGCGGGTACTCCACGATCACCGCGACAAGGGACTTGCCGGGGACGTTGGGGATCGCCTGGGCGAAATTCGGGGTGACGGTTTCCCGCGTGTCGTGCGCGTTCGCAGGGGCTGCCGCAAGCAGCGCCAGCGCGGCGCAGCCCGCGGCCACGGCGGTGAGGAAAGTCTTCATGGGGTTCCATCCTTGCTCTTGATCCCCGGACTGCAAGACCGGGGACGGCTGCAATGATCTTCGAGCGCAGCGATGAATGGAACTGATGCTTTTGCAAGACCTCCATGAGCCGCGTTCAATTCGTACTGCGCTGCGCGAGCGGCGCGGAGCGCGGCTGCGCACGGCCAGCGCGCTGTCATTGGTGCGCAGGCTCGATTCGGTCGAGAATGTAGGGAAGCTTGAGAACTCGAGCCTGCGAACCGTGTGCGCGTGCTGGATGGCCTAGTGCAGGGTCACGGCGGGTCCGTCCGCCGGTCCCCTTGGGCTCGAGGCTAGGAGCGTGATCCGGTGCTTTCCTGGTCTTCGTCGACCAGGGCTGCGACGAGCGCCTTGCCGGCGCGCAGGAGCTCCGCGGGCTGTCGATGCACGCGCTCCATGACGACCAGGCCGCGGGTCATCGCGACCAGCAGCCTGGCTGCGTCCTCCACCGGCACCCTGAGCCGTTCACCCGCCGCGGGCACGGCCAGGCGCTCGCGCAACAGCGCCTCGAGCTCACGCAGCAGTTCGCTCAGCGCCGCCCGGATCTCCGCGCACTCCAACTGTTCGTCCAGCGCTGCTTTCGTCGTCAGGCAGCCTCGCGCAGGGCGCCCCTTCGTCATGGAGCCGACGGCATAAGCGAAAAAGGCCTCGAGCGATCGGGTGAGCGAGGGGCTCGCCAGCGCTCGCCTCACGTCGTCGAGGTAGCGCCGCCCGTAGACCCGGTAGGCCCGCAGGAACAGCTGGTCCTTGCCTCCGTAAGCGTTGTAGAGGGAGCCCCGCTGCACGCCGGTCGCATCGGCCAGGTGCTGCATGGTCGTTGCGCCGTAGCCCCTGGCCCAGAAGACTTCCAACGCGGCGCCCAGCACCTCGTCTTCATCGAATTGCCTTACGCCTGCCATGCCCATATTGGAGTCTCGTTTGACATGGATGTCAATCTTGACGACAGTGTCAAACATGAACTCCGAAGACGCATCCCTCCCCCCTCCCGACAGCGGCCCTTCCTCGCCCGGCGTGCCGGCACTGATCGCCGCGGGCCTGTGTGCGAGCCTGGTCGGCATCGGCCTCGCCCGGTTCGCGTACACGCCGCTGATTCCAGCCTTGATCGCCGCGCACTGGTTCAGTCCGGATGCCGTGGTGTTCCTCGCCGCGGCCAATCTCCTCGGCTACCTGCTGGGGGCGGTCGGGGGGCGACACCTTGCGTCGGCGGTCGGGTCGGTGGCCGCCTTGAAGGGCGCCATGCTGCTGACCGTACTGGCCTTCCTCGCGTGCGCCATGCCGGTGTCCCCGGCATGGTTCTTCTTCTGGCGCCTGCTCTCGGGTGTCACGGGTGGCGTCATCATGGTGCTGGTGGGCAGCGTCGTGCTGGCGCGCGTGCCGCCCGGACGCAAAGGCATGGCCGCCGGCGCCATCTTCCTGGGCCTTGGGGTGGGAATCGCCGCCTCAGGCACCCTCGTGCCGCTGCTGCTGCGAACCGGCCTGACCGGCGCCTGGCTCGGCCTCGCTGCGATCTCGCTGGTGGTGACCGTCGCGACCTGGCGTGCCTGGCCAGCCAATGAAAGGCCGCGCGCGAGTGGCTCGATGGCGCTGCCGGACGAGGCGCGTCGAACCTTGCGGCACCTGTACGGCCAATACGGCCTGATGGCACTCGGCGTCGTGCCGGCGATGGTCTTCATGGTCGACTACGCCGTGCGCGGGCTGCACTGGAGCATCGCGGCCGGCTCGCTTCTCTGGGTGGTGTTCGGCCTCGGTGCCCTGGCAGGACCGCTCTCGTACGGCGCGGCGGCCGACCGGATCGGCTTCACGAGGACCAACCGCATCACTCTCGCCCTGCAGGTTGTGGCCGCGGCATTGCTGGTCCACACCACGTCCATCGCGCTCGTGCTCGTTTGCGTCTTCGTGCTCGGCACCTTTCCTCCCGGGGCCGTGCCGATCGTCCTCGGTCGTGTCAGCGAAGTGGTGACGGGTCCGGCCGCCGTGCAGTCGGCCTGGAGCCGGGCGACGACGGCCTTTGCACTGGTGCAGGCCACCGCGGGTTACCTGGACAGCTTCCTCCTGACGGCTTCCGGAGGCAATCACGGCCTGTTGTTCCTGCTCGCCGCCGTCGCGTTCCTGGCCGCTCTCGCCTGGGATCTTCTCGCCGGGCGAGGCGAACACGCGCCGGCTTGAACATGGTCCTTGCGGCTTCCTGCACGCTGCTTGCGCGGCTGCCGCGACTAGCGCTTGCAGGCGAGCAGGGCCAGCACGGCGAGTGTGGCGATCGGCACGAGCAGCGCCCAGAACGACCACGCCACACCCGCGAGTCCGCCGCCGGCGCAACCGGCTGCGAAGCCGGCGACCGGCACCAGCGTGGCGAAGAGCCGCCGCCGGGCCTCGGCCCGATCGGACGGCACGACACCCGCGGCACCCAGAACATCCAGCACGAGCTGCGTGACGTTGCCCGTCATGGCCGTCGTCGCGCCGAGCGCGCCGGATGAAAGCCGGCAATGTGCGTTCTGCACCCCCATCGCGAAGGCGCCGGCGCAGGCCGCCAGCACGGTCGTCGTGCGGGCGCCCGCCAGCAGAAAGCAGGCGAGTGCCGCGAGCTGGAACCACAGCAGCGGCGCCGTCCTTCCGCGCTGGAACGCGTGCATCGACGCCGCGCCCGCGACCCCGGCCACGAAGGCGGGGAGCACCAGCAGCTTGGCGGCGAACTCGCTGCCGTCGCCGGCCAGCCCGGTGCCAAGCAGCACGAAGTTGCCAGTCACGTGCGCCGTGAACACCCCGTGCAGCCCGATGAAGCCGATCGTGTCCACCCAACCCGCCACGGCCGCCATTGCAGCACCGGCCAGCAGCCGTTCGGCGAGCGGCTGTCGTGCGGGGGCGTGCAGGACCGTACGGTCCTTCATCGACTCACGCCCCGGCGGCGAGCGCCGCCGGCGCCTCGAAGCCTGCCATCCGCACGAACTCGCTCACGTGCTGGCGCGGCATCTTCACCTGGTTGACGCTCGCGCTCGCATCGGCGAAACCCATGGACATGCCGCAGGCCGTCACCTCGTCCGGACCCATGCCCAGGTGCGCGGCGATCAGCGCGTGGAAGCGCGCGAACGACACCTGCGGGCAGGTGTCGAGGCCGCGCGCGCGCGCCGCGATCATCACGTTCTGCACGTACAGGCCGAGATCGAGCCAGCTGTGGCGACTCAGGCGCGCGTCGATGCTGAAGATCAGGCCGATCGGGGCGCCGAAGAAGCTGAAGTTGCGCAGCGTCTGGCGGGTGCGGGCGGCGGCGTCCTGGCGGTCGATGCCCAACGCGCCGTAGTAGCGCATCGCGAAGTCCACCTGGCGCTCCGAGAAGGCCGCGGGCAGCGGGTCCGGGAAGTGCGCGGAAGGCGGGAAGCTGCCCTCCTCGAAGGCGGCCACCAGCGCGTCGCCCAGGCGCTTCATGGGCGCGCCGGTCACGACATACACCCGCCACGGCTGCGTGTTCGAGTTGCTGGGCGCCGAAGCCGCCGCCTGCAGCACCTGCAGCACCTGCTCGCGCGGCACCGGATCGGACCGGTAGGCGCGTACGGACCTGCGCGAGTGCAGGACCTGCTCGACGCAATGACCGATGTCGGCCTGGGACCATGTCGGTGAAGTCATGTCCACTCCTTTGGCAGGCGGGCCTGGTTCACTCCTCGGACCGGAAACCGGAGGCACGCACCACCGGCCCCCAGGCTTCGCGCTCGCGCCGCACCAGCGCAGCATAGTCCCGCGGCGCCAGCGTGAAGGTCTCCAGGCCGACCTGCTCGAAGGCAGCGATCAGGGCGGGATCCTTGCTCGCGGCGACGACGGATGCGTGCAGGGCCTGGAGTGTCGTGTCGGCCGTCCCGGGCGGGGCGAACACACCATAGGTCTCGACGCCGCGGATGGCAGGCAGCCCCTGCTCGGCGAAAGTCGGCACGCCGGGCAGGAAGCGGGAGCGCCGGTCCCCGGTCACGCCCAGGATCCGGGCCCTGCCTTCCTTGAGGTAGGGAAGGAAGTCCGCCACGAAACCGAAGTAGGCCGGGATCTGGCCGCCCAGCAGGTCCTGCATGGCCGGCGCCGAACCTCGGTAGCCGACGTGCTGCAGCTTCAGGCCGCGCGCCTCGGAGAACTGGTAGCCGAGGAAGTGTGCCATCGACCCGGCCGCGGGCGACGCATAGGTGGCCGCGCCCGGGGTCGCGCGCAGCCAGCGCACGTAATCGTCCAGCGTCTTCACGCGATCGGCCGGCACGGCACTGCTGACCGCGAAAGCGCAGGTGGCGGAGACCAGCGGCGACACCGGCACGAAGTCGGCCGCGGCGTCGTACATCAATCGGGTGTAGACGTGCGGGTAGATGGTGAGCGCCGAGGTGTGCGTGCACAGCAGCGTATTGCCGTCGGCGCGCTCGCGCTTGAGCTGGCTGCTGGCGATGCGTCCGGCCGCGCCGGCGCGGTTGTCCACGATGTACAGGCGGCCCTGCTTGCGCCACGCTCCGGCGAGCTGCCGCGCGGTGGTGTCCAGCGTGCCGCCGGCGGGGTAGCCGACCAGCAGCTTTCCGGTCTGTGCGAGCACCGGGTGCAGCCAGGCGGCGGCCGGCGCGGCGAGGGCGAGCCGGGCGAAACGGCGGCGGGACAGAGCCTCCATGTGGGTCTCCTGGTGATGGTTCGCTCACGGGATGGGGTGATCATGGTCGCGGCCGCCGTTGAACGGAACTGACGTCTTTGCAACGACGAATTGAACGCACTTCATGGCGGAGGCTGTGGCGGCGCGCGCGCGGCGGCGCCGTGGCCTTGCCCCTGTGCGCGACGTGCTCAGGCCCGGCGCGCCACCATGGCCTGCAGGGACAGCAGCAGGCCGCTGATGTGGTCGGCGGTGGGCGCGTCGAGCAGTTCGCCCGCCGCGTCGAACTTGGTCTGCGCCGCGCCGATGAACACCTCCGGCTTGTTCACGACCTGGGTGTTGAGGCAGGACATCACCTGGCGCAGGTGGGGCTGCGCCCGGCTGGTGCCGAGGAGGCCGGGACTCGCGCCGAGGATGGCGACCGGCTTGCCGTCGAAGGGCTGGCTGGGCGGCAGGGACACCCAGTCGATGGCGTTCTTCAGCACGCCGGCGACGGACGCGTTGTATTCGGGGCAGGCGATCAGCACCGCGTCGGCCTCGCGCACCTGCGCCCGCAGCCGCTCGACTTCGGCCGGATCGCCGCCGGCGCGCAGGTCCTGGTCGAACAAAGGGATGCCGCGAAGGTCGGCGATGGTGATCTGCATGCCCGCGGGGGCGAGCTTCTGCGCCGCGCGCAGCGCCATCAGGTTGTAGCTGCTCTTGCGCAGGCTGCCGGGGATTGCAAGGACTCTCATTTCAATGCTGCTGCCAGGACGGAAGGGTTGGAAACGGTACGGGGCTCGAAGCCCACCAGGCGGGCGAAATCCTCGACGCGCTCGCGCGGCATGCGCGGCTGGTTCACGGCGGCATCGTGGTCGCCGTAGCCCATGGACATGCCGAAGGCCGTGACTTCCTCGGCCGGCATCTGCACGTGCGAGGCGATCACGTCGTGGAACGGAGCGAAGGACACCTGCGGACAGGTGTCGATGCCGCGCGACTTCGCCGCGATCATCAGGTTCTGGGCGAACAGGCCGAGGTCGATCCAGCTGTGCGGCTTGAGCCGCCGGTCGATGCTGAAGACCAGGCCGACCGGCGCGCCGAAGAAGTGCAGGTTGCGCTCCGCCTGGCGGCTGCGTCCGGTCGTGTCGTGGCGGGCGATCCCCAGCGCGCCATACAGGCGGGCGCCGAAGTCCTGCAGGCGCGTGCGGAACACGTCCGGCAGCGGCTCGGGGAAATGCTGCGGCGGCGGCGCGCTGGCGGCGCGCGATGCGGCGACCAGCGCCGCGCTCAGGGCCTGCAATGGCTGCCCTGCCAGCACGTAGACGCGCCACGGCTGGATGTTCGCGCCGCTCGGGGCGGTGGAGGCTTCGGCGAGGAGGTCGTGCACCAGCTCGCGGCCCAGCGGCTCGGGCCGGAAGGCCCGCGTCGCCTTGCGCTCGCGCAGCACCCTGCCAACACAACGCGCGATGTCGGCCTGCGACCAGTCAAGGGCACTGGTGGACACGGTTCACTCCTGGGGCTTGAAGTCGTAGGAAATCCGCCCGGAGGGCAGGAAGAACAGCGCGATCACCGGGCCGCCCTTGGACTCCGGGTAGTGCTTGCTGCCCGGCTCCGGTGCCGTCCAGCCGGCGTGACACCAGCCGTTCGGGCCCATGAGCGCCGCATCCGGCGCGAGCGGCACGACCATGTTGAACTCGCCGTACGGGTGGCCGTGGAACTGGCCGCGGTAGCGGTCGTCCGGCAGCCCGAGCTTGTTGCCCCGGCTGTCCATGTACACCGCCGTGATGCTGAAAAAGCGCGTGCGCGCCGACGGCTCGGCAAGGCGGCTGCGGCGATAGACCGGGCCGTCGATCTCGACGTTGGCGGCCCAGCCGTCTTCCACGCCCTTCTTCACCAGCCGCGCGAGCGTGCGGTACAGCTCGCTGTCGGGGCCGTACTTCTGGTTCAGCCAGCGCTCGACTTCAGTGCTGGTGGTCATGTTCTTGACTTCCTCAAGGAAGGGGACGCAGTGGTCGATCAGGGATTGGAAGTCTTCGTTCGGGCTTGCGGTGGTCATGATGGATTCCTGTGCTGCCTCACGGGCTGGACGCGATCATGGGCGAATGGCGAAATGAATGGAACTGATGTAATTGCAAGAGCAAAATGCAGGTCGTTCATTCATGAAAGGAGGCTGCGGTGAGCATCGGACGGATGGACCTGAACCTGCTGAAGGTATTCGACGCGGTGTACGAGGACCGCAACCTCGTGCTCGCAGGCCGACGACTGAACCTCACGCAATCCGCCGTGAGCCACGCGCTCACGCGCCTGCGCGAGCTGGTGGGCGACGAACTCTTCATGCGCACGGGCAAGGGGATGGTTCCGACCGGACGGGCCACGGCGATGGCACCGAGCCTGCGCGACTCGCTGCGCCGCATCGAGGCGACGCTGGGGGTGGAACCCTTCTCCCCGGAGAAATCGGGCCGACGGTTCGTGATCGCGGCCAACGACCACATCACGATGGTGCTGCTCGCGCCGCTGTCGCGGCGGCTGCAGGACGCCGCACCCGGGGTGGACCTCGTGATCCGGCCTTCCACGCGATTGGACCTGGCCGAGCAGATCGACCTCGGGCGCATCGACCTGGCGATCGGCATCTTCTCGCAGGTGCCGCCGCGCCTGAGCGCCCGCACTCTGATGTCGCAGCGCGAGGCGATCCTCATGCGCAAGGGCCATCCCGCTTCGCGTCGCAAGCTCACGCTCGCCGACCTGGCGAAATACCCGCTGGTCACCATCTCGGTGGGGGGCCAGGAGGAAGGCGCGGTGGACGGCTTCATCCTGGAGCGCGGGCTCGCACGCCAGTCGGAGATGTTTGCGCGCCATGCGCTCGAGGAGGCTCTGGAGGAGGCCGGGCAAGTGGCACGCATGCGCGTGACGGTGCCGCACTCGCTGGCCATTCCCTCGATGCTGCAGGAGTCGAACATGCTCTCGATCGTGCCCTCGTCGCTCGCCAAGGCACTGGTGCGCGGCGCAGACCTGCTGGTTCGCCAACCGCCTTACCGCGCGGGCACCTCGATCACGCGGGCGGTCTGGCACCAGCGCAACGACCATGATGTCGCGCATGCGTGGCTGCGCGAGCAGGTGGCGGAGGCGGCACGCGGCGCCGCGGGCGGTGCCGACGCGTGAAGCCGCGGCCGGTATGAAGGCCCTGCAGCATGCCACTGCACAAAGATCAGTTCCATTCGAGGGCAGCCGGGAAGATGATCGCGCCGACAGGCATTTCGCCCGAACGCCCCAACCATCCGAGAACACCATGCTGCCCAAGGAAATCTCCGGCGTCCGCATTCCGGACAGCCAGCTCGCCCGCGAGTTGACCCAGCTCGTTCGTGACACCGAAAGCGAGCTGCTCTATCACCACTCCCTGCGCACCTATTGCTGGGGCGCCATCGCCGGGCGCCGGACGAAGCTGGTGTTCGACCCCGAACTGCTTTACGCGGCCTCCATGTTCCACGACATCGGCCTCACCGCGCGCTACGAGGCGAGCCAATTGCGTTTCGAGGTCGACGGCGCCAATGCGGCACGCGACTTCCTGCGCAGCCACGGAATCTCCGAAGCGGACATCGAGACGGTCTGGAACGCCGTGGCGCTGCACACCACCCCCGGCATTCCGCAGTTCATGCGGCCGGAGATCGCACTCGTGCAGGCAGGCGCGGGCATGGACGTGGCCGGCCGCGGTTTCGACCAGTTCACCGAAGCGGAACGCCAGGCCGTCCTCTCCGCGTTTCCCCGGGAGGCGCATTTCAAGAGCGGGATCATCGACGCCTTCTACCAGGGCATGAAGCACCGGCCCGACAGCACCATCGGCACCTTCAACGACGATTTCCTCGCGCACAAGGATCCGCACTTCCACCGGGTCGACATGTGCGCCGTCATCCACGCGTCGAGGTGGCATGGGTGATCCCGCCTGGCCGCGCCGTGCCGCGGCGACGGGCCCGGCCCGACGGACCGCCGCTCAGACGATGCCGCCGTTGGCGCGCAGCACCTGGCCGTTGATCCAGCCGCCGTCCGCACCGGCGAGGAAGGCCACCACGTTGGCGATGTCGCGCGGCTCCCCCAGGCGCTCCAGCGGCGCGAGCCTGGCCAGTTGCTCCACCACGGCCTCGGGCTTGCCTTGCAGGAACAGGTCGGTGGCAGTCGGCCCGGGCGCCACGGCGTTGACCGTGATGCCGCGGCCGCGCAATTCCCTGGCCAGCACGCGGGTCAGGGCCTCGATGCCAGCCTTGGTCGCCGCGTACACGCCGTAGGTGGGCTGGTACAGGCCGACGACGCTGGAGGAGAGGTTGACGATGCGCCCGCCGTGGCGCAGACGGCGTGCGGCTTCGCGCATCGTGTAGATGCTGCCCTTGAGATTCACCGCGAGCTGCTGTTCGAGCAGCGCCTCGTCGGCGCTGGCCAGCGGCGCGAGGCGCATGATCCCGGCGTTGTTCACCAGCACGTCGACCCCGCCGAACGCCTCTTCGGCGCCGCCGAACAGCGCTTGCACCGCCTGGGGATCGCTCACGTCCGCCTTCAGCGCAAGCGCGGTGCCCCCCTCGTGGTCGATGCGCGCCGCCAGGGCTTCGGCCTGTTGGGCGCTGTCGGCGTAGTTGACGACAACCGCAAAGCCGTCGGCGGCAAGTCGCGTTGCGATGGCGGCACCGATGCCGCGCGATGCGCCCGTGACAAGGGCGACCTTCCTGTCCTGCTTCACCATGGCTCCTTTCTTTCGGACTGCTGCAGCGTCCGCCACTGTAGTTGCGCGAGCGCCCAGCGCAGGCGAGTGGCGGGACCTGAAGCGCGATTGGCAGGATTGGCCGGCTCTGGCGGTTCCGGCCAGTGCCCCCTTCCTCCACACTGCGGGGCACTGCAACCACCCCCCGACGAACATGACGACGATCCACAGCGACCCCGGGCACGCCGAGCGGGTCGGACCCGCCTTTTCGCAGGACGGCATGCTGGCCACCCGCCATCTCACGCGCGTCGCGATCCGCGAGATCGCCCGGGCGGTGCTGCCGGGCATGGTGGAGGAAGACGCCGTGGCGCTCGCACAGGAAGTGCTGCGACGCATGGACCTGAGCCCGACCTGGCATCCGACGCGGGTGCGTTTCGGCCGCAACACGACACGCGCCATGAAGCAGCCTTCTGTCCCGGGTGCCGTGCTGCAGCAGGACGACATCTTCTTCATCGACATCGCGCCGCGCCACGGCCCGTGGGAGGGCGATGGCGGCGAGACGTTCACCGTCGGCGCCGACCCGCTGCATGCGAAGTGCGCGCGCGACGCGAAGGCGCTGTTCCACGAAGTGCGGCACCAGTGGGCCGTGCACGGCTGGACCGGCGTGCGCCTGTACGAGTACGCGCGGGGGCGCGCCCGTGACATGGGCTGGGAGCTCAATCCCGATCTTCCGGGTCACCGCATCTGCGATTTTCCGCATGCGGCGCTGCACAGCGGCTCCCTCGCCGCCGCCGACTTCAGGCCGTCGCCCCTGCGCTGGGTGCTCGAAATCCACCTGCGCGACCGCGTCGGCCGCTTCGGTGCGTTCTTCGAGGACATGCTGCTCGAGGACCGGTTCTACGGGGCGTGACGCGCCGCGCCGCGGCGCGGCTCCTGCGCGCCCTGCCCCGCTAGAACTCGCGCCAGTTCGCCGCCGGCTCCAAGCGCATCGGCGCGTTCGGCACGGGCAGGCGCGCGCGCGGCAGCAGCCGATTGCCCGCCGGCGTCAGCGCGATGCCGCGCGAGGTGCGTAGCACCAGCTGCACCCCGAGCGTCTCCTCCAGCTTGCGCATGCGGTGGCTGATCGCGGTCTGCGACAAGTGCAGGCGCTGGGCCGCGAGGCTGAAGCTGCCGCACTCGGCGATCGCAAGAAAGGCCTCGATGCCCAGGAAGTCGATCGGCATGCGGGCCGGATCAGGCGTCGCCGCGGGCGCGCTGCCGCACGCCCCGCGATTGCGCCAGCGCGCACCGGTACGCCCGCGCTGCACGCCATGCGCCATAGATCGCGGCCGCGAGCACCGCGCAGCGGACGATGACCTCCTCGGCGCGCTCCATGGCGAGCAGCAGGTGCGCGATCCTGTCGTCGAAGATGATGCCGCAAGCCAGTCCCACGCCCGCCCAGGCGACCGTGCCGAGCAGGTCCAGCGTCACAAAGGTGCGGGCAGGCATTCCCAGGGCGCCGGCCAGGGGTCGGGCAATGGTGCTGAGGCCCGGGATGAATTTGGCCAGCAGCACGGCCAGCTGGCCCCAGCGCGCGAAGCGCGTACGGCGCTGGGCGCGGCAGGCACAGGGCTGCAGGCTGCGACTGCACAGCCTCACCAGCACCGCATCGGCATGGCGCCGCCCGATCGCGAACCAGGCCACGTCGGCCAGCACCGACGCGAGGGAGGCAAGAAGCAGGAACTGCGACGCCAGGACGCCGTCATTGCTTCGCGCCCCGGCCAGCATCAGGAACGGCAGCGCCGGCACCGGTGCGCCCAGCTGCTCGAACAGCACACCCAGGAACACGGCGAGGTGGCCGTGCTCTTCGAAGATGGCGGTGAAAGCGTGCATGGGGGCGGCTCGTGCGACAAGGAGGTGGATGCGGTACTGGCGCCGCGCAGGCATCGTGCTGCCCGCGGCAGTCCGTACCTTCAGTCGGAGAGCACCTGGCCGGCAGCGGCAAGAAGGCCGGGCGAGCCGGCGGGACTGCACGCGTGCCATGACGGACCGCTGTCCTCTGCCGCGGCGCCGGTGATTTCGCCGCGGGCGGCGCCCCTCACTTCGCCGCGCGTCGCGCAGGCCGCAACGACGGCAATCCACAGGGCGGAAACGAGGAAGAAGGCGGTGCGGTTCATGGGGTTTCCTTTCGTTGGAGTGCTGGCGAAGAAGGTGATGAGGAATCTGTGCAGGCGATCATGGCGTGCACCCCACTTGAATGGAACTGACCTTTTTGCAGCGGGACCATGCAGCTGATTCAAGTAGCGCCGAACCCGCACGGGCCCGCGCCCGTTCGCTGCCCACGCCAATTGCGCGACCCGCCGGCGCGGGCATGCATTGAACGGCGTGCACGCCGCGATTGCAGAAGCATCAGTTCCATTCAACTCACCCCTCGCCGAAGATTCGTCTCCGACGCCGACCAAAGGAGGCGATGGCCGAAGTACTCGGTCGGCTCGAGCGCCAGTTGCAGAACCAGACACCCATTCAAGGACTGACATGAACATTCGCTCCACTCTCCGCCCCATCCTTCTCTCGCTGGCGCTTGGCGCTGCTGCCGCCGCTACGTCGGCCGGCACCGAGCCCCCCACGCTCGCGCCCGCAGGCGCCCACGCCGAAACCGCCACGCTCGATGCCGTGCCGGAAGCAAGGATTCCGGACACGGCGCTGGTGCGCGACGCAGCCGCGGCCACGCGCGACGCGGAAGGAGAACTGGTGTTCCAGCACTCCGTGCGCGTGTACTACTGGGCCGCGCTGGCGGGATCGCGCAAGGGCCTGGCGTTCGACCCGGAACTTCTCTTCGTCGCGGCGATGTTCCACGACTACGGGCTGACGGCCTCCTACGCGGACAGCCACCTGCGCTACGAGGTGGACGGTGCGAATGCCGCGCGGGACTTCCTGCGCAGCCATGGTCGACCGGAGGCCGATGCACGGGCTGTGTGGCTTGCCATCGCGCTGCATACGACCAACGGGATTTCGCGCCACGTCGATCCCCTGGCGCAATTGCTGGCCGAAGGCGCCAACATGGACCTGGTGGGTGCCGGCTTCGGCGACTTCACCGCGGCGCAGAGGCAGGCTGTCGAGGCGGCCCATCCGCGCCCGCCCCGCTTCCCCGACGACTTCCTGCAGGCGCTCTACGACAACCTGAAGCACCGTCCCGAGACCACCCAAGGCACCGGGCTGGCGGACGTGCTGGCGTTCAAGGACCCTGCGTTCCGGCGCCGCGACTTCGCCGGTCTCATGCGACAGTCGCCGTGGACCGGCGCGAACTAGGCGACGCTGAAGTGCGCCGCCTGGCCTGCCGCCCGCTCAGCGCGCGGCAGGCGGCTTCTTCACCGCGGCGGGCATGAGCTCCGCGACGGTGCGCCGCAGCCACGCGTTGCCCGCATCGCGGTGGTAGCGCACGTGCCAGTGCTGCTTCACCGTGTAGCGGGGCAGCGGGTAGGGAACGGGCAGCTGCCGGATCGGCTCGCGCGCGACCATCACGTCCGCATAGTGCCGCGGCACGGTGGCGATCAGCTCCGTCTCGCCGACGATCTGCGCCACCGCCAGGAAGCTGGGCACGCGCAGGGCGACGCGGCGCGAGATCTTCTGCTGCTCCAGCACCTGCTCGATCATCGCGGCATGCCCGGTGCCGGAGGCCGTCACGACGACGTGCTGCTCGGAGGTGTAGAGCGTGCGCGAAAGCCTCTTGCGGATGCGCGGGTGGGAGTGGCTGGCGATGCAGACGAAGTCCTGCTCGAACAGCGCCTGCTGGTAGAAGCCGGCCTCCAGCTGGGGCAGGTAGCCGACGGTGAGGTCGATGGCGCCGTCCTGCAGTTGCCGCGGGCTTTCGGCCGTGATCTTGTCGGCGTCGACGCGGATGCGCGGCGCATGCAGGCGCAGGTGGTTCAGCAGGCGCGGCAGCAGCGAAATCTCGCCGAGGTCGGTCATCGCGATGCGGAAGGTCCTCTCCGCCCGCGCGGGCTCGAACGCAGCGGCGCCGCGCCGGGCGAGCTCCAGCGCTTCGCGCACTTCGCGCAAGACCGGATGCAAGGCGTCGGCGCGCGGCGTTGCCAACACGCCGCGCGCCGTGCGCGTGAACAGGGGATCGTCGTAGTACGCGCGCAACCGGTTCAGCGCCGTGCTCGCCGCACCCTGCGTGATGCCCAGGCGCTCGGCGGCGCGCGACACGCTCGAGGACTTGTAGACCTCGTCGAACACCGCCACCCATTGAAGGTCCAGCGAAGCCACGACCACCTCCTGCGAAGCTGACCAGAAGATATCAAGAACCAGGATAGATGGTATGCGAGTGGCATGTTGCTCGGATATCTCGCACGTCGAAGAATTCGCGCAAAAGCACCAGGAGACAACCGATGAGCCTTCGCACACCGGCGCGGCGCGGCCGCCGACAGGCAGTGATCTTCCTGCTCGCAGCCCTCCCGGGCCTGCAGGCGCCGGCGCAGCCCGTCGCCGACCTGTCGGGCAAACCGGTCACCATCATCACCGCCTTCTCCGCCGGAAGCGGCCCGGACGCGATGATGCGGGCCGTCGGCGAGAAGCTCTCCGCCCAATGGAAGACGCCGGTCATCATCGACAACCGGCCCGGCGGCGCGGGCTTCATCGCGATCAACGCGGCGCGCTCCGCGCCCCCGGACGGCCACACCCTCCTGATGCACGAAGGCGATGCGCTCGGTGCGCTGCCCCACCTCTTTCCCAGCCGCAACTTCCGCCTGTTCGACGCGTTCGAGCCGGTGGGAGTCCTCTACAGCACGCCCTTCTTCATCGTCGTTCCCGCCGCCTCGCGCTTCAAGAGCGTCGCGGACCTGGTCGCCGCGGCCCGCTCCGCGCCCGGAAAGGTCACGTACGGGAGCTGGGGCGTCGGCAGCACCGCCCACCTGCAGACCGCATTGTTCGAGAAGCGCGCGGGCGTGCGGATGCTGCACGTGCCGTACAAGGAAATGGGCCAGCTGTACACGGGCGTCAGCACCGGGGAGACGGACTGGGCGCTCGGCGCGATGGCTTCGACCCGGTCCGTCTACGAGTCCCACCGGGTGCGGTACCTGGCAGTGACGGCGAACGCGCGCCTGGCAGACCTGCCGGACGTGCCGACCGTCGCCGAAAGCGGCGGGCCGTCCAATTTCGAGGCGAGCGGTTTCGTCGCCCTGCTGGCGCCGAAGGGGACACCCGAGGCCCTGCGCGAGCGGATCCACAAGGACCTGGTGGCAGCGATCGCCAGCCCGGAAGTGCAGGCTCGCTACAGGACCTTCCACTTCGAGGCGACCCCGTGGACTCCGGAGCAGACGCGGCGCGTGGTCGAGGCCCGCAGCGCGAGCTATGGCCAGGTGATCCGCGCCAACGGCATCCGGCTCGACTGATGACCGCCTCCTCCACCGCGACCGAGCCGTGGCGCCTCGGCGCCGCGCAGCTGGCGGCCCGCGTCCGAGCAGGGGATGTCTCCTGCGTCGAGGCTGTCGAGAGCAGCCTGCGGCGCATCGACCAGGCCAACCCGCGACTGAACGCCATCGTCTTCGCGGACCGCGAACGCGCCTTGCGCGCGGCGCGCGAAGCCGACGCGCTGCGCGCCCGGTCGCCGCACGAGATGGGGCTGCTGCACGGGGTCCCCGTCACCATCAAGCTCAATGCCGACGTCGCCGGAGAGGCGAGCAGCAACGGCGTGCCGGCTGACGCCGACCGCGTCGCGGCGCAAGACAGCACCGTGGTGGCGAACCTGCGCCGGGCCGGCGCGGTGATCGTCGGGCGCACCAACGTGCCGCCGTTCTCCTTCCGCTGGTTCACGGAAAACTCCTTGCACGGCAGGACGCTGAACCCCTGGAATGCGGAACTCACCTCGGGGGGCTCCAGCGGAGGGGCGGCAGTGGCCGTGGCAGCCGGCATGTGCGCGTTGGCGCACGGCACTGACATCGCGGGCTCGATCCGCTATCCGGCCTACGTCAACGGCGTGGTCGGCCTGCGGCCGACGCCTGGCCGCGTTGCCGCGTACAACCCCGGCAACAACACACGCTTCGCGGGCCTGCAATTGTTCTCCGCACAGGGGCCGCTGGCGCGCTGCGTGGACGACGTGGAACTCGCACTGCGCGCCATGGCCGGCGACGGCGGGGACGATCCGACGTGGCAGCCGGTGCCTCTCGACTTTCCCGACGATGCGGCGCCGGTGCGCGTAGCCTGCGTGGACGCCGTGCCGGGCGCGAAGCTCGCAGCGCCCGCCAAAGCCGCGCTCGACCAGGCTGCGCGTGCGCTGTCCGCGGCCGGCTACGAGGTCGAGAACGCGACCCCGCCATCGCTTCAGGAGGCAGTCGAGGTCTGGCTGGCCATCGTCATGACCGAAGTGCGGATCGAGATGATGACCGCGGTCGAGGCGACGCAGGACGCCAGCATCATTGCCTCGGTGCGTGCGATGGCGGACTGCGCGCCCGCGCCGCAATTGCAGTCCTACGCCGGTGCGCTGGCGCGCCGCGATGCGCTGCGGCGCGAATGGAACCGCTTCCTGCGGCGCTATCCGCTGCTGCTGATGCCGACTTCCTGCCGGCCGCCCATGCACTGGGGCGAGGACCTGCAGGGCAGCGAGGCGATGCGCAAGCTGCTGGCCGACCAGTCTCCGCTCATCGCGGTGGCGGCGCTGAGCCTGCCCGGAATGCATGTCCCCACCGGGGTGGCGGACGGGGCTCCCTCCGGCGTGCAACTGGTGGCGGGCAGCTTCCGCGAGCAGAGGCTGATCGCTGCCGGAAAGATCATCGAGCGCGATGCAGCGCTGCCGCCGCCCTGGCAGGCCTGGAGCTGACCCGGCCGCGGCGCTCAGGAGACTTCGCCCCGACGCCCGCACACCCACCAACCGAATCAACCCACCCGAAAGCAAGGACCATGATCCGCGTCTTTTCCTCTCCTGCCACCAGGCTCCGCCTGCCTCTCGCAGCCCTGGCCGCCGCCGCCCTGCTCGGCGCCGGCCCCTCGCGGGGCCAGGCCAGCACCACCTCCGTGAATGGACGCGCGCTGCAGGCCGTGCTCGCAGAAAAGCTGTCCGTGTCGCCGGGCAAGGTGCTCACCTCGCAGGTCGTGAACTACCCCCCGGGCGGAGCTTCGAAATCGCATCGGCACGACGCCGACGTGTTCGCCTTCGTGCTGTCCGGGAACATCGTTTCGCAGACGGAGGGCCATGGCGACGCGAGGGTCTACCACGCTGGCGAGGGACGCTTCGAGCGGCGCGGCGAGCACCACGTCGTGAGCCGCAACGCCAGCACGACGGAACCGGCCAGCATGCTGGTGGTGTTCATCCACGACGAGGGCGCCACCCTCACCACGTTCGACCACTGAAACACGCGCCCCGCCGACGGGCGCTGCAAGTCGCCTGCGATCGGAAGGATGCCCCCGGGCAGAGGGGCGATCGCGCGCATCACGCCAGGAGAGAAGGAGACAACCATGCCATATCGCACCCGCGCGCCCGGATGGCGCGCGTTCGCCGCAACCCTGCTCGTCGCCGCCGCGGGCGCGCTGCCGGGAGCCCAGGCCCAGGCGCCGGCGCCGCCCCCCGCGCGCAAGCCTCCGGCCCCCGCCGACGAAGCGGGGAGGCCCGGGGTGATCCGCCTCGAAGGAACTCCGCAGACCACCCAGTTCGGCTGGTTCGACAACGCGCAGCGACCGGTCGCACGGATCCGCTCGGGCGACACCATCGTGATGGAGACCCTCATCCATGGCGACAAGCAGGTCATCATGAACGAGATGTCGATCGAACAGATGACGGCGCGCGCCCGGCAGGAACAGGCGGAGTCGCCGGGACGCGGGCCGCACTCGATCACCGGTCCGGTGTACGTGGAAGGGGCACAGCCGGGCGACGTCCTGAAGATCGAGATCGGACACATCGTGCCCTCCTCCTACGCGATGAACTTCAGCTATCCCGGTTTCGCCGGCGCGTTCCCGAAGGAGTTTCCGCAGGGGCAGCTGAAGTACTTCCTCCTGGACCATGCAAAGCGGCGCGTCGAGTTCGCACGCGGCATCCACATTCCCCTGCGGCCGTTCCCCGGCATCGTGGCGGTGGCGCGTGCCGAGCCGGGTCGCTACAGCACCGTCCCGCCGGGGCGCTTCGGCGGCAACCTCGACATCAACGAGATGGTGTCCGGAACCACCTTGTACCTGCCCGTGTTCGTGGAAGGCGGGCTGCTCTGGTCCGGGGATTCGCACGCCGCGCAGGGCAACGGGGAGATCAACCTGACAGCGCTGGAGACCTCGTTCAAGGAACTTCCGCTGACCGTGACCGTGCTCAAGGGAAAGCGGCTCGAGTGGCCTCGCATCGAGACGCCCACGCACTGGGTGGCCCTCGGCTACGACAAGGACCTCAACGCCGCCTTCGGGTTGCTGCAGGAAGAGACGCTGAAGATGATCGCCGAACAGTCCGGCGTGACGCGCGACGAGGCCCGCTCACGCATGCTCTCCACCTGGGACTGCCGCGTTTCCCAGGTGGTCAACGTGCTCAAGGGCACCTACTGCATGGTCCCGAAGGCAAGGGGCGCCACCCCGGCCGCCCTGCCCAAGCGCGACGATGCGCAGCACCTGGTCACCCACGCGCGAAATGCGGACCTGAACAAGGCCATGGATGGCGCGGCGCTGTCGATGATCCAGCGTCTCGGCGCGGAGAAGGGGCTGTCGCGCCTCGATGCCTATGCACTGGCCAGCATGACGATGGACTGCCGGCTGGGCCCACCCGACGGCGCGGAGCACGACGTGCACTGCCTGCTGCCGAGGAGCCTCTGGGACGACTCGCCGTGAAGCACGCTGCCGGCCGGATCACCCGGCGGGCGGCTGCCTTGGGGATGCTTGCCGCCTGCACCGCGCCGGCGCGCGCGGCCCCCGCGGATGCGTGCTCGCCGAAGCTGCGCGTCGTCGCCACGACGTCCGACCTCGCCAGTCTCGCCGCCATCGTCGGCGCCGGCCTCGTCCAGGTTCGCACGCTGGTGCTGCCGCCCATGGATCCCGAGTCCTTCGAGCCGGGCGTGCGCGACCTGGCCCTCATCGAAGACGCCGCGCTGGTGCTGCGGGTGGGACTCGGCTTCGACTTCTGGCTGGACAAGATGCTCGGAAGCCAGGGGCGTTCACCGGCGCGGTGGCGCGGAGCGATCGTCGACGTGTCCTCCGGCATCCCGCTGCTGGAGGTGCAAGGCCGCAATCCGTTCGCACGCGACGCCCACGCCCACGGCATCGCCAATCCCCACTACTGGCTCGACCCGCGCAATGCGGCAACCATGAGCGGCACCATCGCGGCCGCGCTCGCCGCGCGCTGCCCGGAGGCCGGCGAGACCGTCCGCGCCAACCACGCGCGCTTCCTGGCGCAGCTCGATGGCAGGATCTCCGCCTGGTCGTGGCGGCTGGCACCGTGGCGCGGCGCCGCCGTCCTGGCGTTCCACAACACCTGGCCCTACTTCGCGCGCCGATTCCACCTCAACGTGGCCGGCTTCGTCGAACCGAAAGAGGGCGTGACGCCGAGCGCTGCGCATGTGGCTTCGCTGCTGGCGCTGGGACGGCGCTGGAACGTTCGCGCGATCCTGCAGACGACCGACGAGCCGAAGAAGCTCTCGCAGTCGCTCGCGGCGCGCCTGGGCATTCCCCTGGTGGAACTCGCCGCTGGCGTCGGCAGCGTACCCGGGACCGGCGATTACCTCGCCTTCATGGACCACAACGTGAACGCGCTGGCCCGCGCGCTGGCGCCCGCCGCATAGGAAGACTGCAACATGCCCGTCCCGGAAGTTCTCGGCCTGCTGGCGCCGTCGTTCATCGGCTGCGCGCTGTTCGTCGCCATCCACCAGTGCTTCGGCGTGCACGTCCTGCGGCGCGGCGTCATCTTCGTCGACCTTGCGCTGGCCCAGGTTTCGGCGCTGGGCGTCACGCTCGCCTTCGCCGCCGGCCACGACCCGGGCAGCGCAGCCGGCATCGCGTACACGCTTTTCTTCGCGGCCGCCGGCGCGGCCCTCCTCACCTTCGCGCGGGCCCTGCCGAAGGACATCCACCCGGAGGCGTACATCGGGATCGTGTATGTCGTGAGCACGGCCGCGACGATGGTGGTGGTGGACCGTGCACCGCAAGGCGTGGAGCACGTGAAGGAGCTGTTCATCGGTGGCCTGCTCGGGATGCGCCTGGACGATCTGCCGCGGCTCGGCCTGGCCTATGGCGCCATCGGCGCCGTGCTCTGGGCGGCCCGCAAGCCGATCGGCCGCGCCAGCGCCGGCGGGCGCCGCAGCGATGGCATGCGCGACATGGGCTGGGACTTTCTGTTCTACCTCCTGTTTGGGCTGGTCGTTGCCAGCTCGGTGACGATCGCCGGCGTGCTGCTGGTGTTCTGCTTCCTGATCATCCCTTCCATCATCGGCGCGCTTTTCTCGGCGAAGCCGGCGGTGAGCTTCCTCGCTGGCTGGATCGCGGGGGTGGCGGCGAGCGCCGCGGGGCTCGCCGCCTCCTTCGCCTGGGACCTCCCGGCGGGGGCCGCGCTGGTGATCTCCTTTGCCTCGGTGCTCATGGCCGCGTGCGCGCTGCGCAGCCTGGTGCTGCTTGCGCCCGCCCAAGGCGCGCGGCACTTGCGGCGCTTGTTGCGCGCAGCTTGTGCCGGCGGCTTCGCCGTCGCCATCGCGGCGTCGGCCTGGCTGGTGGCGGCACCGCACGCCGAGCAACCGGTGATCGAACTCCTGGAGCGGCTGGCCGGCACCGGGCCCGAACGCTTCCTCAGTGCCGACGAACGGCGCGCGTACCGGCAGGCGGCCGCATCGGCGCGCGAGAAGCACACGCAAGCCGAGCGCATGGTGTGGCAGGAACGCCAGGCGCGCTGGCAGGGCGAGGGGCTGAGCGACGAGGCAGTGGTCGGGCTGGGGACGTTCCAGCAGGCCTTCAACGAGATGGCGCGCGGCGAGGACTTCGTCGTGCGCGAGCTCACCAACCGCGCGCGCGAACGCGAACGTGAACGCGAGGCGCCACTGGTGCTCGCCGCCTGCGTGCTGGGGCTGTGGCTCGTGCTATCGCGCCGGGCCCCCATGCCCACGCCTGCAGGCCAGCGTTGAAGAGCCTGCTGGGCGGTTGCCCGGAGTTGCCCGACCCCCTGGGACTCAGCTGCTAGCGCATCTCCCCGGATTCGCATCCTGGACCGGGAGGCGGAACAGGCTGGTCGACTCCAGGTCGAGGACTTCCGTGCCGCGCTGGTTGAACAGCTGCCACTGCCAGCGCAGCACGCCTAGGCCGCTGCGCGAGCGCCGCACCTCCAGCACGGTGGCCACCAGGGACAGCGCGTCGCCGGGACGCACGGGATGCGGCCAGCGGATGCCCGAGATGCCCGGGGAGGCATAGGATTCCGAGCCCCGCAGCGCTCCCTCGACGGCCAGCCGCATCGCGATGGCGCAGGTGTGCCAGCCGCTGGCGATCAGCCCCTCGAAGGGGCCTTGCGCGGCGGCGGCGGCATCGGTATGGAACCATTGCGGGTCGTACTGGCGCGCGAAGGCGAGGATCTCTTCCTCCCCCACGAGGTACGGGCCGGCAGTGATCTGCTGCCCCGCACGGAAGTTCGCGAACCGCATTCCACGCGGGCGCGCTGCCGGCCCGGCGAAGGCCTCGGTCGGCTCGGGAAGGAGGCTCATGCAAGCTCCCGCTGCAGCCACGGGCTCAGGCGGTAGCGCTCCCCGCGGTAGGCGCGATCCAGCGCGAGGACGATGTCGGCCACGGCCGGCGCGCCCCATGCGACCAGCCACCCGAAGGGGCCGGTCGGGTAGTTCACTCCCAGCTTCATGGCCTGGTCGGTGGCCTCAGGGGTGCACACGCCCTGCAGGACGGTATCGGCGGCCTCGTTGACCAGCATCGCCACCGTGCGCGCGACGACCAGCCCGGGCACATCTGCCATCGGCATCGGCTCGAATCCGAGCCACTGCAGCCAGCCGGGGACCTGCGTGCGCCACGCCTCGCTCCCGCGCGCGTTCACCGCATAGGCAAAGGGTGTGCGCTGTTGAGGATCGGCATTCGTCGGAAACCGGTCGATGACCGCGACGTCGGCGATCCCCCTGCGCCGCGCCAACTCCGCGGCACGCTCGCCGTTCGTCACGACCAGCAAGGCACCATCGACCTGCAGGCCGGTCCAGTCGCTGTGCGCTTCCCGCGCCACCTTGCCGGCACGGCTTGCCCGCTCGTGCAGGGCATCCGCGAGCGCCCCGGCTCCATGGACGCGCACGGTGTCGACAGCGGGTACGGGGATGGCCGGGCAAGGCGCGAGCTCCGGCGGCCCCGCCGGGTAGTCGTAGAAACCGCGGCCGGACTTGCGACCCAGCAGCCCGCCGTCGACGAGTTCCTTCTGCACCAGCGACGGCACGTAGCGCTTGTCGAAGAAGTTCGCCTCGAAGACCGATTGCGTGACCGCGAAATTGGTGTCGTGCCCGATCAGGTCCATCAGCTCGCAGGCGCCCATGCGAAAGCCGGCGCCACGGATGCACTTATCCAGCACCGCCGCAGGCGCGGCCTGCTCTTGCAGCAGGGCCAGCGTTTCGGCATAGAACGGACGCGCGATGCGATTGACGATGAAGCCCGGCGTGCTCTTCGCATGCACCGGCACCTTGCCCCAGCGCCCGGCCAGTTCGACGACGCGCTGCGCCACTTGGGCGTCCGTCTGCAAGCCGCTCACCACCTCCACCAGCTTCATCAGCGGCACGGGGTTGAAGAAGTGCATGCCGACGAGCCGGCCGGGATGCCGCAGCCCGCGCGCGATCGCGGTCACGCTGATCGACGAGGTGTTCGTGGCCAGGATGGCATCGGCCGCGACGATCTCCTCCAGGGCGTGGAACAGACTGCGCTTGGCCTCCAGGTTCTCCACGATCGCTTCGATCACCAGGGTGGCGCATGCGCCCCGCGCCAGCTCTTCGAGGACCGAAACGCGCCCCAGCACGGCAGACGCGTCCCGGGGCGCCATCTCGCCCCGGGTTGCGAGCGTGTCGAGCGTGCGCGCCAGCGCGTTCCTGGCTTGCTGCGCGGCGCCCGGACGGGCGTCGTGCAGCAGCACCGGGTGGCCCGCCTGCGCAGCGACCTGCGCGATGCCCACGCCCATCACGCCCGCACCGACCACGAGCACCGTTGCGGCGGCCGGCTCCATCAGTAGGTCTCCAGGTGCAGCCGGCCGTCGCGCCGCAGCGCGGCGCCGACCGTTTCCCAGTCCAGGCCGGCATGGGCCGCGATGTCGCGCAGCGTCATCACGACGCCCTCCTCCATCGACTTGAGGCCGCAGACGAAGAAGTAGGCGTTCGGGTCGGCCAGCAGCGGCGCGAGGTCGGCCGCGCGCTCGCGCATCAGGTCCTGCACGTAGCGCTTGGGCTCGCCGGGCACGCGGCTGAACGCGAGGTTCACGTCGATGAAGTCCTTCGGCAGCTTCTGCAGCGGCCCGAAATACGGCAGTTCCTCCGGCGTGCGGGCGCCGAAGAACAGCAGCAGCTTGCCGCCCTCGAACTTGCCCGAATGGCGCAGGCGCCGGCGCCACTCGGTCATGGCGCGCATCGGAGCGCTGCCCGTGCCGGTGCAGATCATCACGATGTGGCTGCGCGGGTGGTTGGGCATGAGGAAGCTGGCACCGAAAGGCCCGATCACCTCCACCCTGTCGCCCACCTTCAGGTCGCACATGTAGTTGCTGGCGACGCCGCGCACCGGACGTCCATCGTGGTCCTCGAGCACGCGCTTGATCGTCAGCGAGATGTTGTTGTAGCCAGGGCGCTCGCCGTTGCGGGCGCTGGCGCTGCTGTACTGGCGCGGATGGTGCGGCCGTCCCTTGTCGTCGACGCCGGGCGGCACGACGCCGATGCTCTGGCCTTCCAGCACGGGGAAGGGCGTGCTGCCGAAGTCCAGCACGATGTGGTGCGTGTCGTAATCCTTGCCGATCTGCGTCACCCGGTGGTTGCCGGTGACCGTGGTGGTGATCGTCCTGACCGCTGCTTTGGGCCCGTAGACGTTGGTGAACGCATGCGCGGCCGACCAGGGCGGCACCGTCGCACCCCAGTCGCCGCTGCGGAAGGTGCAGGCCTGCGGGTCGATGTCTGCCAGCGCCGGTGCGCTCCCGGCCTGGGCCACCAGCGCCACATCGACGCCGCCGGCCGCTTCGGCCAGCTCCGCTTCGCTCAGTGCTTCGGGCAGCGAATCCCAGCCCAGCTGCTCCTCGACCGAGTAGGTGCGCGCCCTGGGCACGGTGCGCCAGTTGTCGATGCTGCCCGTGGGACAGGGCGGAACGCACGCCATGCACAGGTTGCACTTGGCGGCGTCCACGACGTAGTTGTTGCTGTCGTGGGTGATCGCGCCGGTCGGGCAGGTTGCCTCGCAGGTGTTGCAGCGGATGCAGATCTCGGGATCGATCAGGTGCTGTTTGAGGAAGATGACGTCGGATGCATCCATGGCGAAGTCCTGCCCCGTCCGTTCACGCGAAGCGCACGTACTCGAAGTTCACCGGCTGGCGGTTGATGCCCATGACCGGCGGCGCGATCCAGTTGGCGAACTTGCCCGGCTCGACGACGCGGCCCATCAGGCTGGCCACGAAGGCGCGGTCTTCCGCCGTGGGCAGCCACTGGCCCACCTTGGCGTTCCATTCGGACTCGCTCACCACGCGGCCGTCCGGCGCCACCTTCACGCCCGCCAGCGCACCGATGTTGCGGTGGAAGGCCTTGTGCGGCACGGTCAGGCGGAACGGGATGCCCGCCTTCTCGATCACCTTGTTCCAGCGCGAGACGCCGCCCACGCTGTCCTTGATGTAGTCGTCGCGCAGAACTTCGTTGAGCGCGTTGAGCATCGGGACTTCCTTCTCGACCAGCTGGCCGTTCGCCACGTTCAGCACCTTGTAGTGCTGGCCGCGCAGCTGGTGGTCGTCGACCCGCTTGCCTTCCTCGAAGCGGCCCTTCAGGCCCGAGCTGTAGAAGGTGGCGGCGTTGCTCGACTCGTCGGCGCCGAACAGGTCGATGGTGACGCTGAAGTGGAAGTTCAGGTAGCGCTGCAGCGTCGGCAGGTCGATCACGCCGGCCTCGCGCAGCGTCTTCGGGTCGTCCGTCTTCAGCTCGTTCATGGCCTGGCAGGTGCGCTGGATCACGCGGCTGATGCCCGACTCGCCCACGAACATGTGATGCGCTTCCTCGGTCAGCATGAAGCGCGTGGTGCGCGACAGCGGATCGAAGGCCGAC
>NZ_JBBKTQ010000045.1:0-19637 GCF_037890035.1 Ramlibacter sp. AN1133
TTCTTTGGCGCGACGATCACCGTGCGGTGGCCGGCCATCCGGCGCTTCGCGCTCCGGGTTCCCGCCTGCGCGGGAACGACGGGGAGGAGCGGAGGTCCCCTGCACGGCTTAACGTCGCGGCAGGTGGTGCGCGGTGCGGGACCGCGTTGGTGCTGCCCGAAAAATCGGGCCCGCCGCCGCAGGAGGCTACACAGCGAAGCGATGTGAGCCTCCGTACGTTTCATACTCCCGGCTTCTGTCCGAGCGGAGCGATTGCATGCGCAGCATGCAATCGCGAAGCGAGTTATGCGGGGCGGCGGCGGGCCCGATTTTTCGGGGAAGTCCGGCGCGCGAAGCCGCCGGACCTGCACCGTACGTGCATTCGCACGACTACGCCGCTTTCGGCGGCTCGGTCGCGGTCCCGCACCGCGCACCACCTGCCGCGACGCCCCCCCGGAAGTCGCCCTCACCCCAACCCTCTCCCGCAAGCGCGAGAGGGAGAGGAGTCAGCCCAAGGCGCCGAGATCCAGCGGCCACTCATTCCCGAGCCAGTACGCGAACTCCGTGTGGTCCCGCACCGCATCCCCGCTCAAGCCGTGCACGAGCACATCGAGCCCATTCCGATGCGACTCCAGCCAAGGAACCACCCGATCGAACTCCGACGCCGAAAACGCCAGCTGGCAGCTCCAGCGCGGATGCGGTCCCACGTTCTTTTCGTGCACGCGCCCGACCGCGACCTTGAACAGCCGCCCCGCCTCCTCGCACAAGGCGCGCGCCTGTGCCACCGTGGCCGCATCGAAGTACACGTGCGCGTGGTACGCGCGATGAACGTTTTCGGGGGCTCGTGCCATCGCGCGATTCTGGCCTCAATGCCCGTGCCGATGGTGCGCGTCCGGATAGTGCGGATGCGAATGCACGAGCGGCTCGTGGTGGTGCAGGTGGCTGTGCCGCGTGCCCGGCGGCACCGGCGGGACGTGCGCGTGCTCGTGGTGCTCGTCGCCCGCGCCATGCACGTGTTCGTGCACATGGTCCATGGGCACGTGGGCATGCCGGTGTTCGTGGCGCTCCGTCAGGTGCAGCCACACGCCGGCCGCCATCAGCGCGGCCGCCGCGCCGAGCTGCCAGTTCAGCGCGTCATCCAGCAGCAGCACGGCCAGCAGCGTGCCGAAGAAGGGCGCCACGGAAAAGTAGGCACCGGTGCGGGCGGTGCCCAGCGCACGCAGTCCCACCACGAACAGCACGAGGCTCACGCCATAGCTGACGAGGCCGAGCAGGCCCGCGGCGCCCACGACCGGCAGGGGCGGCCAGCTCGCGCCGAGCGCGAGCGCGAGCACGAGGTTGGTCGTGCCGGCGGCGAGGCCCTTGACCATGGCGATCCACGTCGCGTCGGCCAGCGACACCTTGCGCGTGAGGTTGTTGTCCACGGCCCAGGCGAGGCACGCCGCCAGCACGAGCAGGGCGGAGCGCGCCGAGCCGCCGCTGCTGCCCTCCCCGGGCCAGGCCAGCACCACGCCGCCGGCCACGATCGCACCCATTCCGAGCGCCACGCGGCGGTCGACGTTCTCGCGGAAGGCGAACCAGGCCAGCAAGGCGGTGAAGACGCCTTCGCCATTGAGCAGCAGCGAGGCCTGCGACGCCGGCAGCCCGGCGAGTCCCAGCATCAGCAGCACGGGCCCGGCCACGCCCCCCGCCATCACGGCGCCCGCCAGCCAGCGGGCTTCACCCGGCGCCAGCCGCACCGCGGGCTGGCCGCGCAGCCTGCGCCAGAGCGCCAGCCCGAGCCCGGAGCCGAGGTACAGCAGCGCGGCGAGCAGCCACGGGCTGACCTCGTCCAGCAGCAGTTTCGCCAGGGGCGCGGCCGCGCCGAACAGCAGCGCGGCGGCCAGGCTGGCGGCGATGCCGGGATGGCGCCAGCGCGCGATGGCAGGATCGGATGGCATGCTGGCGGGATGCTAGCCGGCGCGGTGACGCGGCGGCAGGGCCCACAATCCCGCCCATCCATGTCGCTGCACCACCACGACCCTCATCACGGCCACGACCACGGCCACGGCCACCGCCACGACCTGCCGGAAGGGCCGGTGCCGCCCGGGTACCGCCGCGTCCTCTGGATCGCGCTGGTCGCCAACGCGCTCATGTTCGTCGTCGAGATCGCGGCGGGGGTGAGCACCGGTTCGGTGTCCCTGCTGGCCGATGCGATCGATTTCTTCAGCGATGCCGTCAATTACGGGCTGTCGGTGGCCGTCCTGGCGATGGGCATCGTCGCGCGGGCGCGCGTGGCCGTGTTCAAGGCCGGCACCATGATCCTGTTCGGCGCCGTCGTCCTGGCCCGCGCGTTCTGGGCCGCGCTGCACGGCGCGGCGCCCGAACCGCTCACCATGGGCGTGGTCGGCGCCCTGGCGCTGGCGACGAACGTCGGCGTCGCGGTGCTGCTGTATGCGTATCGGGAGGGCGACGCCAACATGCGCAGCGTGTGGCTGTGCACGCGCAACGATGCGATCGGCAACGTGGCGGTGCTGCTGGCGGCGGCGGGAGTCTTCGGCACCGGCACCCGCTGGCCCGACCTGCTGGTCGCGACGGTGATGGCGGGGCTGGCGCTCTCCGCCGGCCTGAGCGTGGTGCGCCAGGCGCGGCGGGAGCTGGTTTCGAACGGGGCCTGAGGCGCTCAGCGCAGGATGCGCGCCACGATGAAGCCGGCGGCGAAGGCCACGCCCAGGGCGGCCAGCGGATTGGCGCGAACCTGTTCGCGCGCCATCGTGCCGTATTCCTCCTGCAGGCCCATCACGCGCTCGCTGCTGGTGCCGATCTTCTGCTCGAGCGTGTCCACGGCCTCGTGCAGGCTCTGGGCCATGCGGCGCACGCGGGTCGCTTCGCCGTTGAGGCCGCTCGCGCTGCTGCCGGAACTCTCGGCGCTGGTCGGGAACGGATTCTGGGTGGAGGTTTCGGCGTTCATGGGTCCTCTCTCGGTGTGAGTCGTTGATGATGCCGGCGCGCTGCCGGCGGAAGCTCCCACTGTAGGAAGCCCAGCGATAAGGCCCTGTCAGCATCTTCCGGATCGACTGTAGGATTTGTCCTGCGTCCATCCCGGGCCGGCGTTCGCATCCAGGGCGAGTGTGCCGCGGAACTCCGCCGCGCGGGCCCTTTCCAACGCCGGGTCGTCCACGAGGACGCGCCCCCCACGAGCAAGAAGGCATCCGATGAACGAGAACCCCACCCGCCGCAGCCTGCTGGCCGCCCTGGCAGCCCTGCCCCTCGCCTCGCTGGCCCAGCCGGAACCCCGGGTGCTGGTCGAGGTCTGGAAAGCGCCCGAGTGCGGCTGCTGCGAGGACTGGGTGAAGCACCTGAAGGCCAACGGCTTCGCGGTGAAGCTCACCAGCGGCGGCAACGACGCCATGCGCGCGAAGATGGGCCTGCCCGAGAAGCTGGCCTCCTGCCACACGGGCCTGGTCGGCGGCTATGCCATCGAGGGCCACGTGCCCGCGCGCGAGATCCGCCGCCTGCTCAAGGAAAGGCCGCAGGCCGTCGGCCTCGCCGTGCCCGGCATGCCCGTCGGCTCCCCCGGCATGGACGACCCCGTGTACCAGGGCCGCAAGGACCCGTACGACGTGCTGCTCGTCGCCAGGGGCGGCGCGACGAAGGTCTACGCCTCCTACCGCAGGGCCTGATTCACGCCACGCCCTGCGCGACGCCGCGGATCGCATCCGCCGAGCGCCGCAGGGCCGCCACCTCGCCGACGGCCAGCGGCACCTGCAGCACCCGCTGCACGCCGCCGCGGCCCACGATCGCCGGCAGGCTCAGGCACACGTCCTGCAGGCCGTACTCGCCCTGCACCAGCGTCGAGACGGTCAGCACCGACTGCTCGTCGCGCAGGATCGCCTCGATGATGCGCGTGAGCGCCGCGGCGATGGCGAAGTTGGTGGCGCCCTTGCGCTGGATGATCTCGTAGGCGGCGCGGCGCACGCGCTCGCCGATCTTCTCCATCTCCTCGGGCGCGCAGGAGGTGTGCGTCGCGGCGCAGTAATCCTCCAGCTTCATGTTGCCGACGGTCGCGGTGGACCAGGCGACGAATTCGCTGTCGCCGTGCTCGCCCAGCACGTACGCATGCACGTTGCGCGCATCGACTCCATAGTGCGCCGCCAGCTCGGCCCGCAGGCGCGCGGAGTCGAGCACCGTCCCCGAGCCGATCACGCGCCCGGGCGGCAGCCCCGACATCCTCAGCGCCGCGCAGGTGAGCGCATCGACGGGATTGGTCGCGATCAGCAGCAGCCCGTCGGGATTGGCGGCCACCACTTCGTCGAGGATGCCGCGCAGCACCTCGACGTTGCGCTGCACCAGCGCCGTGCGCGGCTCGCCCGGCCGCTGCGCCGCGCCGGCCGTGATCACCGTCACCGCCGCGCCGGCCGCGTCGCGCAGGCTGCCGGCCCGCACGCGCACCGGGCGGTGGAAGGGCACCGACTGCGCGATGTCCATCGCCTCGCCCTCGGCGCGGGCCAGGTCGGCATCGGCCACCACGATCTCGCGCACCAGGCCGGAGGCGGCCAGCGTATAGGCAAAGGTGCTGCCGACGCGGCCGGCGCCGACCACCGCCACCTTGCTTGCATCGTTCGTCACGCGGATCCTCCTGGCGAAGTCAATGCGCATGCTATGACGTCCGCGCAACGCGCGGGGGGGCAGTTGACGTGAGTCAAGCGGCAGGGCTGCGGCGCCCCCTTATCATGGCCTGCAACCGGTTTCCGCCCCCATGTCCACCCTCCGCCAACGGCTCCCCCGCTTCGCAGCCCTCGTGCTGCTGGTGTGGCTGTTCGCGACCGGCGCCGCCTTCGCGCACGCGTGCACCTCCAAGGTGTACCTCGATTGCGACCAGTGCTGTCCGGAAATGAGGGCGATCGAGGCCTGGAGCGAACCGCCCGCCGTCCACGTGCAGGCCGCGCAGCTTGCAGTGCCGCTGCCGGGGCCCGTCCTCCTTCCGCTGCTGGCCTGGATGCCTGCCGACGGGGCCCGCGCCTGGCCGGCCGCGCCGCCCGATCCCGGCGGCGGCCACGACATCCCGATCTTCTTCCTGAGGCTGGCGCTGTAGCGCCTGCGTGTCCGCACGCACCGCGGCGTGGCCCCAGGGCCGTGCCGCCCCGCGGCCTGTGCCGCGTCCTGGTCTCCGGAGATCCACATGCCTTCCTCCTGCAGCCGCCACTGGCTGCGCGCGAGCACCCTCGCGATCCTGCTGGCCGCGCCCGCCTGGGCGGCGGCGCAGGCCGACGCGCCCGGCGCCGACCTGCCCTCGCTGCTGCACTACGCCCGCCAGCACAACCCCGAACTCGCCGCCATGCAGCGCGAAGCGCAGGCGGCCGCGCAGCGGGTGCAGCCCGCCGGCGCCCTGCCCGACCCCGTCTTGCGGGTCGAGCTGATGAACGTGAACAACTACGGCAACGACGCCGGCTTCAACCTGCTGCCGTCGAAGGTCGGCGAGACCAAGTACACGCTGATGCAGATGATCCCGTGGTCCGGCAAGCGGGGGCTCAAGCGCGAAGCCGCCGCGGCCGATGCCCGCCAGGCCGAGGCGCGCGCCGGCGCGACCTGGGCCGAACAGGTGATGAAGCTGCGCACCGCCTTCGCCCAGTACTACCTGGCGGCGCAGAACGAGCGCATCACCGGCGAACTGCTGGAGCTCGTCACCCGACTGGAGCAGGTGGCGCAAAGCCGCTACGCCGGCGGCCTGGTGCCCCAGCAGGATGCGATCCGCGCCCAGCTCGAACAGACCGCGATCCGCGGTGAACTGATAGGCGTCGCCAACGACAAGCGGCAGCAGCGCGCGCGCCTCAATGCGCTGCTGGGGCGCGCCCCCGCGGCCACGCTGGCCGAGCCGCGCGAGCTGCCCTCGGTGGCCGCCGCGGCGCTCGAGCCGCAGGTGCTCGCCGAGCGCATGCGCACGGGCAACGCCACCCTGCGCACCGAGGCGGCCCGCCTGCAGGCGGCGCAGGCCAACCGCGAGCTGGCGCTGCGCAACCGCTATCCGGACTTCACCGTCGGCATCTCCCCCAGCCAGACGGGTTCGCGCATCACGACCTGGGGCCTGATGGTGGAAGTGAACATCCCCCTGCAGCAGGGCGTGCGCCGCGCGCAGGAAAGCGAGGCCGCCGCGATGGTCGAGGCCGCGCGCGCGCGGGCCGAGGCGGCAGCCGTCCAGGCCGCCTCCGACCTGGAGGAACAGCTCTCGGCGCTCGATGCGGCGCGCCGCAGCGAGGTCCTCATCGCCACCCGGCAGCTGCCGCAGTCCGAGCTGGTGCTGCAATCGGCCGTGGCCGCCTACGAGAACGGCAAGGTCGATTTCGCCACCCTGCTGGAAGCGCAGCGCCAGACGCGCAAGTCGCGGCTGGACCTGATCAAGGTGCAGGTGGAGCAGCAGATGCGCATCGCCGAGATCGAACGGACCCTGGGAGAACCGCTGTGAAGAACACCATCGTCATCCCCCTGGTCGTCGCCATGGCCGTGGCCGGCATCGCCGGCGGCCGCTGGTGGGAGGCGCGCCAGCAAGCGGGCGCGGCCGGCTCCACCCAGGCCAGCGCGGCCGGCCCCGTGGCCTCCGCCCCTGCGCCGCGCAAGGTCCTCTACTACCGCAACCCGATGGGGCTGCCGGACACCTCGCCCACGCCGAAGAAGGACCAGATGGGCATGGACTACATCCCGGTCTACGAGGGCGAGGACCAGGACCGCGGCGCGGCCCCCGCGGGCCAGGTGCGCATGAGCGCCGACAAGGTGCAGAAGCTCGGCGTGCGCGTCGAGGCGGTGGCCATGCGGCCGCTGGCGCGCCTGGTGCGGGCGAGCGGCCGGGTCGAGCCCGATGAACGCCGCGTGTACACGGTGACGGCCAAGTTCGAAGGCTACGTCGAGCGCCTGCACGTCAACGCCACAGGCCAGCCGGTGGCGCGCGGCCAGGCCCTGTTCGAGGTCTACAGCCCCGAGCTGGTCTCGGCGCAGCGCGAATACGCGATCGCGGTGCAGGGCATGCGGGCGCTCTCGGGCGCCGGCAGCGATGCCGCCGGCGGCATGAAGCAGCTGGCCGAGTCGAGCCTGGCGCGCCTGCGCAACTGGGACATCCCGGCCGAGCAGGTCGACGCCCTGGCGCGCAGCGGCGAGGTCCGCCGCACCGTCACCTTCCGCTCGCCGGTGGGCGGCATCGTCACCGACAAGAAGGCGGTGCAGGGCATGCGCTTCATGCCCGGCGAGATGCTGTACCAGGTGACGGACCTCGGCTCGGTCTGGGTCATCGCCGACGTCTTCGAGCAGGACATCGCCGCGATGCGGCCCGGTACCCGGGCGATGGTGCGCATCAACGCCTACCCCGAGCGCACCTTCCCCGGCACCGTGACCTACGTGTACCCCACGATGAAGGCCGAGACGCGCACGGTGCCCGTGCGCATCGAGCTGCCCAACCCCGGGCAGCTGCTCAAGCCGGCGATGTTCGCGCAGGTGGAACTGGCCGCCGGCAATGCGCGGCCGGTGCTCACCGTGCCCGACTCCGCGGTGATCGACAGCGGCACGCGCAGCGTGGTGCTGGTGCAGGTGGGCGAAGGCCGCTTCGACCCGCGCGAGGTGAAGCTGGGCGCCCGCGGCGATGCCTTCGTGCAGGTGCTCGAGGGCGTGCGCGAAGGCGAGCAGGTGGTCGTCGCGGCCAACTTCCTGATCGATGCCGAAAGCAACCTGAAGGCGGCGGTGCATTCGCTCGGCGGCCACCAGGGGCACGGCACGCCGGCGCTGGGCGCGGCATCTTCCGCCGCACCGGCAGCAGCGGGCGCGCCCGCGGCACCGGCGGCCGCCGGCCACAAGGGCCAGGGCACGGTCGACGAGTTCGACGCGAAGGCCGGCACGATCAGCCTGAACCACGGACCGATCGCCACGCTGAAGTGGCCCGCCATGACCATGGAGTTCAAGGTGGCCAACGACGGCCTGCTGCGGGCCGTGAAGCCCGGCGACAAGGTCGATTTCGAATTCGTGGAGCGGGGCCGGGGCGAATGGGTGATCACCTCGATCACGCCCGCCGCCGCTGGTCACGTGCACCGCTAGGAGCGCCCATGCTGTCCAGGATCATTGTCTGGTCGGGGCGCAATCCCTTCCTGGTGCTGCTCGCCACGCTGTTCGTGGTGCTGGGGGGCATGTACGCGGTGCTGAAGACGCCGCTGGACGCCCTGCCCGACCTGTCGGATGTGCAGGTCATCGTCTACACCGAGTACCCGGGCCAGGCGCCGCAGGTGGTGGAGGACCAGGTCACCTACCCGCTCACCACGGCGATGCTCGCCGTGCCCAAGTCGAAGGTGGTGCGCGGCTTCTCGTTCTTCGGCGCCTCCTTCGTCTACATCATCTTCGAGGACGGCACCGACATCTACTGGGCCCGCAGCCGGGTGCTGGAATACCTGAACTTCGCCTCCGGCCGCATGCCCAAGGGCGTGTCGCCGCAGCTCGGGCCGGACGCCACCGGCGTGGGCTGGGTGTACCAGTACGTGGTGCTGGCCAGGGACCGCACGCTGGCGGAACTGCGCAGCATCCAGGACTGGTTCATCCGCTACCAGCTCACCAAGGCGCACGGCGTCGCCGAAGTCGCGTCCATCGGCGGCTTCGTGCAGACCTACCAGGTCACGGTCGATCCTGCCAAGCTGCGCAGCTACGGCATCCCGCTGTCCAAGGTCACGCAGGTGATCCGCGACTCCAACCGCGACGTCGGCGGGCGCGTGGTGGAGATGGCCGAGACCGAGTACATGGTGCGGGGCAAGGGCTACCTGCGCGGCCCGGCCGACATCGAGCAGCTCGCGGTGAAGACGGAAGGCGGCACCGCCGTGCTGATCCGCGACATCGCGCGCGTCGAGCTCGCCCCCGACGAGCGCCGCGGCATCGCCGAACTCAACGGCGAGGGCGAAGTCGTCTCCGGCATCGCCATGGCGCGCTACGGCGCCAACGCGCTGGAGGTGATCCGCAACCTCAAGGAAAAGGTGGCAGAGATCTCCTCCGGCCTGCCCGCCGGCGTGACCATCCAGTCGGTGTACGACCGCTCGGACCTGATCTACCGCGCGATCGACACCCTCAAGCGCACGCTGCTGGAGGAAAGCCTGATCGTGGCGGCGGTCTGCATCGTCTTCCTGCTGCACGTGCGCTCGGCGCTGGTGGCCATCCTGATGCTGCCGGTCGGCGTGCTGATCGCCTTCATCGCGATGCGGCTGCTGGGCATGAACTCCAACCTCATGAGCCTGGGCGGCATCGCCATCGCCATCGGCGCGATGGTGGATGCGGCGATCGTGATGATCGAGAACGCGCACAAGCACCTGGAGCGGCTGCCCCCCAGGCACACGGCGGCGCAGCGCGCGGCCGCCATGCTGGAGGCCTGCATGGAGGTGGGACCTGCGCTGTTCTTCTCGCTCCTGATCATCACCGTCTCCTTCCTGCCGGTGTTCACGCTGGAATCGCAGGAGGGCCGCCTGTTCTCGCCGCTGGCCTACACCAAGACCTTCTCGATGGCGGGCGCCGCGCTGCTGTCGGTGACGCTGGTGCCGGTGCTGATGATGCTGTTCATCCGCGGGCGCATCCTGCCGGAGGCGAAGAACCCGGTGAACCGCTTCCTGATCTGGATCTACCGTCCCGTCATCTCCGGCGTGATGCGCTGGAAGAAGATGACCATCGTGGCGGCGCTGCTGGTGATGGGCGCCACGCTCTATCCGGCCCTGCGCCTGGGCACCGAGTTCATGCCCACGCTCAACGAAGGCACGCTGCTGTACATGCCTTCCTCGCTGCCCGGCATGTCCATCACCAAGGCCGCCGAACTGCTGCAGACGCAGGACAAGATCATCAAGAGCTTCCCCGAGGTCGCCTCCGTCTACGGCAAGGCCGGCCGCGCGGCGACGGCCACCGACCCCGCGCCGGTGGAGATGTTCGAGACCGTGGTCAACCTCAAGCCCGAATCCGAATGGCGGCCGGGCATGACCACCGACAAGCTGATCGCCGAACTGGACAAGGCCCTGCAGTTCCCGGGCGTGTCGAACGCGTGGACCATGCCGATCAAGGCCCGCATCGACATGCTGTCCACCGGCATCCGCACGCCGATCGGCATCAAGGTCTTCGGCAAGGACCTGGCGGAGATGGAGAACGTCGCCAAGCAGATCGAGAGCGTGGTCAAGACGGTGCCCGGCACCACGTCGGCGTTCGCCGAGCGCATCACCGGCGGCTCCTACCTGAACATCGAGCCGGACCGGGCGCAGCTCGCGCGCTACGGCCTGTCGGTGGGCGAACTGCTGGAGGTGATCGGCACCGCGCTGGGCGGCGACATGGTCACCACCACGGTGGAAGGGCGCGAACGCTATGGCGTCACGGTGCGCTATCCGCGCGACCTGCGCTCCACCCCGCAGCGCATCGAGCGCGAGGTGCTGGTGCCCACCATGGACGGCCGCAACATGATCCCGCTCGGCCAGGTGGCACGCGTGGAGGTCGCGCGCGGCACGCCCGGCATCCGCACGGAGAACGCGCTGCTGTCCGCCTACATCTTCGTCGACATCCGCGACCGCGATATCGGCTCCTACGTGGCCGAGGCGCGCAAGGCGGTGGCCGAGCAGGTGAAGTTCCCGCCCGGCTACTACGCCACCTGGAGCGGCCAGTTCGAGTACATGGAACGCGCCATCGAGCGCATGAAGATCGTGGTGCCGATCACGCTGCTGACGATCTTCATGCTGCTGTACCTGAACTTCCGGCGCCTGACCGAAACGCTGATCGTGATGCTCTCCGTGCCCTTCTCGCTGGTGGGCGGCGTGTGGCTGATGTGGATGCTGGGCTACAACCTGTCGGTCGCGGTCGCCGTGGGCTTCATCGCGCTGGCAGGCGTGGCGGCCGAGACCGGCGTCGTGATGCTGATCTACCTGGACAACGCCTGGAGCGAGGTGCGCGCGAACTGCGCGATGGAGGCGCGCACCCCGCGGGTCGCCGACCTCTACGGCGCGATCATGGAAGGCGCCGTCGAACGCGTGCGGCCCAAGATGATGACGGTGGTGGCGATCATGGCCGGCCTGCTGCCGATCATGTGGGGCACGGGCACCGGCTCCGAGGTGATGAGCCGCATCGCGGCGCCCATGGTGGGCGGGATGATCTCGTCGACGGTCCTCACGCTCGTGGTCATTCCCGCCATCTACGGCCTTGTCAAGGAATGGGAGCTGCGGCGGCAGTTGCGCCAGGCGGCCACGGCGCCGGCGCCGGCGCTGGCGGCTGCGGAATAGGCGGCTCCACGGGACTCCGACTGCTGTCGCCGAACACCACTCACCTGCTGGCCGAAACCCGGCTGCATGCAGCAGTTTGGCTTCGCTCCGACAGCGCCCTGGCACCAGCCGCGAAAATGGATCGGAACTGATATCCGACAATCGGATCCATCCTGCGTCGGCGCTCCGAAGGCGCCATCCGTTTAAAGTTCAACGAATCCGAATCCGAGGGGCCCCCCATGAAGAACCGAATCCATTTCCTCGCCGCCGCCCTGTCGCTCGCCGCCATGTCCGGCGCCTGGGCGGCCGGTGAAGCCGCCAAGCAACCCGCCGCCGCTGCGGCCACCGCCATGACCGCCGGCGAAGTCCGCAAGATCGACACCGCCGGCGCCAAGGTCACGATCAAGCACGAGCGCATCGCCAACCTGGACATGGACGCCATGACCATGGTGTTCCGCGCGACCAAGCCGGAGCAGTTGAAGAACCTCAAGGCCGGCGACAAGGTGCGCTTCCGCGCCGAGTCCGACAAGGGCGCGCTGATCGTCACGCACATCGAGGCGGCGAAGTAAGCCCGCGGCTCACTCCTTGCGCACGCAGGACCAGGTGAGCAGCGCCGCGAAGGCGAAGCCCACCGTGGGCAGCACCGGCAGCCCCAGCGCCTCGAGCCCCGGGTGCTGCACCAGCAGCCAGGCCGAGGCCACGTAGAGCCCCAGCGCCGCCACCGCGGCGGCCAGCCGGCGCGACGGATCGGTGCGCGAACGGGCCCGCTCGTCGCGCCAGGTCCGCGCCTCGAAGCCCTGCGCCAGCTCGCGCAGTTCGTGCACCATGCGCCCGAGGCTGCGCGGCGCCTGGCGCGCGAGCAGCAGCGACTCGAACTTGAGCCGGTCGACCGGCACCACCGGGTTGCCGGCTTCGGCTTCCTGCAGCACGGCGCCGGCGCGCGTGAACAGGCCCTGCACCAGGTTGAACCCCGGGTCGAGCCGGCGCACGTTGGCTTCCATCAGGAACATCGCCCGCATCAGCACCAGCAGGTGGTGCGGCATGCGCATGCTGTGCCCGTGCCCCATGCGCGTGACGCGCATGAACACCTCGCCGAAGGACCATTCGCCCAGCGGCCGCCGGGCGTAGTCGCGGATGATCTCCTCCTGCCCCATGCGCAGGTGCTGGCGGTCGATGTGGCCGGCCAGCACGCCGAGATCCAGGAAGGCATCGAGCACCCAGTCGGCGTCCTGCTGCGCGAAGGCCAGCATGAAGGCGACGAGGTTCAGGCGCGTGCCGCGGTCCAGGAAGCCGACCAGGCCGAAATCATGCAGGCAGATGCGGCCGTCCTCGCGCACGATCAGGTTGCCCGGGTGCGGATCGGCGTGGAACACGCCCTCGTGGAAGAACATCCACAGGTAGGCCTCGACCAGCGCGCGGGCCAGGCGCGGCCCCTGCGCGGCCAGCGCCGGATCGTCGATGCGGCGGCCCGGCACCATCTCCTGCACCATGACCCATTCGGTGTAGAGGCCGTCGATCACCGCCGGCACGGTGATCTCCAGCGAGCCGCGGAAGATCTCGCCGAAGCGCTGGTTGTTCATCGCCTCCTGCCGGAAGTCGATCTCGTGCGCCAGGTTGCGCGCCAGTTCGTCCACCAGGTCGTAGGGGCGCAGGCGGCGCGCGGAAGGCATCAGCCACAGCACGCTGCGGATGAACCAGCGCAGGATGCGGACGTCCTGCTCGATGGTGCGGCGGATGCCCGGGCGGCGGATCTTGACCACCACGGCGCGGCCGTCGGGCATCGTGGCGTGGTGCACCTGCGCGATCGAACCGGCGGCGAAAGGCTGCTCCTCGAAGGAGGCGAAGACCTGCTCGATCGGCCCGAGCGAGCGCTCCACCTCGCGCCGGGCCACGGCGGGATCGAAGGGTTCGACGTGGTCCTGCAGCCGCTGCAGCTCCGCCACGTATTCGTCGGGCAGGAACTCCCGGTGCAGGCTCACGCCCTGCCCCAGCTTGACGAAGGTGGTGCCCAGGCGCTCCAGCAGGCACGCGAGCCTGTGCGCGGGCGAGACGCGGGGCCGGCGCAGCCCGAGCTGCACCGTGGCCCACCACAGGAACTGGCCCCACAGGGCAAGGTTGATGCGAAGCAGGCGCGCGGTGATGTGCATCGCGCTTCAGCCCCCCGTCATCACAGGGTCACCGCCTGCAGGTGTTCCGCCACGGTGCAGGACCAGCGGTGGCGCTCCTCCAGGGCCAGGCGCAGGCTGTCGGCGGCGACCGGCTCCCCGTGGGTGATGAACAGGCGCTTCGGCCCGCGCGGCAGCCGCCCCGCCCACGCCAGCAGTTCCTCGCGGTCCGCGTGGGCCGACAGCGAGCCCAGGCTCACGACCTCCGCGCGCACCGGAACGTAGGCGCCGTGGATCTTGATCTCGCGCGCGCCCGCCACCAGCGCCGCGCCGCGCGTGCCCGCCGCCTGGTAGCCGGCCAGCAGGATGGTGTTGCGGCGGTCCGGCGCGAAGGCCTTGAGGTGGTGCACCACGCGGCCGCCGGTGGCCATGCCGCTGGCGGAGACGATCACGGCGGGGAAGCGCAGCTCGTTGAGCTTGCGCGACTCCTCCACGCTGTTGATCACGCGCGCGGTCTGGCACATGGCCTGGCATTGCTGCGCGTCGAGCCGGTGCTCGCCGCGGTGGCGGTGGTAGATCTGCGTGACGTCCGCCGCCATCGGGCTGTTCAGGAACACCGGAAGATCCGGGATGCGGCCGGCGCGCCGCAGCTGCCCCAGCAGGTACAGCAGCGCCTGCGCGCGCCCGACGGCGAACGCCGGCACCACCACGATGCCGCCGCGCGCCGCCGTGCGCTGGACGGTCTCGGCCAGCACCGAGGCCACGTCCTCCTTCGGGTGCTCCCGGTCGCCGTAGGTCGACTCCATCACCACGTAGTCGGCGGCCGGCGGGGCGGCCGGGGCGCGCATCACGGTGTCGTCGTCGCGCCCGAGGTCGCCGGAAAAGAGCACCGAGCCGCCGTCCCAGGCGACGTGGACGCTGGCCGCCCCGAGGATGTGGCCGGCCGGACTGAAGCGCACCTCGAGCCCGGGCACGGGCTCGAAGGCCGCGCCGAATCCCTGCGGCTGCAGCAGGTGCAGCACGGCCCGCGCGTCCTGCTCGGTGTACAGCGGCAGGGCCGGGTGGTGCTTGGAGAAGCCGTGCCGGTTGGCATAGAGCGCGTCTTCCTCCTGCAGGTGGCCGGAGTCGGGCAGCAGCAGCGCCGCCAGTTCGGCGCTGGCCGCGGTGCAGAAGACGGGGCCGTGGAAGCCCTGCTTCGCCAGTGCCGGCAGGTAGCCGCTGTGGTCGATGTGGGCGTGCGTGAGCACCACGGCGTGCACGTCGCGGGCCGCCACGGGCAGCACATCCCAGTTGCGCAGGCGCAGCTGCTTGAGGCCCTGGAACAGGCCGCAGTCGACCAGCACGCGTCGTCCGTCGTGCTCGAGCAGGTACTTGGAGCCGGTCACCGTGCCGGCGGCACCGAGGAAGGTCAGGCGCATGGGTGGTCTCTCCTCGACAGATTGGCCCGCACGGCCGGTCGGGGGCTTGACGCTTGTCAAGCAGGCTGCAGGCCGGGCGCCGCCAGCCGCCGGGCGAGGCGGAATCGCACACGCATGGAAGAGATTCCTGCCCCTAGACTGCGCGCAAGGAGAGCGCCATGTCACACGAGAAGTACGAGGACTACCAGGAGTGCATCGCCGCCTGCCACGCCTGCATCGTGGCGTGCAACCACTGCGCCGCCTGCTGCCTGCAGGAGGCGCACGTGCAGCACCTGGTGCGCTGCATCGCGCTGGACACCGACTGCGCGCAGGTGTGCCAGCTGGCGCTGTCCTTCATGGCGGGCGGCAGCGACCACGTGCCGCCCGTGTGCCGCGTGTGCGCGGACGTCTGCGAGGCCTGTGCCGACGAGTGCGCCGAGCACGACGCCGACCACTGCCAGCAATGCGCGGAAGCCTGCCGCCGCTGCGCCCGGGCCTGCCTCGCGGTCGCCGGCTGAATCAGCCCCAGTACGCCTCGGAGGCGTAGCGCCGGATCATCCGGTGGCTGTTGAAGTACGAGCCGTTGCGCGCGATGGCCGACTTCATGATCATGGACCACACCGGGCCCTGCTCGTAGAAGGTGGGCAGCACGGTGTGCTCCAGCTTCTCGTACAGCGAGGCCGCGTGGCGGTGGGCTTCCTGGTCGCCGCCGTCGATGCCGATCGCCCAGCCGGTGATGCCCTCTTCCCAACCTTCGATCCACCAGCCATCCAGCACGCTGAGGCTGGGCACGCCATTGAGCGCCGCCTTCATGCCGCTGGTGCCCGAGGCTTCGAGCGGCGGCTGCGGCGTGTTCAGCCACAGGTCCACGCCCGCGACCATGCGGCGGGCCACCTCGAGCCGGTAGTCGGGGACGAAGACGACGGGAATGGTGGCGGCCAGCTCCCGGGCCCACAGGTGCAGCTGCTCGATGTGCCGGTGCCCGGGCTGGTCGTGCGGGTGCGCCTTGCCGGCGACGATCACCTGGAAGGGGAAGCGCCGCGCGATCGAGCGCATGCGCTCCAGGTCGGAGAACAGCAGGCCGGGACGCTTGTAGTCCGTCATGCGGCGCGCGAAGCCGATGGTGAAGCGCGCCGGATCGAGGCGCGAGCCGCCCTCCAGCCCTGCCACCGATTCGAGCAGCGCCTGCTTGGCCTGGTGGTGCGCCGCCGCGATCTCCTCCTGCGGGATGCGCAGCGCCCGCACCAGCAGCTCCGGCTCATGCACCCACTGGGGGATGTAGCGGTCGTACAGGCCCTGGAACGGATCCGAGGTCCAGCGCTGCGCGTGCACGCCGTTGGTGATCGCGTGCACCTCGTAGCCCGGGAACAGGGCGCGCGAGGTTTCCGCATGGCGGCCCGCCACGCCGTTCACCCAGCCGCAGGTGGCCAGCGCCAGCCGGGTCATGTTCAGGCGCTCGGGGCCGCCGAGCGCGCGCAGGATGCGTGGGTCGACCAGGCCGCCGAGCCACTGCTCCGCCAGCGGATAGGCGTAGCGGTCGTGGCCGGCTTCGACCGGCGTGTGGGTCGTGAACACGCAGTGGCGGCGCACTTCCTGGATCGCCTCGTCCAGCAGGGGCCCGCTGGCTTCGGCGGCGCCGAGTTCGCGCAGCAGCTCCAGCGTCAGCAGCGCCGAGTGGCCCTCGTTCAGGTGGTACTTCTGCACCTTCAGGCCCAGGGTGCGCAGCATGCGCACGCCGCCCACGCCCAGCACGATCTCCTGGCGCAGCCGGTAGGTGGTGTCGCCGCCGTACAGCCAGTGCGTGAGCGTGCGGTCTTCCTCGTTGTTCTCCGGCAGGTCCGTGTCCAGCAGGATCACGGGCACGCCCATCGGGGCGCGCCGCGCCGAGGGCACGTCGTACTGCCACGCGCCCAGCCACACGTCGCGGTTGCCCACGCGCACCACCACCTTGTAGGGCAGGCGGCGGCAGCGCAGGGCCGGGTCCCAGTGCTCGGGCCGCTCGACCTGCGCGCCGTCCTGGATCTCCTGGCGGAAGTAGCCGGCCCGGCTGGCGAGGGTCACGCCCACCATCGGCACGCCCAGGTCGGCCGCGCTGCGCATCATGTCGCCCGCCAGCACGCCGAGGCCGCCGCTGTACGTGGGAATGCCCTCCTCGAGCGCGATCTCCATCGAGAAGTAGGCGATGACCGGTAGAGTTGTTCGTGTCGGGCTCATGGCACCGGATGGTAGTTCGGTTGCCCCCGGCGGGGGCTCGGGCGTTGTGCGGA
The DNA here is from genome assembly GCF_037890035.1 of Ramlibacter sp. AN1133. Lineage (NCBI taxonomy): Bacteria > Pseudomonadati > Pseudomonadota > Betaproteobacteria > Burkholderiales > Comamonadaceae > Ramlibacter > Ramlibacter sp. AN1133. Next base: position 16,968 of record NZ_JBBKTQ010000045.1, read on the forward strand.
TGCCGCTTCCCCCTGCCGAGCAGTGCCGCGCCCCGACCATAATTGCCCCATGATTTCATCCATCACGGAAGTGGCGGGCATAGCGGTCGGCCACTTCACCGATCCGCGCCGGCCCACCGGCTGCACCGTGGTGCTGGCGCGCGGCAGCGCGGTCGCCGGCGTGGACGTGCGCGGCGCCGCGCCCGGTACCCGCGAGACCGACCTGCTGCATCCCGCCAACACCGTGGAACGCGTGCACGCGGTGCTGCTGGCGGGCGGCAGCGCGTGGGGCCTGGACGCCGCGAGCGGCGTCATGCGCTGGCTCGACGAACAGGGCATCGGCCTGGAGGTCGGCCCCGCCCGCGTGCCCATCGTGCCTGCCGCGGTGCTGTTCGACCTGCCGCTGGGCGACCACCGCATCCGCCCGGATGCCGCCGCCGGCTACGCCGCCTGCCAGGCCGCGGCGCGCACCGCGCCGCAGGAGGGCAACGTCGGCGCCGGCGCCGGTGCCGTGGTGGGCAAGGTGTTCGGCCTGCAGCGCGGGATGAAGGGCGGCATAGGCTCCGCTTCGGTCACGGTCGACGGCGTGACGGTCGGTGCGATCGTCGCCTGCAACGCGCTGGGCGACGTGCTCGATCCCGAAACGGGCGAACTGCTCGCCGGCGCGCGCAGCGCCGACGGCCTGCACCTGTTCGACACCCGGCGCGCGCTGCTGCGCGGGGAAGTGCCGCGCCCGGTGATCGCCGGCACCAACACCACGATCGGCGTCATCGCCACCGATGCGGTGATCACCAAGGCCCAGGCCGCGCGCCTGGCCACCGTCGGCCACGACGGGCTGGCGCGCGCGATCAATCCGGCGCACACGGTGTTCGACGGCGATACGCTGTTCGCGCTCGGCACCGGCGAGAGCGGCCGCAGCCCGGGCATGGTGACGCTCGCCACCATGGCCGCCGAGGCCTGCACGCTGGCCGTGGTGCGTGCGGTGCGCGCCGCGCGCGGCATCACCGTCGACGGCCTGCAGCTGCCCGCCTGCGGCGAACTCGCATGAAGGCGGTGCGTGTCTTGCGCTACACGCTGGTGTCCATCCGCGACCTGCTGATCTCCGCCGGGCCGATCGCGCTGCTGGCGGTCGGCCTGCTGGTGCTGGCGTACTGGTGGCTGGACCCGAACCCGCCCAAGCGGGTGACGCTGGCCACCGGCCCGGCCCAGAGCGCCTACGACGAATTCGGCAAGCGCTACCAGAAGGCGCTCAAGGCCTACGGCATCGAGGTGGTGCTGGTGCCCAGCGAGGGCTCGCCCGCCAACCTGCGCCTGCTGCGCGCCGGCAAGGCGGACCTCGGATTCGTGCAGGGCGGCAGCAGCGAGCGCAATGCGAACGAGGAAAGCGGCATCGTCTCGCTCGGCAGCCTGTTCGTGGAGCCGGTCTGGCTGTTCTACCGCGAGGAGGCGGCGAAGAAGATCCCTGGCGGCGCGCTGAACTCGCTGACGCAGCTGCAGGACCTGCGCGTGAACATCGGCGCGCGCGGCAGCGGGGCGCCGGGCATCATGCGCCGGCTGCTCGAGGCCAACGGCATGGACCTGGCGAAGATGAAGGTCACGCGGCTGGACCAGACGGCGGCGGCGATGGGCTTCCTGGCCGGCGAACTCGACGCGATCGTGTTCGCCTCCGCGCCGGAATCGCTGATGGTGCAGATGCTGCTGCAGACGCCGAGCGTCAAGCTGATGGACTTCACGCAGAGCGAGGCCTATTCGCGCCGCATGCCCTTCCTCACCCCGGTGGTGCTGCCGCGCGGCATCGTCGACCTGGCGCACGACCTGCCGCCGCAGGACGCGCGCCTCGTCGCCACCACGACGTCGCTGCTGGCGCGCGAGTCCACGCACCCCGCCTTGCTGCAGCTGTTCGCGCAGGCGGCGCGCGACCTGCACGGCCCGGCCGGCTGGTTCAACCGCGCGGGCAGCTTCCCGAACATCGAGCGCACCGAGTACCCGGTGTCGCGCGAGGCCGAGCGCACGATCCGCAGCGGCCAGCCTTTCCTGCAGCGCTGGCTGCCGTTCTGGCTGGCCAACCTCATCGAGCGCATGTGGCTCGCGCTGGGCATCATCCTGGCCGTGCTGCTGCCGCTGTCGCGCATCGTGCCGCCGCTTTACCAGTTCCGCATCCGCTCGCGGGTGTTCCGCTGGTACGGGCAGCTGCGCGACATCGAGAACCGCCTGCATGCCGAGCCGCGCAACGCCGTCGAGGTGGTGCGCGAGCTCGACGCGCTGGACGACCGCGTCGGCCGCATCACGGTGCCGCTCTCGTACGCCGACGAGCTCTATGCGCTGCGCAACAACATCGATGTCGTCAGGCGCAAGGCGCTGCAGGAGCCGGTGGGCGCGGCATGATGGGTTGATCTCCGCCCGGCCACCGCCGGGAGCCGTGTCCGGTGGGCGTTCGCGCAACTCGGGCCGGACCAGTCCGTGGCTGTCCGTCTCAGCGACTGTCCCCCGGCGCGGATGAGAACCGTTGCCCGTGCTGGCATTGCGCCCGCGCCTCCTCCTTAATGTCGCTGAGCCGGACAGCCACGGACTGGTCCTGCAGCGTGTCGATTGCAACAGTGCGGCTTCGCTTGGCGCCGTCGCCGACCTCGAGGCGAGCTCACCGAGGGACAGTGCGCTCGCATCCGCGCGGGGGAGGACCAGGGCGTGACC
>NZ_JBBKTQ010000046.1:0-19214 GCF_037890035.1 Ramlibacter sp. AN1133
GGGGCACGGTTCTCATCCGCGCCGGGGGACAGTCGCCGAGGCGGACGGTCACGTCCTGGTCCGGGTCGAAGGCAACCGCCGAACCGTGGTCGAAATCGACCGGCCTTCGTCGGGTCTCCCCGGAAATCGGTGAAGACCCGTTCTTCGGGGGGCGCACTGGATCCCCGCCTGCGCGGGGAGGACGGAAGGCCGATCACGAGCCGCGATACGTCGAATAGCTCCACGGGCTCACCAGCAGCGGCACGTGGTAATGCTGGTCCTCGTGGGCGATGCCGAAGTCCAGCGTCACGCGGTCGAGGAAAGGCGGATCCGGCAGCGTCACGCCGCGCGCGCGGAAGTACGCCGCGACGTCGAACACCAGCCGGTAAGTGCCCTTCTTCAGGCTGGCATGGTCGAACAGCGGGCCGTCCGGGCTGCGCCCGTCGACGTCGAGCACGAAGCGCTTGAGCAGCGCCGGCCCGCCGGCGCCGCCGGTCGCGTACAGCTCGGCGGCCATGCCGCCGGCCGGCGTGCCGTGCATGGTGTCCAGGACGTGCGTGCTCAGGCCCATCGCTCTGTTCCCCGTTGCATCCACTGCGGATTGTGGACGGCAGTGTATACACTTTGCCGGCACATCGCTATCATGCGCCGCATGGATGCGTCCCCCACCCGCACGATCGTCGATGCGCTGACGCGGGCCATCGTCGAGCACAGGCTGCAGCCGGGCACGAAACTGGCGGAGCAGAAGCTGGCGGACCACTTCGGCGTCTCGCGCACGCTGGTGCGGCAGGCGCTGTTCCAGCTCGCGCAGAAGCACCTGGTGCGCATGGAGCCGGCGCGCGGCGCCTTCGTCGCCGCGCCCACGGTGGAGGAGGCCCGCCAGGTGTTCCAGGTGCGCCGCATCCTCGAGGCCGAAATGGTGCGCGAGTTCCTGCGCAAGCTCACGCCCGCCCGGATCCGCGCCCTGCGCGAGCACATGGCGCAGGAGAAGGCGGCGGTGGACCGGCGCGACGCGGGCGAGCGCTCCCAGCTGCTGGGCGACTTCCACGTGCGCATGGCCGAACTCACCGGCAACGCCGTGCTCACGCAGATCGTGCGCGACCTCGTCTCGCGCAGTTCGCTCATCGCCCTGATGTACCAGCGCGAAGCCGCCGCTGTCCACTCGCAGCAGGAACACGTCGAACTGGTCAAGGCGCTGGCGGCGAAGGACGAGAAGCGCGCCGTCAAGCTGATGCAGGAGCACCTCCTGCACGTGGAGGAAGGCCTCGCCTTCGACCGCCCCGTGCCCACCCACGACATCGCACTGGCACTCTCATGAGCACTCTTTACGACAGCACCGCGCCCTATCCGCGCGACCTGGCCGGCTACGGCCGCCATCCGCCCCACGCGCAGTGGCCGGGCAACGCCCGCATCGCGGTGCAGTTCGTCCTGAACTACGAGGAAGGCGGCGAGAACTGCGTGCTGCACGGCGACCCCGGCTCCGAGCAGTTCCTCTCCGAGATGTTCAACCCGCCGGCCTTCCCCGCGCGGCACCTGAGCATGGAGGGGATCTACGAGTACGGCTCGCGCGCCGGCGTCTGGCGCATCCTGCGCGAGTTCGAAAGCCGCGGCCTGCCGCTCACGGTGTTCGGCATCAGCATGGCGCTTCAGCGCTACCCCGAGCTCGCGCACGCCTTCGTGGAACTCGGGCACGAGATCGCCTGCCACGGCTGGCGCTGGATCCACTACCAGAACCTCGACGAGGCCACCGAACGCGAGCACATGCGCATCGCCATGGAGATCCTCCAGAAGCTCACCGGCGAGCGCCCCCTGGGCTGGTACACCGGGCGCGACAGCCCCAACACGCGCCGCCTCGTCGTGGACGACGGCGGCTTCGCCTACGACAGCGACTACTACGGCGACGACCTGCCCTTCTGGATGAAGGTGCGCAAGACCGACGGCAGCACGGCCGACCACCTGGTCGTGCCCTACACGCTGGACTGCAACGACATGCGCTTCGCCCTGCCGCAGGGCTACTCGCACGCCGATCCCTTCTTCCAGTACATGCGCGACACCTTCGACGTGCTCTACGCCGAAGGCGAGGAGGCGCCGAAGATGATGAGCGTCGGCATGCACTGCCGCCTGCTCGGCCGGCCCGGCCGCATCACCGCGCTGCAACGCTTCCTGGACCACATCGCGCGGCACGACCGCGTGTGGGTGTGCCGGCGCATCGACATCGCGCGGCACTGGCAGCAGGTCCACCCCTGCAAGGAGGCCTGACATGGCCGTCACCCTCGAACAGATCAATGCGGCCGACCGCACGGAGGCGGCGCGCCTGCTGGACGGCCTGTACGAACATTCGCCCTGGATCGCCGAGGCCGCCCTCGCGCAGCGACCCTTCCGCTCGCTCGGTCACCTGAAGCAGGCAATGGCCGACGTCGTGCGCGAGGCCGGCGTCGAGAAACAGCTGGCCCTGATCCGCGCCCACCCCGAACTCGCCGGCAAGGCGATGGTGGCCAAGACGCTCACCAGCGAATCCACCAGCGAGCAGGGCAAGGCGGGCCTCACCGACTGCACGCCCGAGGAATTCGCGCGCATCCAGCAGCTCAATGCGGACTACAACGCACGCTTCGGCTTTCCCTTCATCCTGGCCGTGCGCGGGCCGCGGGGCACGGGGCTCTCGCGGCAGCAGATCATCGAGACCTTCGCGCGGCGGCTGGAGAACCATCCGGGGTTCGAACGCGCGGAGGCCTTGCGCAACATCCACCGCATCGTGGAGCTGCGCCTGAACGACAAGTTCGGCATCGAGCCCACGCTGGGCAACCTGGTGTGGGACTGGCACGAAAGCCTCGCGCGGCACAGCGATCCGGGCTATGCGGAAAAGGGGCAGCTCACGGTCACGTACCTGACCGAGGCGCACCGGGCCGCGGCGCAGGAGATCGCGCAGGGGATGCGGGAGTGCGGGTTCGATGAGGTGGAGGTGGACGCGGTGGGGAATGTGGTGGGGCGATATGCACCGGAGCGCCCCCTCCCCGGCCCTCCCCCAAAGGGGGAGGGAGGGAAATACCTCCTCACGGGGTCGCACTACGACACCGTGCGCAACGGCGGCAAGTACGACGGGCGGCTGGGCATCTTCACGCCGATGGCCTGCGTGCGTGAACTCGCGCGCGCCGGCCGCCGGCTGCCCTTCGGCCTCGAGGTCGTGGGCTTCGCGGAGGAGGAAGGCCAGCGCTACAAGGCCACCTTCCTCGGCTCCGGCGCGCTGATCGGCCAGTTCGAGCCGCGCTGGCTGGACCAGAAGGATGCGCAAGGCATTCCCATGCGACAGGCGATGCAGGAAGCCGGTTTACCGGCAAGCATTGAAGCGATCGCGGCACTGCAGCGCGACCCGAAGCGCTACCTCGGCTTCGTCGAAGTGCACATCGAGCAGGGCCCGGTGCTCAACGAGCTCGACCTGCCGCTGGGCATCGTCACCTCCATCAACGGCGGGGTGCGCTACCAGTGCGAGGTCACCGGCATGGCCAGCCACGCCGGCACCACGCCCATGGACCGCCGGCGCGACGCCGCGGTGGCCGTCGCGGAGCTCGCCCTCTTCGTGGAGGAGCGCGCGGCCCGCGACGGCGACTCGGTGGGCACCATCGGCATCCTGGAAGTGCCGAACGGCTCCATCAACGTGGTGCCGGGCCGCTGCCTCTTCACGCTGGACCTGCGCGCACCGAAGGACCCGCAGCGCGATGCGCTGGTGGCCGACGTGCTCGCCAGGCTGCAGGAGATCTGCGAGCGGCGCGGCCTGCGTTCCAGCGTGGAGCCCACGATGCGCGCCGCGGCCGCGCCCAGCGCGCCCGCCTGGCAGGCCCGCTGGGAACGCGCCGTCGAATCCCTGGGCCTGCCGCTGTACCGCATGCCCAGCGGCGCCGGCCACGACGCCATGAAGCTGCACGAAGTGATGCCGCAGGCGATGCTGTTCGTGCGCGGCCAGAACGCGGGCATCAGCCACAACCCGCTGGAGTCCACCACCAGCGACGACATGCAGCTTGCCGTGCAGGCCTTCGCGCACCTGCTCGCCCAGCTCGCGGAAGAAACGCAATGAACGACTACCAACGACTCGACGCCTGGATCGACGCCCACTTCGACGAGGAAGTGCGCTTCCTGCAGGAACTGGTGCGCGTGCCGACCGACACGCCGCCCGGCAACAACGCGCCACATGCCGAGCGCACGGCGCAGCTGCTGACCGGCTTCGGCTTCGCCGCGGAGAAGCACGCCGTCCCCGAGGCAGAAGTGAAGGCGCGCGGGCTCGAATCCATCACCAACCTGATCGTGCGGCGCCGCTACGGAGAAGGCCGCACCGTGGCCTTGAACGCCCATGGCGACGTGGTCGCCCCCGGCGAGGGCTGGACGCACGATCCGTACGGGGCCGAGATCGTGGACGGCCGCCTCTACGGCCGCGCGGCGGCGGTGAGCAAGAGCGACTTCGCCAGCTTCACCTTCGCCGTGCGCGCCCTGGAGTCGCTGCAGGCCCGCCTGCGCGGCGGCGTGGAGCTGCACTTCACCTACGACGAGGAGTTCGGCGGCGAACTCGGCCCGGGCTGGCTGCTCGCCCACAAGCTCACCAGGCCCGACCTCCTGATCGCCGCCGGCTTCAGCTACGAGGTGGTGACGGCGCACAACGGCTGCCTGCAGCTCGAAGTGACCGTCCACGGCAGGATGGCGCATGCGGCGATCCCCGACACCGGTGTCGACGCGCTGCAGGCCGCGGTGAAGATCCTCGATGCGCTGTACGCACTCAACACGCAGTACCGGCAGGTGCACTCGGGCGTGCGCGGCATCCACCACCCTTACCTGAACGTGGGCCGCATCGAGGGCGGCACCAACACCAACGTCGTTCCGGGCAAGGTGGTGTTCAAGCTGGACCGCCGCATGATCCCGGAAGAGAACCCGCAGGAAGTGGAGGCGGCGGTGCGGCAGACCATCGCCGATGCGGCCGCGCGCAGCCCCGGCGTCACGGTGGAAATCAAGCGCCTGCTGCTGGCCAATGCGCTCCAGCCCACGCCCGGGCAGCAGCCGCTGGTCGAGGCGCTGCGCAAGCACGGCCAGGAGCTGTTCGGCGTCGAGATCCCCGCCATGGGCACGCCCCTGTACACCGACGTGCGCCTGTACGGCGAGGCCGGCATCCCGGGCGTCATCTATGGCGCCGGCCCGCGCACGGTGCTCGAATCGAATGCCAAGCGGGCCGACGAACACCTGCAGCTCGAGGACCTGCGGCGCGCCACCAAGGTGGTCGCGCGCACGCTGTTCGACCTCTTGCGCTGAATCCATCATCGGCCGGACACTGGTCGCTCACAGACCGGGTCCGCAGCGGCGTCGAAGGGACAACCACTCCAGGAGCACGCATGGATCATCCCGAATGGACCGCCCGGGGCTACAGCCCCGGCCTCACCAACGAAGACCTGGCGCCGACCACGCCGGCCCAGCGCAAGTGGGGCGCTTTCAGCATCTTCAACGTCTGGACCTCCGACGTCCACAGCCTGTGGGGTTACTACCTCGCCGCCAGCCTGTTCCTGCTGTGCGGCAGCTTCCTCAACTTCCTGCTGGCCATCGGCATCGGCTCGCTGGTCATCTACCTGCTGATGACGCTGGTGGGCCTGGCCGGAGCGCGCACCGGCGTGCCCTATCCGGTGCTGGCACGGGCCTCGTTCGGCGTGTGGGGCGCCAACTTCCCGGCCATCGTGCGGGCCATCGTCGCCTGCTTCTGGTACGGCGCGCAGACGGCCGCCGCCTCCGGCGCCATCGTGGCCCTGCTCACGCGCTCGCCGCAGCTCATGGCCTTCCACAAGGACGTGCACTTCCTCGGCCACTCGGGGCTGGAAGTGATCTGCTACGTCGTGGTGTGGGCTCTGCAGCTGCTGATCATCCAGCACGGGATGGAGACGGTGCGCCGCTTCCAGGACTGGGCCGGCCCCGGCGTGTGGCTGGCGATGCTGGTGCTGGCCATCGGGCTGGTGGTGAAAGCCGGCGGCTTCTCGTTCGACAGCGGCATCCCGCAGGACGTGCTGCTGGAAAAGACCAAGGATGCCGGTGTTCCCGGCGCGCCCGGATCGTTCACCTCGCTGCTTGCGGTGGCCGCGGTCTGGATCACCTACTTCGCGGCGCTGTACCTGAACTTCTGCGACTTCACGCGCTACGCCAGGGACGAACGGGCGGTGAAGGTCGGCAACCTGTGGGGCCTGCCGGTCAACCTGCTGCTGTTCTCGCTGGTCGCCGGCGTCACGACCATCGCGGCCTTCAAGGTGTACGGCGAGGTGCTGATCCACCCCGAGCAGATCTCGGCGCGCTTCGACAGCTGGCTGCTGGCCGCCATCGCGGCGTTCACCTTCTGCGTGGCCACGCTGGGCATCAACGTGGTGGCGAACTTCGTGTCGGCCGCCTTCGACATCTCCAACACCTTCCCGCGCGCGATCAGCTTCAAGCGCGGCGGGTACGTCGCGGCGGCCATCGCTCTGGTGCTGTACCCGTTCGCGCCGTGGGAAGGCAGCGCCGCGGGCTTCGTCGGCGCGATCGGCTCCACGATGGGTCCGCTGTTCGGGATCATCATGGTCGACTATTACCTGGTGGCGCGCGGCAGGATCCAGGTCGACGAGCTCTATCGCGAGCACGGCCGCTACCGCTACCAGGGCGGCTGGCACGTGAAGGCGCTGGTCGCGGCCGGCGTGGGCATGCTGTTCTCCACCATCCTGCCGAACTTCAGCCAGCTGCTGCCCGCGTGGTGGGGGCTGTACGGCTGGTTCTTCGGCGTGGCGATCGGCGGCGCCGTGTACTGGGGGCTGCGCATGCTGCCCGAGGTCGACGCCGACGAGATTGCACGCAGGGCCTGACAGGAGGGCAGCGGCAAGCTCGCGGCTCGCAGGCGGGGACGAGCGCCGCGGCGGCCTTCTTTCTGGTTCTTCACCGATTTGCGGGGAGACAAGAGAAGGGCGCCCGATGGCTACCACGGTTTACCACGGTGCGCCGGTTGCCTCCGACCCGAACCAGGGCGTGACCGTCCGCGTCGGCGACGGCACCAACCGAAGCCACACCGTTGCGATCGACGCGCTGCAGGACCAGTCCGTGGCTGTCCGGCTCAGCGACATCAAGGAGGAGGCGCGGGCGCGGCGCCAGCACGAGCAACGGTTCTCATCCGCGCCGGGGGACAGTCGCTGAGACGGACAGACACGGGCTGGTCCGGCCCGAGCGGCGCGACGTCCACCAGCTCATTTCGCCGCATGGGTGTTGCGCTGACCCGTTGAACGCACCAAGAAGCTTTCTCTTCGCCCCTTGCGCACGCGTCCTACGCCGCGTGCGCAACGGCTCATCTACGCTGCGCCGCGTGGACACCGCGAACCGACCTCCTCCGGGCGTGGCCGAGCCGGCCGTGCCGGCTCCCGCACGCAACGTCCTGCCAGCCATCGGCGGCCTGCTGATCTCGATGCTGCTGGCCGCGCTGGACCAGACCATCGTCGGCACAGCCCTGCCGGTGATCGTGGGCGAACTCGGCGGGCTCGAGCGCCTCTCCTGGGTCGTCACGGCCTACCTGCTCGCGCAGACGGTCGTCACGCCCGTGTACGGCAAGCTCGGCGACCTGTACGGCCGCAAGCGCATGCTGCAGATCTCGGTCGTCATCTTCCTGGTCGGATCGGCGCTGTGCGGCCTGAGCCGCGACATGGCGCAGCTGGTCGTCTTCCGCGCCCTGCAGGGGGTCGGCGGCGGTGGCCTGATGGTGACGGCGATGGCCGTGGTGGCGGACCTGCTGCCGCCGCGCGAGCGGGGCCGCTACCAGGGCCTGTTCGGCGCGGTGTTCGGTCTCGCCAGCGCCGCCGGGCCGGTGATCGGCGGCTACTTCGCCACGCACCTGTCCTGGCGCTGGATCTTCTACCTCAACCTGCCGCTGGGCCTCGTCGCCCTCGCGCTGGTGGCCGCCACCCTGCCGTCCGCGCCCCCGACGGGCAAGCGGCGCATCGACTACGCGGGTGCCCTGCTGCTGGCCGTCGGCCTCGCCGCGGTGGTGCTGGTGGCGGACGTCGGCGGCACGCGCGAAGCCTGGCGCTCGGCGTGGCTGCCCGCCGCGGCCGTGGTGGGCCTGGCCGCGCTCATCGCCTTCCCGCTGGTGGAACGCCGCGCGGCGGAACCGATCCTGCCGCTGCGCCTGTTCCGGCAGCGGGCCTTCCAGGTGGCCTGCGGCGTGGGGCTGGTGGTCGGCTTCGCGATGTTCGGCTCGGTGACCTACATCCCGATCTTCCTGCAGGTCGCCAAGGGCGAGACGCCGACGGCCGCGGGCCTGCAGATGCTGCCCCTGATCGCCGGCATGCTGCTGTCGTCCATCTTCTCCGGCCAGTGGATCAGCCGCACCGGCCGCTATCGCCAGTTCCCCATCATGGGCACGGCGCTCATGACGATCGCGCTGTTCGCGCTGTCCTTCGTGCGCGCCGACAGCGGCCTGGCCTTCCTGCTGGCTATGGCCCTGCTGCTCGGGATGGGCATCGGGTTCGTCATGCAGGTACTGGTGATCGCGGTGCAGAACGCCGTCGATTACCAGGACCTGGGCGTGGCCACCGCGGGCAGCACGCTGTTCCGCTCCATCGGCGGCGCGGTGGGCACGGCGGTGCTGGGTGCCGTGTTCATCGCCGCCGTCTCGCACGGACTGCCCGCCGGCGCCGACATGCCCAATTTGCAGGACATGACGCAGCTGCCGGCCGATACGCGCGCGGCCTACGCCGGCGTCTTCACGCAGGCGATGGCGCTGGTGTTCCGCGTCGCCGCGGTGATCGCCCTGATCGGTTTCGCCCTGAGCTGGCTGCTGCCGCAGCGGGCGCTGCGCGAGACGCTGGCCGCCACCACGGGCGACGTGGGCGACGAACTCGGGCAGGCCATGGCCATGCCGCGCACGCCGCTGCCCGAGGACGAACTGCTGCGCGGCCTGGCGGCCGTGATGGACCGCGACCTGCGCCGCCATCACGTGGCGCTCGTGGTGGAGCGCGCGGGCCTCGCGCTCGCGCCGGAGGCGGCCTGGCTGCTGCTGCGCCTGAACGAGGCGCCGCACGCGCGGCTGGCGGACCTGCAGCCGGTGGCGCCCTTCTCGCCGGAAGAACTGGAACAGGGTGCGCAGGCCCTGGCCGCCAAGGGCCTGGTGCTGCACGAGCCCTCCGGCCGCTGGGAACTCACGCGCGCCGGCTGCGCCAGCCTGGAGAAGGTGGTGCAGGCGCGGCGCAAGCACCTCGAGGCGCTGTTCGCCGAGTGGTCGCCGCAGCACCAGTCGGACCTGGCGGAACTGCTGCGGCGGCTGGGACCGCAGATCCTGCCGTCGGCGCGGCAGGTGGGGTGAGGCCGCTCAGTCGACCTTGATGTTCCCCGCCTTGATCACGCGGGCCCACTTCTCCACTTCCGATTTCTGGAAGGCCCCCAGTTCCGCCGGCGTCATGCCGCCCGGCTCGATGCCCTGGGCGACCAGCTTGGCCCGGGTCTCCGGGTCCTGCACGGACTTGATCAACTCGGTGGAGAGGCGCTCGACGATGGGCCTGGGCACGCCCGCCGGCGCGAAGATCGCCTGCCACGACACGATGGAGAAGCCGGGCAGCACTTCCGCGATGGCCGGCACGTCCGGCACCGCCGACGAGCGCTTGTCCGAAGTGACGCCCAGCGCGCGCAGCTTGCCCGCCTTGATGAAGGGCATGGCCGGGGCGAGGTTCTCGAAGATCATGTCGGCGCCCTGGCCGGAGAGCAGCGCGTTGAGCGACTCGGCGCTGCTCTTGTACGGCACGTGCACCAGCTTGCCGCCGGTGAGCTGCTCGAAGAACACGCCGGAGAGGTGCTGCGAAGTGCCGCTGCCGGAGGACGCGTAGTTGATGGACCCCGGCTTCGCCTTGGCCGCGGCGATGACGTCCTGCACCGTCTTGTACGGGCTGTCGGCGCGCACGACGAGGACGTTCGGCATCGAGCCGATCATCGTGATCGGCTGGAAGTTGCGGATCGGGTCGTACGGCAGCTTGGCGTAGAGGCTCACGTTGATCGCGTGCGAGCTGATCGTGCCGCCCTGGATCGTGTAGCCGTCCGGTGCGGCCTTGGCGGTGAAGTCCGAGCCCATGCTGCCGCCGGCGCCGGCCTTGTTCTCGATCACGAAGCTGGTGCCCAGCGCCGCCGCCGCCTTGGGCGTGACCAGCCGCGCGAGCACGTCGGTGGTGCCGCCGGCGCCGAAAGGCACGATGTAGGTGATCGGCCTGGAAGGCCACTTGTCCTGCGCCTGCGCCGCAGCGAAGCCCATGGCAAGGGCGGCTGCCGCGGTGGCGAGGATGGTGCGACGAAGCATCTTGTCTCCCGTTGTGGCTGCATTGGAGCGGCGAGGGTAACCTCAGTCCGCGCCCTGGACATTCAGGTAAAGCGCGTACAACGAATGGCTTGCCGCCATGAACAGGCGGTTGCGATAGCGGCCGCCGAAGCACACGTTGGCGCAGCGTTCGGGCAGGTGGATGTGGCCGATCGGCGTGCCGTCCGGCGCGAACACGCGCACGCCGTCGAGGCCTTCGGGGTCGGCGCCGGGCGCGCCGTTGCTGCCGAACCCGCACCAGAGGTTGCCGGCGACGTCGACCCGGAAGCCGTCGAAGGCGCCGGGCCCCTGCGCGTCGACCGCGAGCCGCTTGTTCGACAGCGTACCGCCGCCCGCATGGTCCCAGGCCCAGATCTTCCGGTGCGGCACGCCGCGGCTCTCGACCACGTACAGGATCTTCTCGTCGGGGGAGAAGGCCAGGCCATTGGGCCCCGCCAGGTCCGCGATCACCTGCTGCACGCCGCCGCCCGGTGCGATGCGGTAGACGGCCTGCGGCAACTCGGGTTCGGCCGGCTCGCCCTCCCAGTAGCCGGCGATGCCGAACACCGGGTCGGTGAACCAGATGCTGCCGTCCCGCGCGCAGACGATGTCGTTGGGCGAATTGAGGCGCTTGCCCTGCCAGCGGTCCGCCAGCACCGTGATGCTGCCGTCGTATTCGGTGCGGGTCACGCTGCGTGTGAGGTGTTCGCAGGTGATGAGCCGCCCCTGCCGGTCGCGGTAGTTGCCGTTGGCGTTGTTGGAGGGCGTGCGGAACTCGCTCACCGCCCCCGAGGCCTCGTCCCAGCGCAGGATGCGGTTGTTGGGAATGTCCGAGACCAGCAGGTAGCGGCCGTCGCCGAACCACACGGGGCCCTCGGCCCAGCGCAGCCCGGTGGCGAGCTGTTCGACGGTCGCGCTGAACAGGCGCAGCTTGAGGAAGCGCTCGTCCAGCACATCGATGCGCGGGTCGGGATAGCGCGCGCTGGGAATGAAGTCCACGCTCATTTGAGGATCGCGTTGGGAAGCGCCATGGAGAAGGCCGGCACGTAGGTCACCAGCATCAGGGCGGCGATGAGGGCGCCGTAGAAGGGCCAGATCGTCTTCATCACTTCGCCCACGGAGATCTCGCCGATGGTGCAGCCGACGAACTGCGTCGTGCCCACCGGGGGCGTGTTGAGGCCCAGCGCGCAGTTGATCAGCATGACGATGCCGAACTGCTCGGTGCTCATGCCGAACTGCTGGCAGATCGGCAGGAAGATGGGCGTGCAGATCAGGATCGTCGCCGCCATGTCGAGGAAGGTTCCCAGCACGAACAGGATCACGTTGACCGACAGGAAGATCACCCAGGGCTGCGTGCTCATGCCGGCGAGCGCCTTGCCCGTGAGGTCCGCAACGCCGTACAGCCCGATCAGGTAGCCGAACATGGAACTGATGCCGATCAGCAGCAGCACGGTGCCGGTGCTCTTCACTGCCTTGGCGGCGGCCTTGAGGAACTGCTCGCGCGTCAGGCGCCGGTACACCAGCGCCGCCAGGAACAGCGCCCACACGACGGCGACGGAAGCGGACTCGGTGGCCGTGAAGGCCCCGGAGAGGATGCCCGCGATGATGATCGCCACCACGAACAGGCCGGGCAACGCCGCCGCGAAGGAGTACGCGACGATGGGCCAGCCCGGGAATCGCCCCGCCGGATAGCCGCGCCGCACCGCCACCCAGTAGGCCGCGGCGAGGTTGCACAGGGTGAGGATCACCGCCGGCACGATGCCCGCCAGGATCAGGGCCGCCACGCTCACCTTGCCGCTGGCCGCCAACGTGAAGATGATGATGTTGTGCGAGGTCGGCATCAGCGCGCCGACCAGCGAGGCATGCGTCGTGACGTTGACGGCATAGTCCGCGCCGTAGCCCTCCTTCTTCATCTGCGGGATCAGCACCGCGCCCATCGCCGAGACATCCGCCACCGGCGAGCCCGAGACCCCGCCGAACAGCGTGCAGGCCAGCACGTTGCTCATGCCCAGGCCGCCGCGCACGTGGCCGGCGAGCGACTTGGCGAACTGGATGATCTTCTCGGCGATGCCGCCGTACATCATGATCTCGCCGGCGAAGATGAAGAAGGGGATCGCCAGGAACGAGAACGGGTTCATGCCGGAGATCATCTGCTGGAAGCCCACGGCGAGCGGCAGTCCCTCGTACAGCAGCGTGGCGAGCGAGGACAGCCCGATCGAGAAGGCCACCGGCACGCCGAGCAGCAGCAGCAGCGTGAAGCTCACGCACAGGATGGTCAGTGCCATGAAGGCTCCACTTCGATGCCGCGGGCCAGTGCGATAAGGTGTTCCATCGAGAACAGCGCCACCAGCACGCCGGCCATCGCCGGCGGCACGTACTTGAAGGCTTCCGAGATGCCCAGCGTCGGAATCTTGTAGTCCCACACGCTGGCCGCGAGCACGCCGCAGTTCCAGGCCATGACGAGCCCGAACACCAGCACCAGCAGGTGGATCACGCGCTCCATCGCCAGCCGCAGCTTCGGCGGCGCCAGCACCAGCAGCGACTCCAGCCCGATGTGGCCCGCGTCGCGCACGCCCACCGCCATGCCCAGCATCGTCACGTACAGCACCAGCAGCACGGCCCCGCTCTCGGCCCATGTCGGCGTGTCGTTGAACACGTAGCGGCCGATCACCTGGTACAGCACCGCGAGCACCAGCAGGCACATGCCGGCCACGCCCACGCGCAGGCACAGCTTCGCCAGTGCCGCGCACAGGCGCGTGTAGAGGGGCGCGACCCCAGCGAGGAAAACGGGGTCGGCTACCTGGGTGTGCATGCGCGGCCGCCCCTTACTTCGTCTCGTTGACGCGGCGGACCATGTCCTGCAGCCTGGGATCCTTCAGGAACTTGTCGTACACCGGCTTCATCGCGGTGCGGAAGCTGGCCGTGTCGACGTCGACGATCTGGGCGCCGCCGGCCTTGACGATCGCCAGCGACTTCGCTTCGCGCTCGTCCCACAGCTTGCGCATGTAACCGACCGATTCCCTGGCGGAGGCGCGGATGGCCTTCTGGTCGTCGGGCGTCAGCGTGTCCCACACCTTCTTCGAGAACAGCAGGATCTCCGGCGCCATCGAGTGCTCGGTGCGGTTGTAGTACTTGGCCACCTCGAAGTGGCGCGTGCTCTCGTAGCTGGGGTAGTTGTTCTCCGCGGCGTCGACCAGTCCGGTCTTGAGCGCGGTGTAGACCTCGCCGAAGGGCATCGGCGTCGCGTTGGCGCCCATCGCCTCCATGAGGGCCACCCACAGGTCGGACTGCTGCACCCGGATCTTCATGCCCTTGGTGTCCGCCAGCGTCTTGACCGGCTTCTTCACGGAATAGATCGAGCGCGCGCCGGAGTCGTAGAAGGCCAGCCCGACGAAGCCCTGCGGCTCGCAGCTGCGCAGGATCTCGTCGCCGACCGGGCCGTCCAGCACCTTGCGCATGTGCTCGGTGGAGCGGAACAGGAAGGGCATGGTCGGCACCATGGTCGCGGGGCAGATGTTGTTCATCGGCGCCACGTTCACCCGCGTCATCGCCAGCGCGCCGAGCTTGGTCTGCTCGATCGTGTCCTTCTCGTTGCCCAGCGCCGACTTGGAGAACACCTTGATCGTGTGCCTGCCGTTGGTGGCCTTGGCGAGCGTCTCGCCCATGTGCCGCACCGCGAGCACCGTGGGGTAGTCGTCGGGATGGATGTCCGCGGAGCGGAATTCCATCGCCTGCGCCGCGGCGGCGGCGGACAGGGCGAGCACGGCGGCGGTGCGCAGCAAGGTCTTCATGGACTGGTCTCCTGGGGGGGGGAAATTCACTCGAACGGGCCCATGCGCACGAAGGCGCCGCCCTGGAAGATCACGGCCGGATCGGTGCGGTCCGGCGCGGGCTGCGCCGCTTCGCGCGCGGCGCGGAAGGGTTCGGAGCTGTCCTGCGGGCGGAAGCCGAGGTGGCGGGCGGGGGTGTTGTCCCACCACGCGGCCTTGTTGTCGGACACGCCGTAGACGATGGTGTGGCCCACCACGGGCGCGGTGAGGCTCGCGACCACCAGCCGCTCGAGGTCGTCGTAGCTCAGCCAGGTGGCGAGCATGCGGCGATCTTTCGGTTCGGGGAAGGAGGAGCCGATGCGCAGGCTCACGGTCTCGATGCCGTAGCGGTCGAAGTAGAAGCGCGCCAGGTTCTCGCCGAAGGCCTTGGACAGGCCGTAGTGGCCGTCCGGCCGCACCGGCATCGTGGCGGCTATGACTTCATCCTGCCGGTAGAAGCCGGTGACGTGGTTCGAGCTCGCGTACACGATGCGCTTGACGCCGTGCCGGCGCGCCCCCTCGTAGACGTTGTACGTGCCGACGATGTTGGCCTGCAGGATGGCGTCGAAGGGCTGCTCGGTGGAGATGCCGCCCAGGTGGACCACGGCGTCCATGCCTTGCAGCAGCGTGGCGACGGCGGCGCGGTCCTGCAGCGGCGCCTCAATGACCTCTTCGCCGGCGGCGGCGGGCTCCAGCGCCGCGATGTCGCTCACGCGCAGGAGCGTGCAGCGGGGCCGCAGGCGCGGACGCAGGACGCGGCCGAGGCCGCCGGCGGCGCCGGTGAGCAGCACGCGGCCGAGGGAGAGCGGGGCGCTAGCCGGTTCCATCCGAAACCTCCGGTGGGGGGGCGCCCTGCTACAGTCGCACGGCGCTTGTCATCTCTTATCAGTTGTCGTACAAGTATCGGCATGCGTACCGAAACGAATCGAGAGGGTTAACCCTATGGCCGAAGTCGCCCGCCGCCGTCCCCGCAGCCTCGCCCATGACGTGGTCGATGCGCTGGGGGGCCGCATCCGCGACGGCTCGCTCGCGCCCGGCGAGAAGCTGCCGACCGAGGCCGCGATCATGGAGGAGTTCGGCGTCAGCCGCACCGTCGTGCGCGAGGCCATCTCGCGCCTGCAGGCGGCCGGCCTGGTCGACACGCGGCATGGCGTGGGGACCTTCGTGGTCGGCTTCGGCGATGCCGCCACTTTCCGGATCTCGCCGGAGCGGCTGGAGACGCTGCAGGACGTGATCGCGGTGCTGGAGCTGCGCATCGCCGTGGAGACGGAGAGCGCGGCGCTGGCCGCCACGCGGCGCACGCCGGCCAACGTGGAGGCCTTGCGCGGGGCGCTCCAGGCCTTCACGAACGCCGTGGAGGAGGGCCGCGACGCGGTCGGCCCCGACTTCCAGTTCCACCTGGAGATCGCGCGGGCGACGCAAAACCATCACTTCCTGGACCTGATGGCGACCCTGGGCGGAATGATGATCCCGAGGGCGCGGCTGGAGCCGCCGGGGCCGCTCACGCCCGAGCGGCAGGGGTACCTGCGCCGGGTGAACGCGGAGCACGAAAGCATCGTGGACGCGATCAGCCGCGGCGACGCGGAGGCGGCGCGGGCGGCAATGCGGACGCACCTGGCGAACAGCCGGGAGCGCAGGCGGAGGCTGGCGGAGGCCACGTGAGGGGCACCGCGCTTGCCGCGGTTCAAGCCTAGTTGTATGATGTCCTACCTCTTCACCCGCACCCCCATGTCGCCCAACGAACTGAAAAAGGCCCTCTCCTCGGGCCTGCTGTCCTTTCCCCTGACCGATTTCGACCGCGAATTGCGCTTCGATCCCAAGGGCTACACCGAGCGTCTCGAGTGGCTGATGCCCTACGGCGCCACCGTCCTGTTCGCCGCCGGCGGCACGGGCGAGTTCTTCTCGCTGGAGCCGCAGGAATACGCCGGCGTCATCAAGACCGCCGCCGAGACCTGCAAGGGCCGCGTGCCCATCGTCGGCGGCGCCGGCGGCGGCACCACCCTGGCCATCCGGTACGCGCAGGAAGCCGAGCGCAACGGCGCCGAGGGCGTGCTGCTGCTGCCGCACTACCTGACCGAAGCCACCCAGGACGGCCTGGTCGCGCACGTCGAAGCCGTCTGCAAGAGCGTGAAGATCGGCGTGATCGTCTACAACCGCGGTGCCACCAGACTCACCGCCGAATCGCTGCTGAAGCTGGCCGAGCGCTGCCCCAACCTGGTCGGCTTCAAGGACGGCCTGGGCGACGTCGAGCGCATCGTCACCATCCGCCAGAAGCTGGGCGACCGCTTCGTCTACATCGGCGGCATGCCGACGCACGAGGTGTACGCCAACGCGTACAAGGCGCTGGGCGTGCCCACCTATTCTTCCGCGGTGTTCAACTTCATCCCGCGCACGGCCATCGAGTTCTACAACGCGTACGCCAGCGGCGACCAGACCACCGTCGGCCGCCTGCTGGACGAGTTCTTCCTGCCCTACCTCGCGATCCGCAACAAGGGCGAGGGCTACGCCGTCTCGATCGTCAAGGCCGGCGCCACCATCGTCGGCAAGAGCGCCGGCCCGGTGCGCCCGCCGCTGTCCGACCTGAAGCCGCAGGAAGTCGAAGAACTTGCCGCGCTGATCCGCAAGCTCGGCCCCCAGTAACGAAGACGTTTTCCAAAGGAGTGTCCATGATCAAGAAGATCCTGATGGGTGTGGCCCTGGCCGCGGCCGCGGTGAGCGCGTTCGCCGCCTGGCCCGAGAAGACCGTGACCTTGGTGGTGCCCTTCCCGCCGGGCGGGTCGACCGACGCGATCGCCCGCGTGCTGGCGCAGAAGCTGCCCGAAAAGCTGGGCGGCACCTGGATCATCGACAACAAGCCGGGCGCCACGGGCACCATCGGCGCCGCCTTCGTCAAGCGCGCGCCGGCGGACGGCTACACGCTGTTCGTGTCCTCGCTCGGCCCGTTCGTGATCGCGCCGCACCTGATCAAGGCCGTGCAGTACGACGCGCTGAAGGACTTCGACCCGATCACGGTCGCCGTGCAGGCGCCCAACGTGCTCGTCGTGCCCGCCACGTCGCCGTACAAGACGGTCGCCGACCTGCTCGCCGGCCTGAAGAAGACGCCGGGCAAGGTGAGCTTCGCCTCCTCCGGCAACGGCTCCTCGGACCACCTGTCCGCGGAACTGTTCTGGCAGCAGACCGGCACCGAAGGCCTGCACATCCCGTACAAGGGCGGCGGCCCCGCCATCAACGACCTGCTGGGCGCGCAAGTGGATGCGGCCTTCGTCAACATCAACAGCATCATCCAGCACATCAAGGGCGGCAAGGTGCGCGCGCTGGCCATCTCCTCCGAGAAGCGCTCGCCGCTGCTGCCGGACGTGGCCACGCTGCAGGAACAGGGCGTCAGGGGCGCCGAGGTGCAATCGTGGCAGGCCGTCGCAGCGCCCAAGGGCATTCCGGCGGACGTGAAGGCGAAGCTGTACAAGGCCATCGCCGAATCGCTCAACGACCCGGCGGTGAAGGAAAAGCTGCTGGCGCAAGGCTTCGAGATCGTGGCCAACACGCCGGAGCAGTTCGCCAAGTTCCAGGCGAGCGAGTACGCCCGCTGGAAGCAGCTGATCGAAACCCGCAAGATCACGGCCGACTGATCGCAGCATGAGCACGCCGGTCGTCAAGACGATGCGTGTGGTCCCGGTCGCCGGCCGGGACGACATGCTGCTGAACCTCTCGGGCGCCCACGCGCCCTTCTTCACGCGCAACATCGTCCTGGTGACGGACAACGCGGGCCACACGGGCCTGGGCGAAGTCCCCGGCGGCGAGAAGATCCGGCAGACGCTGGAGGACGCGCGGCCGCTGGTGGAAGGCCAGGGCATCGGCAAGCTGCAGGCGATCCTCAACGCGATGCGCGCGAAGTTCGCGGACCGCGATGCGGGCGGCCGCGGCAACCAGACCTTCGACCTGCGCACGACGATCCATGCGGTGACGGCCGTCGAATCCGCGCTGCTGGACCTGCAGGGCCAGCACCTGGGCGTGCCGGTCGCGGCGCTGCTCGGCGAGGGGCAGCAGCGCGAATCGGTGCAGATGCTCGGCTACCTCTTCTTCGTGGGGGACCGCAGGAAGACCCGGCTGCCGTACGCCAGCGAACCCGAAGCGCAGGACGACTGGCTGCGCCTGCGCCATGAAGAAGCGCTGACGCCGCAAGCCGTGGTGCGGCTGGCCGAAGCGGCGCAGCAGCGTTACGGCTTCCAGGACTTCAAGCTCAAGGGCGGCGTGCTCGCCGGCGATGCGGAAGTGGAAGCCGTGACCGCGCTGCACGAGCGCTTCCCGCAGGCGCGCGTGACGCTCGATCCCAACGGCGGCTGGCTGCTCAAGGACGCGATCCGCCTGGGCGAGAAGATGCGCGGCATCGTGGCCTACGCCGAAGACCCGTGCGGCGCCGAGGAAGGCTTCTCCGGCCGCGAGGTGATGGCGGAGTTCCGCCGTGCCACCGGCCTGCCGACCGCGACCAACATGGTGGCGACCGACTGGCGCCAGCTGGCGCATTCACTGGCGCTGCAGTCGGTGGACATCCCGCTGGCCGATCCGCACTTCTGGACCATGGCGGGCTCGGTGCGCGTCGCGCAGACCTGCCGCGACTGGGACCTGACCTGGGGCTCGCATTCCAACAATCACTTCGACATCTCGCTGGCGATGTTCACGCATGTCGGTGCCGCGGCGCCGGGCAAGGTGACAGCGATCGACACGCACTGGATCTGGCAGGATGGGCAGCGCCTGACGAAGGAGCCGCTGCGAATCGAAGGCGGCTACGTGGCCGTGCCGAAGAAGCCGGGCCTGGGGATCGAGATCGACGAAGGCGAGCTGGAGAAGGCGAACGCGCTGTACAAAGAGCATGGGCTCGGCGCGCGCGACGATGCGATCGCCATGCAGTTCCTGGTGCCGGGCTGGAAGTTCGACCCGAAGCGGCCCTGCCTGGTCCGGTAGTTGGTATTCCTCCCTCCCCCTCCGGGGGAGGGCTGGGGTGGGGGCACTCCAGCGCCAATCCATCATCCGGAGCGGGGCCCCCCCCCCCCCACCCCCCCCCGCGGGGGGGGGCCCCCCCCCACCCCCCCCCCCAACAAGAAAAGCAAACCACCCCC
>NZ_JBBKTQ010000047.1:0-15093 GCF_037890035.1 Ramlibacter sp. AN1133
GCCACGTGTGGGTCCAGCCTGGCCGGCTGGACCCACTCTGGACGACCGCCGAGGGCCCCGCCTGCGCCGGACCCTTCGGGCTGCCCCGTATCGGGCCGCATGCCGCGTTGCGTGCACGGGTCAAGCCGTCCAGGCTTGACCCGCGCCCGCGCCTTGCCTGCGGCCCGATACGGGGCAGCGAGAGCCTAGATATTTGCGGGACAGGACACTAGGATGGGGGCCGGGATTGTTCCCGGTACTGGAGCGCTCATGACCCTGGATGAATACAACGAAGCGATCAAGCAGATCCTCGCCGAACAGCAGAAGATCGCGCAGTCCACGGCGACCCTGGCGATGTCGGGCCAGGCCAACCCGACCAACCCGCAGTTCGCCCAGATCATGGCGGGCCAGTGGGCGCTGCTCCAGCAGATGGCGAAACTCAACACGGACCTGATGCTGGGGATCATGACACCCAGGAAGTGAGCGTCGCCGCGCCCCGCGCACGCGCGATCAGGGCGCGAGGCCCATCGCGCGCGTGATCTTCTCTCCGGACTCGCGCAGCCTCTGAAGGTCGTGGGACAGCTCGCCCGCCAGCAGCTGCCCCGCGCGCTTCTTCCACTGCCCCGCCACCATCACGCTGTCGATGTTCGCCAGCGAGGCCTGGAACACCACGCTGCTCACCGCGTCGTGCACCGGCTGCATGTTCAGGTCGGTCGCGCGGAGTACCACCAGGTCGGCCTGCTTGCCCGGCGCCAGCGTGCCGATGCGATCGAGCTGCTGCAGCATGCGCGCGCCCTCCACGGTCACCCACGACAGCGCCTCGCGCGTGGTGATGGTCGACGTCGGCGGGATCGTGCCGTGCGCCTCGCGGTACGCCACGTTGTCGAGGCTGCGCTGGATGCCCAGCGCCACGCGCGCCTGCGTCAGCATGTCGCCCGAGAGCACGCTCTCGAGATCCGCGCCCAGCGAAGGCGCACGGCCGAACCGGCGCAGCCGCCCGGTCAGCGGATGTCCATGGCCCTGCGACATCTCGCTTTCCGCCGCCGCGGAGAAGCTCATGCCCAGTTCGCAAAAGCGCTGCAGCTGCGCATCCGACAGCGCATGTCCATGCACGATGTTGATGTGGGGCCCGAGCAGTCCCGCTGCTTCCAGCCGCTCCCATCCATCGGGCGTGCGCGCCGCGCCGCCGCCCTGGTGCATCGAAGCGATCAGCCCCAGCTCGCGCGCCATGCGGAAGTCGTGCAGCGCCACGTCGAGCGTGGAGTAGTGCGGACCCAGCACCGCCGCATGGATCGCCAGCAGCGGCCGGCCCTGGTGCCTGCCCAGCAGCCGTTCGACCTCGCGGCGCGGATGCGGCACTTCCCAGAACGGCGTCTGTCCCGGCTTCGGGTCGGGCTTGGGCGTGCCGTGGAAGAACGCCGCCCGGATGCCGGTGGAAAGCAGGCCTTCGATGGCGGCGTCGTTGTGCGCCGGCGTCGGATTGTTGTGGCACCAGTCGGCCAGCGTCGTGGTGCCGCAATTCAGTTGGTTCAGCGCACCCATGCGGGTGGCGATGTACAGGTCCTCGGGCTGGAAGGCCGTGGCCAGGCCCGCATGCATCTTCTGGAAGTACTCCAGCAGCGTCCAGTTCGCGGCGAGCCCGCGCAGCGCCGTCTGCCAGGTGTGCATGTGGGCGTTGACGAGGCCGGGGATGACGATGTGGCCGGCAAGGTCGAGGACTTGCGCGTCGTCCACTTGCAGCGAAGGCGCGATGGCGGCGATGCGATCGTTTTCGACCAGGAGGTCGCCGGTGGCGAGGTCGCCCTGGCTGTCCATCGTGAGGACGGTCGCGCCGCGCAGGAGGGTTCTGGCCATGGTCAAGCCTCGGGCTGGTCTTGCGCGCGGGCGCGCCCACCCCCGCCCTCCCCCGCAAGGGGAGGGAGTGAAGGCGCGTAGTCCACCTGGTAGCGGTGCGTGCGGATGTCGCCGACCTCGCCCTTCACCCGCAGGTGTTCCGGATGGCTGGCATACGCGTCCAGCGCCGCCTGCGATTCGAAGTCGCTCACCAGGACCACGTCGCACGCATAGTCGATGCGGCTGGAATCCACGCCCACTTCCAGGTGCAGCAGGCCGGGGACGCGGCCACGCAGGCTGTGGAAGCTGCGCCTCAGGCGCTCCACGTTGGCCTGCTTTTCCTCGCGCGTGGCGCCGCGCACGTTCCACATCACGATGTGGCGGATCACGCGGCTGGCCCCTTCGGGTTCAGCACGAAGTCGTATTCGACGAGATACGTTTCGTCCGCCTGCTTCACCCAGTCGGCGACCAGCGACTGCCGCACGCCGAACACCGCGTCGGAATCCAGGTAGGGGTCGCCGTTGCGGAACACGTGCGTGATCAGCGTCTCGTAGCCCGGCGCCTCGATCATGAAGTGCAGGTGCGCCGGCCGCCATGGATGGCGTCTGGTCGCCTTGAGCATGTCGCCGACCGGCCCGTCGTCGGGGATCGGATAGGCCTCGGCGAGGATGGAGCGGAAGTGATACTGGCCCTTGCCGTTGGCATGCAGCACGCCGCGGGCCTGGTGCTGCGGCAGGCCCTCGCGCTGCACGTCGTACTTGCCCTCGGCATCGGCCTGCCAGACGTGGATTTCCGCACCGGGGACCGCTTCGCCGTTGAGCCCGCGCACCGTGCCGCGCACCCGGCAGGGGATGCCGGGGGCGCCGTTGGCGACGTCCTCGCCGAGGTCGTAGTTCGGCGCATCCTCGACGTAGAAGGGACCGAACACCGTCGCCTCGGTGCAGCCGGCCGGCTTGTCCTGGTTCATGGCCACGGTGAGCATCGACAGGCCCAGCGTGTCGGACAGCAGGATGAACTCCTGGCGCTGTTCGGTGGTGATGTGCCCCACCCGCGTGAGGAACTCGATGCCCTTGAACCATTCCCCCTCGGTCAGCTTCACCTCGCGCGCGAAGGCATGCAGGTGCTGCACCAGGCTGGTCATGATCTCCTTCAGGCGCGCATCCGGCGTTTCCGCGAAGCGGGCGATGACGGCCTGGGTGATGTTGTCCTGGGTGAGGTTGCGCATGCGACGGGTCTCCTGGGGCGGACTCTAGGGCGGGGCCATAATTTGCGAAAGACCGCCGCGGCAAATGACTTTTCCGCCGCGCGAAACAAAGCAGGAGACCGGGCTTGGACCGCTGGACCGAGATGGCGCTGTTCGTGCAGGTGGCCGAGACGGGCAGCCTGAGCCGTGCCGCCGAGGAGCTGGGCCTGTCCAACGCCGCGGCGAGCCGCCACCTTTCCGCGCTGGAAGAGCGCCTGGGCGCGCGGCTGGTGGAGCGCAACACGCGCCGGCTGTACCTCACCGAGACCGGCCAGGAGTTCCTGCGCCGGAGCAAGGCGATCCTGGCGGAACTGCAGGATGCCGAATCGGCGGTGAACGCCTCCACGCTCAATCCCACCGGCACGCTGCGCGTCACCGCCTCGCTCTCCTTCGCGATGCACCACATCGCGCCGCTGCTGCCGGAATACGCGAAGCGCTACCCGGACGTGACGGTGCACGTCGAGACCGCCAACCGCTACCTCGACCTGATCGACAACAACATCGACGTGGCGATCCGCACGCGCGAATTCGAGCCGGACTCCAACATCACGATCCGCCGGCTGGCCGAGACGCGGCGCATCCTCGCGGCCTCGCCCGGATACCTCGGCCGCGCCGGCACGCCGCGCGCGCTGGAAGACCTGGCCAGGCACTCGCTGCTGGTCTACACCTACGCCAACAACCCGCACGAGCTGCGCTTCACGCGCGACGGCGTGACGACGGCCGTCGCGATCAAGGGCGTGCTGGAATCCAACGACGGCCAGGTGCTGCGCGCCGCCGCGCTGAAGGACCACGGCATCCTGGTGCAGCCGACCTATATCCTGTACGAGGACATCGTGGCGGGCCGGCTGGTGCCGGTGCTGGACGCATGGGACCTGCCGCGCCTGACCGTGAACCTGGCGTATCCCAGCCGCAAGCACCTGTCCGCCAAGGTCCGCACCTTCATCGACTTCATCGCCGAACATTTCGACCGCATGGACTACGAGCGCAAGTGGACCGCCCGCTTCGGCTACTGAGCCCATGCAGGAATTCGACACCGATGTCCTGATCGCCGGCGGCGGCCCCTGCGGGCTGATGCTGGCCAACGAGCTCGGGCGGCGCGGCGTCCGCTCGCTCCTGGTGGACATGAAGCCGGGCACGGCCTTCAATCCGCAGGCGAACGCGACGCAGGCGCGCACGATGGAGCACTTCCGACGCCTGGGCTTCGCGCACGAGGTGCGCTCGCAGGGGCTGCCGCCGGATCATCCGACCGACATCGCCTATTTCACCCGCTACACCGGGTGGGAACTGGCGCGCTTGTCGCTGCCGACCGCCGCGCAGGCGGTGCGCAACGTGCGCAACATGACGGGGGCGTGGAGCGCGGCGGAGTTGCCGCACCGGGTGTCGCAGAAGTTCGTGGAGGCGGTGCTGCGGCGGCATGCGCAGAGGTATGGGACGAATGACATCCGGTATGGATGGAGGCTGGTGGAGTTCGAGGACACCGGGGAGGGGATCGAGGCCGTGGTGTGCCCCCACCCCTACCCTCCGCCGGAGGGGGAGGGAGGAAGGCAAAGAGTCCGGGCGAAGTACCTCGTGGGGGCGGACGGCGCCAGGAGTCTCGTGCGCAACACGCTCGGCATCGCCTGGGGCGGGTCGACCGGGGTGAAGCGCGACTTCATGGGTGGGCAGATGTTCGCCGTGTACCTGCGCGCCCCGGGGTTCCACGAGGTGTTCCCGCATGCGCGCGCCTGGATGTACGTGGCCGTCAATGCACAGCGGCGCGCGTTCGCGGCCTCGGTCGATGGCCGGACGGAGTTCGCCTTCCACGCCGCGGTGCACGAAGGCGAGGACGCGGACCGGTGGACCGAAGCCGACGCGCGGCGCGTGTTCGCGCAGGCGCTCGGGCGCGAGATCCCGATCGAGGTCCTTTCCTTCGGCACCTGGACGGCCGGCCACTCGCTGGTGGCGCAATCGTTCCACCGGGGGCGCGTGTTCATCGCCGGCGATGCGGCGCACCTGTTCACGCCGACCGGCGGCCTCGGCTACAACACCGCCGTCGAGGACGCCGTGAACCTGGGCTGGAAGCTCGCGAGCGCGGTGCGCGGCCCGCACGCGCCGGCGCTGCTGGACAGCTACGAGGTCGAGCGCAGGCCGCTCGCGGTGCGCAACACCAGCTATGCGCGCCACTTCGCCGACTCGGTGGGCCTGTTCCCGGCCCGCGCGGTACTGGAGGACGAAGGCCCCGCAGGCGAAGCCGCGCGGCGCGAGGCCGCAGCGCACCTGAATGCCCACGCGCGCATGGAGTTCAACATTCCGGGCGTGACCTTCGGCGGCCGCTACGACCGCTCGCCGCTGATCGTGGGCGACGGCAGCACGCCGCCCGTGGACGAGCCGAACCACTACCTGCCCACCGCCTGCCCGGGCGGACGCCCTCCGCATGCCTGGCTGGAAGACGGGCGCTCGCTGTTCGACACCTTCCACCGCGAATGGACACTGCTGGCGCTGGGCCCGCGCGCTCCTTCCACCACTGCATTCGAACACGCCGCCCGCGCGCTCGGGCTGGACCTGCGCGTGGTGCGCCATGCCGCGCCGGCGCTGCGCGAGCTGTACGAGGCCCCGCTGGCCCTGATCCGTCCGGACCAGATCGTGGCGTGGCGCGGCACCCAGGCTCGCGGCGCCGAGCGTATCCTGCGCAAGGCCATCGGCTTTTCCTGGTAAGCGATCCGGAGGTGCGCATGTCGAAAGTCAAGGTGCAGGCCTTTGCCGTCTCGATCGACGGCTTCGGCGCCGGGCCGGCGCAGAGCCTGGAGCATCCGCTGGGCGTGGGCGGCGAGACCCTGCATCAATGGTTCTTTCCGACGCGCACCTTCCGCGCCATGCAGGGCCTGGAGGGCGGCACGACCGGCACCGACGACGGATTCGCGCGCGCCTCGATGGAGAACATGGGCGCGTGGATCCTCGGCCGCAACATGTTCGGCCCCGTGCGCGGGCCCTGGCCCGACGAGGAATGGAAAGGCTGGTGGGGGCCGAGCCCGCCGTACCACGTGCCCGTGTTCGTGCTCACGCACCATGCCCGCGCTCCGCTCGAGATGGAGGGCGGCACGACCTTCCACTTCGTCACGGGCGGCATCCACGAGGCGCTGCAACGCGCGCGCGAGGCGGCGCAGGACAAGGACGTGCGCATCGGCGGGGGCGTCTCCACCGTGCGGCAGTACCTGCAGGCCGGCCTGATCGACGAGATGCACCTCGTGATCTCGCCGACGGTGCTCGGGCGCGGCGAGGCGCTGCTGGCGGGCATCGACCTGCCGGCGCTGGGCTTTCGCTGCACGCGCCACGTGGGCACCGAGGCGGCGCTCCACGTGGTGCTCACCAAGGGCGCTTGAAGCGCCGCTGGCTCAGAAGCGCATGCCGACCGCGAGCCGATAGACGTTGGGGTTGATCTTCGCCTCGATCGTCTGACCGCTGCTCAAGGTGGCCTTGGTCTTCAGGAAGGACTTGGCGAACTGCGCATCGACGAACCAGCGGTCGTTGATCATGTACGACACGCCCAGGCCCGGCGTGAGGCCGAAGCGCGAATCGACGTCCAGCTGCGTGCCGCCCGGCGGGTTGATCGGGTTGATCCCGTTCAGGGTGGCGCTGCCGCGCTCGCCGTAGTTGTACGCGTAGGTCAGGCCCAGCATCACGTACGGCCGCCAGCGGTGCGTCGGCTCGAAGAAGCGGTACTGCGCGAACACCGTGATGGGCAGCGTGCGCACGGTGGCGATCTCGCCCACGCCGGCGATGGCACCGTCGCCGCGGATGCTCTGCTTGAAGCCCAGGCCGATTGGCACTTCCACCGACCAGTTGTCGGTGATCATGCGGCCCACGAACAGCGTGGGCTTGGTGTCGGAGGCGACGTCGATCTGCGTGCCGGGTGCCGACGGCGGCGACAGGGTGCCGCTGGAGACATCCGGCGCGACGTGCGTCACGCCGATGCCGCCGAACCAGGTGCCGGCGGCCTGCGCATGGACACCGCCGGCGAGCATCGCCAGCGCCGCCGCCACTGCGAGGCGGCCCAGGGTTGCGTTGTTCTTCATGGTTTCTTTCCTCGCTCGCATGGGGATCAGAGCCAGCCCGCGCGTGCCAGCGCCCGGCTGGTGGACGACGCCAGCAGGCGATGGCCGAAGGGCGTGGGATGGAAGCCGTCGGCGAAGGCCCACGACTGCCACCAGCCGGGCGCGAGGCCGGCGGGCGGGGCGGCGTCCAGCGCGGCGGACGTGCAGCGGGCGGCGTCGGCCGGGCTGTTGAAGAAGGTGACCCCGACGACGGCGCAACTGGGGGTGCTCACGTTGGAGAGGGCGTAGTCCACCGGATGCGTGACTTCGTCGGTGAAGTCGGCGTTGAACGGCACCACCGCCACGCGCGCATCGCTGCCCACATCGGCGCGCAGTTGCGCATTGAACGCATCGGTCCATTGCCGCACCAGGCCTTGCACCGATGCCGCGGCCGCGGCACCCGTGGCACCGCCGCCATTGGCCTGGCTGACCTGCCCCAGCGCGGCCTGGATCCGCGGGGTCAGGGTGATGTCCGGCATGTCCAGCACGGCGACATGGGTCGCACCCTTGTCCAGGGCGGTGGCCTTGACCGCGCCGTAGTAGGTGTCGGCCAGCTTCTTCATGTACAGCACGGCGGCGGTTGCGGCGCCATTGGGCTGCGGCAGCGTGGCGGCGATCGTCGGGCCATCGAGTTGCTGCGCGAGGAAGACCTGGTAGTTGGCCACACCGGCGGCACCGCTGGCGGCACCGAGGAAGGCCGTCAGCAGGTCGCCCGAGTCGTTGCCTCCGCCCTCGACCAGGACCAGGTCCGTGGCGCTGTAGGTGCCGCCCACCACCTGTGCCGCGGTGGCCAGCTGGGTCGGCACCGCCTGCGGGTTGGTCGCGCCGCCCTCCGCCTGCGGCACCACGATGCGCCCGCCGCCGATCGCGAAGTTGGTGCAGCCCGCCCGCGGGTTCTGCACGAAGGTCGTGCCGTCGAAGGCGAAGAAGTTGCACTGGCTGGCGACGCCGAAGTTCTGCGCCACGATCTGCGGGAAGATCGGGAAGCCGTTGGCCGGATCGGCCGAGTTCTGCACGGTGAACTTGACGCCGCCGAACGTACCCACGTCCGCGAGGCTGTCGCCGGCCACCACGACGCGCGAGATCGCGACCTTCGAACCGGCGGGATCGCCGCCGCCGCCGCAGCCCGCCAGCAACGCGACCGCGGCAACGACTACGCCAAGCAGGTGACGTCTTCCTGTTTGCATGCTTTGTCTCCAGAAAATAGAACGACCGTTCGATTTATCAGCGGGACAGCTTAGCGGCAGTGCGTGGCTGCGCGCATGAGGGTTTGCGCGCGCCGAGCTGGTAAAGAGCGCGTCAGCGGTCGCGCAGCATGCGCCCCAGCGCCAGCAGCGCGGGCAGCGTGATCGGGTCGTTGGCGGCGCTGCTGGCGATCGGGTGCGAAGCGAAGCGCGCCACCACCATCTGCGCCTTCGGCGCGATGTACAGCCGCTGGCCATGGATGCCGCGGCCCTCGAAGGCATCGAGTTCGTTGTGCGAGACCCACCACATGCTGCGATAGGAATAGCCTGGCAGCAGCGTGTAGCCGGCCTTGGCGAACTTGGCGGGGTCGCTGCCGCGGCGGATGTCCGCCACCACGGCGGCCGGCACGAGCTGCCGGCCGTTGCAGTCACCCTCGCGGCGCATCAGCTCGCCGAAGCGCGCGAGGTCGCGCAGCGTGGCACTCAGGCCGCCGCCGCCCATGGGCACGCCGGCGGGATCGACGGTGAGGTAGCCGTCCTGCTCGCACCCGAGCGGCGCCCACAGCCGTTCGCCGAGCATCTGCGCGAGCGGCTGGCCCGAGACGCGCTTCATGATCCAGGCCATCAGCTCGGTGTTGACGGTCTTGTACGCGAAGGCCTCGCCGTGCCGTCCTTCGGGCCGCAGCGTCGGCAGGTACTCGTAGAAGCTGCCTGGGCCGCCGTAGCCCGCGGGGCGCGGACGCAGCCCGCCCGCGCGCGCGTAATCCCAGATGTCCGCCTTCGGGTCGGCGTACAGCTCCGAGTAGGCGACGCCGATCTGCATGTCCATCACCTGGCGCAGCGTGGCGTCGTCGTACGCGGTGCCGCGCATTTCGGGCAGCCAGTGCGGGATGCGCTGACGCTCGTCGAGCACGCCTTCGTGCACCAGCGTCGCCGCCAGCGTGGCGGCATAGGACTTGGTGATGGAAAAGCAGCAGTGCGGCACGTGCGGCTGCAGCGCCCCGGCATAGCGTTCGTAGATCCGCCGTCCGCGGTGGAGGACGAGGATGCCGTCGGTGTAGGTATCGGCAAGCGATGCGTCCCAGCGGCGCGCGCTGCCGTTCAGGTCGGTGAACGCGAGGCTGTCGATGGCGGCTTCTTCGCCGGCGCCCGTGGACTCGAACGGGCTGGCCGGCCCTTCGCCGCGCCAGACGTTCACGGTGGGCACCAGCTCGCGCATGTGCGAGAGGCTCCAGCGGATCTGCGGGAAGTCGAGGAAGCGGTCGTCGGCAAAGCGGACCTGCTTGTCCGCCGGCGGCGGCGTGCCCTCCATCCAGCCGAGGCGGCGCGGATCGGAGGACTCGCCATCGAGGAAGCGTTCGCCGTCGAATTCGAGGAAGCCGTCGCCCATGGACCCTCCCGGATGGATGTTCGTAGGCTGGTGGTGACGCAGGAACCCCAGCGGCGCGCGAGCGACCGCAACGCTGGGGTTTCGCTGTCGCTCCACCGCCAGCCTACGCGAACCCGCGGCTAACCGGAAGGCCGCTTGCCCTCGAACGCATCCTGCAACAACTGCCGGATCGCCGCCTGCTCCAGCGGACGCGGATTGGGGTACTGGTTCTGCAGGGCGATGTCGCAGGCGCGATCGAGGTCGTCCGCCTTCATCCCGATGTCGCGCAGCGCCACCGGCGCACCGTTGTCCTTCGCGAGGTCGTACACCGCCTGCGCGGCGTTGCGGCCCTCCAGCGCCTGAGCGATGCGGCGCATGGCCTCGGGCGCGGCCTGCGCGTTGTACGCCAGCGCGTGCGGCAGCACGATGGTGTGCGTCTCGGCGTGCGGCAGGTTGAAGCTGCCGCCCAGCGTGTGACAGAGCTTGTGGTGCAGCGCCATGCCGACGTTGCCCAGCACGATGCCGCACAGCCACGCGCCATAGAGCGCCTGCGAGCGCGCCTGCAGGTCCTGCGCATTGGCGCGAATCCCCGGGAGCGCGGCCCCGAGGGCCCGGATGCCCTCCTGCGCCATCAGGTCCATCACCGGGTTGGCGTCCACGGCGTAGAGCCCCTCGGCCGCATGCGCGATCGCATTGATGCCGCTCGTGACGCTGAGCGCCACCGGCAGCGTGAGCGTGAGCTCGGGGTCGTAGATCACGGTGCGCGGCAGCACCTTGGCGTCGCGGCCGGTCTTCTTCAGGCCGCCTTCGGTGATGCCGTAGATCGGCGTCATCTCGCTGCCGGCGTAGGTGGTGGGGATGGCGAGGATCGGCAGGCCGGAGTCGAGCGCGATCGCCTTGCCCAGGCCGGTGGTGGAGCCGCCGCCGACGGCCACCGCGCAGTCCGCATCGAGCTGGCGCGCCAGCTCGCGCGCCTCGCGCGCCGTCTCGATCGGCACGTGCATCACCGCCCGGTCGAAGATGCCCGCCGACTTCGCACCCAGCATGTGCGCGACGCGTTCGGCCGAGGCGCGCTGCTCCGGCGTGGAGAGCACGAGCGCGCGGCGCGCACCCAGCGCCTCGATCTCCTTGCCCAATTGCGACAGCGCGCCGGCGCCGAACACGACGCGCCCGGGCTGCCCGTTGTAGACGAAGCTCTTCATCTCGGAAACTGTCGATGAATCGATCGCGCCCACCCTCGCGACGTGCACCGGCACCCGCGTCACTGCGCCTTGAGGTTGGCCGCCCTGGCGATCTGCGCCGCCGAGCCCATCTCCGTGCGGATGTAGGCGTTGAACTGTTCCGGCGCCATGGTGAAGGGCTCGGCGCCGAGCTTGACCAGCCGCTCCTTCACCTCGGGCGAGTTCAGTGCCTTCAGCGCTTCGTCGTGCAGGCGCTGGACCACCGCCGGCGGCGTGGCCGAGGGAACGATCATGCCGACCCAGAAGGTGTACTCGGAATCCGCGATGCCCGCTTCGACCGTGGTGGGCACGCCGGGAAGCGCGGGCGAGCGCTGCGAGGTGCTCACGGCCAGCGCCTGCAGCTTGCCGTCCTTGATCAGCGGCAACGCGGCCGACAGCGGCGCGAAGAACCAGTCGTTGCGCCCGCCGATGATGTCGCTCAGGGCCTCCGGCGTGCCCTTGAACGGAACGTGCTGCGCCTCGATGCCGGCGCGCAGGCGGAACTTCTCCGCGTTCATGTGGGTGGCGCTGCCCATGCCGGCGGACGCGTAGTTCATCTGCCCCGGATGCGCCTTGGCGGCGGCCACGAGGTCCGCCACGGTCTTCCAGCCCCTGGACGGCGAGACGACCAGCACGTTCGGCAGCGCCGCGAGCGGCGTGACGCCCGTCAGGTCCTTCACCGTGTCGTAGGCGAGCGCGGGATAGATGGACGGATTGAGCGCGTGGCCCGAGGAGTGGATCAGCACCGTGTAGCCGTCGGGATCGCTCTTGGCGACCTGTGCGGCGCCGATGGTGCCGCCCGCGCCCGGCTTGTTGTCGATGAGGACCGGTTGCCCCAGGTTCTTCGCCATCACGTCGCCGACGGTGCGCGCGATGATGTCGGTGCCGCTGCCCGCCGTGAACGGCACCACCATCCTGATCGGCTTCGTGGGCCAGGCAGCCTGCGCGGCCACGCCGCCGGCAAGGAGGGTCGCCGCGAGAAGGGTGAGGATGCGCTTCATGTCTTGTCTCCTGGGTCTATCGCAACATCAGGACGCGAGGCCGTCGTCCACGGTCACGTTCTCGGGCGCGAGCTCGAGGCCGGCATCGCGCGCCAATTCCTGCAGCAGCACCGCGAAGTCGATGTGGTCGTAGCCGCGGCCCACCAGCCGCGCCACCGACTCGCGCGTGGCCGCGGCGGCCGGCATGGCCACCCCGTGCGTGCGCGCGGCGCCCATGCCGAGGTCCATGTCCTTGAGCAGCAGCCTGGGCGTGAAGGTGACCTGGTCGAAGGTGAGGTTCGCGAGCATCGGCGTCTTGTAGCGGGTGTACATCGAGCCGAGCACCGAGTCATTGATGCTTTCCAGGAACACGTGGCGGGGAATGCCCGCCTTCTCGGCCAGCACCGTGATCTCGCACAGGTTCTGGATCACCACGCCGAACATGGTGTTGTGGGCGATCTTCCAGATGCGCGCCAGCTCTCCCTCGCCCACCCACATCGCCTTGCGGCCCATGGCCTTCAGGTAGGGCTCGGCCTGGTCGTAGAGCGCCTTCGGGCCGGAGGCCACGATCAGCAGCTTGCCGGCCTTGGCCACCTTGGCATTGCCGGACACCGGGGCGCAGAGGTAGGCCACGCCCATGCCTTCGAGGCGCGCGCGGATCTCCGCCGAGCCCTCCTGCGAGATCGAGGAGCTGTCGACGACGAGCTGCGGCTTCCTCGTGCCGGTGACCAGTCCGCCTTCGGCGAACAGGACTTCCTTCAGGTCGTCGGTCGTGGAGACCATGGTGAAGACCACCGCGCAGGCGGCGAGGTCGGTCTTGTGGCTGACGATCTCCGCGCCGTATTCGGCCAGCGGCTCGGCCTTGCTGCGCGTGCGGTTCCAGACGCTCGCCCCGTGCCCGGCCTTCAGCAGCCGCTTGACCATCGCCTCGCCCATGCGGCCGAGGCCGATCCATCCGATCTGGTTCGCCATGCCTTCGCGTTCCTTCGTTGCCAGGTTTCGCGGCAGTGTGTTGCGCGACCGCGGGGCTGGCAAGGCGGGCGGCGGAATTCAGTTTTCCGGCGGGAGAAAAGGCCTGCATCGTCGTCCCCGCGCAGGCGGGGACCCGGAAAAGGGAAAAGCGGCCAATGGCCGCTTTTCGTCGGAAGCCGTGGGCCCCCGCCTTACGTGCATTCGCACGACTACGCCGCCCCATGGGCGGCTCGGTCGCGGGGGCGACGGCTTTCGCCGCAGGCCGTGGCTGACGGCTTCTCAGTCCGCGCTCGCGCCCGAATCCTTCACCACCTTGCTCCACTTCGCCGTCTCCTGGCGGATGAACTCGGCGAACTGCTCCGGCTTCTCGCTGTACGGCTCGGCGCCCTGCTCGGCCAGCTTCTTCTTCACTTGCGGATCGGCCAGTGCCTTGACCAGGGCACCGTTGAGCTTGGCGACGATGGGCGCCGGCGTGCCCGCGGGCGCGAACATGCCGAACCAGGACGTGGCCTCGTAGCCGGGCACGCCCGCTTCGGCGATGGTCGGCACGTCCGGCAGTTCCGGCGAGCGCTTCGCCGTCGTCACCGCCAGCGGGCGCAGCTTGCCGGCGCGCACGTGCTGGATCGCCGAAGGCATGTTGTCGAACATGATGTCGATCTGGCCGCCGATCAGGTCCGACACGGCCGGCGCGCTGCCCTTGTACGGGACGTGGACCATGTCGACCTTGGCCAGCGCGTTGAACAGCTCGCCCGAGAGGTGGATCGAGCTGCCCGAGCCGGAGGAGCCGAAATTGACCTTGCCGGGATTCTTCTGCGCGTACGCGATCAGCTCCTTCACGGTCTTGTACGGCTTGCCCGGGTTGGCCACCAGCAGGTTCGGGACCATGGCCACGCGCGTCAGCGGCGCGAAGTCCTTGATCGGGTCGAAGGGCATCTTCTTGTACAGGCTCTGGTTGATCGCGTGCGTGCCGACCGTGCCCATGAAGAGCGTGTAGCCGTCCGCCGGCGCCTTGGCCGCCAGTTGCGCGCCGATGTTGCCGCCGGCGCCAGAGCGGTTGTCGACGATCACGGACTGGCCCAGGTCCCTGGTGAGGGCCTGGCCGATCACGCGGGCCAGGATGTCGGTGGTGCCGCCGGCCGCGAAGGGCACGATCACCGTGATCGGCTTGGCGGGGTAGGCCTGGGCGGTGGCGGCGAAGGGCGTGGCGGCGGCGAGGGCCAGGGCGGCCAGCAGGAAGGGGCGGCGGGGGAAGGGAGAGCGGTTCATGTTGGAAGTCCTGTGATTGCGATGAGGTGCGGGAGTGCCCCCACCCCGGCCCTCCCCCGGAGGGGGAGGGAGGAAGGCAGGGTCAGACGGGGGCGAGACCGAGCGTGGTGCCGCCGCAGACGTACAGCACCTGGCCGGTGACGAAGCCGTTGTCCGGCGAGAGGAAGAACAGCGCCGCGCGGGCCACGTCTTGCGGCGTGCCCATGCGCTTGACCACGATGCTGTCGAGAATGCGCCGGGTGCGTGGCGCACCCTCGGGGTTGCTCTGGCGGAACAGTTCGGTGGCGATCGGCCCGGGGGCGATCGCGTTGACCGTGATGCCGTCGCCGCCCAGTTCCATGGCCAGCGTGCGCGTCATGCCGACCAGGCCGGCCTTGGCGGCGGAATAGGCGATGCGCTCGGTCTTGCCGAGCGCCGCGCGCGAAGCCATGTTGACGATGCGGCCCTGCCCGCAGGCGCGCAGCGCCGGCAGGAAGGCCTGCGTGAGGAGCATGGGCGCCTGCAGCGTCAGCGCCTGCACGTAGGCCAGGTCTTCCGCGGTCTGCGTGGCTATGGTGCCCGGGCGCGTGGCGCCGGCGTTGTTGACGAGCGCGACGATGTCGAACTCGCGCGCGACCTGCGCCGCGCGCTCGCGCGTGTCGGCCGCGCGGGTGAGGTCGACCTGGAAGGACGCGAGCTGCGGGTGCTCCCATTCGGGCAGGCGGTAGTCGAGATTGACGACCGTGCGGCCCTGCGCGAGCAGGGCTTCGCAGATGGCGCGGCCGATGCCGGCGCTGCCGCCGGTGACGAGGGTGGCTTGTTGCATGGGTTTTTGGTATTGCCCCTCCCCCCTCTGGGGGGAGGCTGGGAGGGGGGCGCTCCGGTGGCTCGTTAATACCCCGGAGTGGGGGGGGGGGGGGGGGGGGGGGGGGGGGGGGGGGGGGGGGGGGGGGGGGGGGGGGGGGGGGGGGGGGGGGGGGGGGGGGGGGGGGGCGGGG
>NZ_JBBKTQ010000048.1:0-2990 GCF_037890035.1 Ramlibacter sp. AN1133
GTAAGCGTGGCCCCAGCACCCTCTTGACGAGGGCCGCTCAGATGTCCACGACGTGACGCAGCAGCGGGAATCCGACGCGCCAGGTGTGGCCGTTTCCCGTGTCGATCGTGGCGGTGCGCTGGTTGATGCGCGTGATCGTCCCCACCTGCGTGTTCAGGTAGCGGTCTTCAAACGCCACCTTCTCTCCACAGCGGAAGTCGCCTCGCTGCGGCAACGGCACCGCAGGCGGCTCCGCCGGTTCGGCTCGCGCTGGGGCTGCGCCAGGCGCTGGCGGCTCGATAGCGGCATACGGCAACTTCCACTCGCGCCTGGTTGCCGCCTCGTGCAGTACGACTTGCGTGTCGCGCATCTCCACGACCTTGCCGCTGCGCATCTGGCCGTCACGCCAGTCGAGGAATCGCACGGTCTGGCCCAAGTGCATGTTGATGCGCACGGCGATGATCCGCTTGGGATCCGCGAGCATGCGCTCGATGATGGTTTGCAGCTGGAACAGCTCCAGGCTGCTGGCGCGGCTGAGCGCATCCAGCAGCTTCGGGTCGGCACCTTGGGTCATGCGGCTTTTTGCAGCTGGTGCCCGGCGATGTTCCAGGGCAGCAGTTCGTCTACTCGGTTGACCGGATGATCGCTGATGCGACTGAGCACGTCGCGCAGGTAGCCCTCGGGGTCCAGCCCATTGAGTTTGGCCGTCTCCATCAGGCTATACAGTGCCGCAGCGCGCTCGCCGCCGTCGTCGGAGCCCATGAAGAGGTAGTTGTTGCGCCCAAGGGCTACGCCGCGCAGCGCCCGCTCCGCCGCGGAGTTGTCGATCTCGATGCGCCCGTCGTCGACGTAGCGGATCAAGGCCTGCCAGCGCGCGAGGCTATAGCGTGCCGCCTTGGCCAGCTCCGACTTCGTGGACACCCGCGCCAGCACCGCGTGCAGCCAGTCGTGATATTCGGCCAGCAGCGGTCCGGCCCGAGCGCGGCGATGGTGCCGGCGGACGTCGGGTGGCTGGCCGCGGATGTCCGCCTCGATCGCGTACAGCGCCTGGATGCGTTGCAACGCCTGCGCAGCCAGGCTGCTGTCGTCGCGTCCGTGCTCGACGTACAGGTCCCACCACGGTCGGCGCGCGTGCGCCCAGCATGCCGCTTCAGTGACCCGGCCGCTGTCGTACACACCGCCCCAGCCGCCATAGGCGTCGGCTTGGAGAATGCCGCTGAAACGCGCCAAGTGGCCGCGCGGATGTTCGCCCTTGCGATCCGGCGAGTAGCGGTACCAGGCAGCGGCCGGCGCACTGCTTCCAGCGGGCCGGTCATCGCGCACATAGACCCACAGGCGGCCGGTGCGTGTCTTGCCCTCGCCGGGAGCCAGCACCTTGACCGGCGTGTCGTCGGCGTGCACCTTCTGCGCGGCCAGCACGTAGCGCCCCAGTGCAGCCACCAGGGGGTCGAGCAAGTCGTGGACTTGCTCCACCCAGCCCGCCATCGTGGAGCGGTCGATGTCCACGCCTTCGCGCGCGTAGATGCGGCTTTGCCGGTACAGCGGCAGATGGTCGCAATACTTGCTGACCATCACGTGCGCGAGCAGGCCGGCGCCAGCGATGCCGCGACTGACTGGCCGCATCGGTGCTGCAGCCTGGAAGATCGTCTGGCACTTAGTGCATGCCAGCTTCGGGCGCACGGTGCGAATGACCTTGAAGCGCGCCGGCACGTACTCCAGCTGTTCGGAGACGTCCGCGCCGATGCTGCGCAGTCGCCCGCCGCACGCGCTACAGCCACAGGGCTGGCCGCCAAGGTCATGGTGCGCTTCGGTGGCCTGCGGCCGGTGCTCGTGGGTTTCGCGTGGCAGGTGTGCCGGCAGGCTGCGGTTGATCTGCGGGTTGTTCGCTGCCGGCTTGCTCGTCGCCTTGCGGCCAGCCGCTTCATCCAGTGGTGCTGCTTCGATGAGGCTGCCCTGCGTCGAATCGAATCGCTCGCTGGACGTGCCGTACAGGGATCGGTTGCGCCTGGCGAGTTGCAGCGTCAGCTTCTCCACCATCAGCTTGAGAAGATCGCGCTCGGTCTCACTCGCCTGCAGCCGTCGCTTGAGAGCCTCGACGTCGTCGGGCATCTCGTTGGAGGTGTCGTTGCGGCCAGGCACATCGATACTGTGCCGGCTTCAGGGCGGTGCGCCAATCAGGGCCACACCGGAGGCCTCTTTATCCAGTAGGTCACGCGGCCAGCTGCGGTGCGTCGGTGCGCACCGGCATCCTCCAGTCGATGCCTTCCAGCAGCATCGACAACTGCGCCGGCGTGAGCGCCACGCTGCCGCTGGTGGCCTGCGGCCACACGAAGCGTCCTCGCTCCAGGCGCTTGGCAAGCAGCAGGAGGCCCTGACCGTCGAACCAGAGCACCTTGAGGATGTCGCCCCTGCGGCCGCGGAATGCGAACACATGGCCGCAGAACGGGTTGGCTGCCAGCGTCGTCTGCACGACCGCCGCGAGTCCGTCGAAGCCCTTTCTCATGTCCGTGTGACCGGCCACCAGCCACACGCGTGTGCCCGCAGGCAGGCCGATCATGCGCGCAGCGCTTGCAGAACCATCCGAAGCTGCGCGGGATCGGCGCTAGCGTGCACGCGGACCACTGCGTCGGCGAATTCGATCTCGATCGCCGGACGTGCAGGTTGCGGCGTCTCAGCGGCCTGCGATTCGCACGGCTGCGGCGCCAGGACTACGGGCAGGACTGCGGGCGCTCGCTCGGGCTGCGCCAGGTGCTCGAGCCGCATCCAGCGCCGAAGCTGATTGGCGTTGATCTCGTGACGCATGGCCAGCGCTGCCACCGACACGCCGGGCCGGTTGGCCTGTGCAACCAGCCAAGTCTTGAAGGAGGTGGAGAAGACCCGTTTCCCGTTGGCCTTGACGCGCTCGACACGCTCGCCGTGCCAGTCTGAGTTGTGTCCACTGTCTTGCATCGTGGACACATGCTGACCTGCCCTGCCGGTCAGCTCAATAGGGCCCTGAGGCCACGCTTACT
>NZ_JBBKTQ010000049.1:0-1527 GCF_037890035.1 Ramlibacter sp. AN1133
GCGGGGTTCACGATGTCGTTGGCGCCGATGACCATCGCGACGTCCGTGGTCGGGAAGTCGTCGTTGATCTCGTCCATCTCCATCACGATGTCGTAGGGCACCTTGGCTTCGGCCAGCAGCACGTTCATGTGGCCCGGCATGCGGCCGGCCACCGGGTGGATGCCGAAGCGCACGTTGACGCCCTTCTCGCGCAGGTGCTTGGTGATCTCGAAGACCGTGTGCTGGGCCTGCGCCACCGCCATGCCGTAGCCCGGCACGATGATCACGTTCTTGGACTCGCGCAGCAGTTCGGCCGTTTCCGCCGCCAGGATCGGCGACACCTCGCCCGCGGGCTGCGCCCCGCCCGCCGCCGCCGGCGTGCCGCCGCCGGTGCCGAAGCCGCCGGCGATCACGCTGATGAAGTTGCGGTTCATCGCGCGGCACATGATGTACGACAGGATCGCACCCGAGGAGCCCACCAGGGCGCCGACGACGATCAGCAGGTCGTTGCTCAGCATGAAGCCCGTGGCGGCCGCGGCCCACCCCGAGTAGCTATTGAGCATCGACACCACCACCGGCATGTCCGCGCCGCCGATGGCCATCACCATGTGCACGCCGAACAGCAGCGCGACGACGGTCATGATGATCAGGGGCACCATGCCGGCCTGGATGTCGGGCGCATGCAGGAACTCGCGGCCGAACCAGATGACGATCAGCAGGCCCGCCAGGTTGAGCCAGTGGCGCGCCGGCAGCAGCATGGGCTTGCCGCCGATCTTGCCCGAGAGCTTGCCGAACGCGATGATCGAGCCGGAGAAGGTCACGGCACCGATCAGGATGCCGATGTAGATCTCCATCTCGTGGATCGATTTCTCGGCCTCGGTCGCGAACACGGTCGACGTGTCGATGTAGCTGGCGAAGCCGACCAGGCAGGCGGCGAGGCCGACCAGGCTGTGCATCAGCGCGACCAGCTCCGGCATCTGCGTCATCTGCACCTTCTTGGCCGCGAACAGGCCGATGCTGCCGCCGACGACCAGCGCCGCGATGATCCAGGCGTAGCCGCTGGCCGTGACGCGCGGGCCGAACACGGTGGCCAGCACCGCGATCGCCATGCCGATGATGCCGAACACGTTGCCGCGGCGCGCGGTCTCCGGGTTCGACAGGCCGCCCAGGCTCAGGATGAAGAGGATCGTCGAGCCGATGTAGGAAACGGTGGAAAGGCTTGCGTTCATGTCCGTTTCCTTCTTATTTGCGGAACATCGCCAGCATGCGCCGCGTGACCGCGAAGCCGCCGAACATGTTGACGGCCGTCAGCGCGAGCGCGAACACGGCCAGGCCGAGGATCAGCAGGTTCGGCCGGTTGACGGCGTCGCCGCCGGTCAGCGGCGGCGCGACCTGGATCAGCGCACCGATCGCGATGATCGACGAGATGGCGTTGGTCACGCTCATGAGCGGCGTGTGCAGCGCCGGCGTCACGTTCCACACCACCATGTAGCCGACGAAGCAGGCCAGCACGAACACGGTGAAGTGCGCCAGGAAGGAGGCCGGCGC
>NZ_JBBKTQ010000050.1:0-1433 GCF_037890035.1 Ramlibacter sp. AN1133
GGGGCTGTCCGAAATTTTGTGTTCGAGGCGCTCGGCAGACTTGTCCACGGCGGCGGGCGTCGCTTGCGACGGACGCACGCCGCGGTGGGCAAGTCGGTGCATCTTACGGGGCGGTCCTTCGGGTGAATCGGTCTTCGTAGAGGATGGCGAACTGGTTCATCGCTTCCTTCCAATTGTGCGCGGGGTGTCCCCAGTCGGCGGTGATGTTGCGCAGGGCGAGCCAGAGCAGCTTGCTGGCCGACTCGTCACTGGGGAAGTGCCCGCGGCTCTTGATGATCTTGCGCAGCTGCGAGTTGATGCTCTCGATCGCGTTGGTCGTGTAGATCACGCGCCGGATCTGAG
Source organism: Ramlibacter sp. AN1133 (assembly GCF_037890035.1). Taxonomy (NCBI): domain Bacteria; kingdom Pseudomonadati; phylum Pseudomonadota; class Betaproteobacteria; order Burkholderiales; family Comamonadaceae; genus Ramlibacter; species Ramlibacter sp. AN1133. Next base: position 343 of record NZ_JBBKTQ010000050.1, read on the forward strand.
GCGGAAACACGAAGAAGGGAATCACGTGGCTCCAGGCGCGCCGCCAGGCAGCCACGACAGTGGGAAATTTGCGACCCCACGGCCCCTGCTCGAAGGCGTCCAGTTCGGCCTCTGCGGCTTCGGCGCTGGCAGCCGTGTAGATCGGGCGAATCGCCCCAGCAAGTGCTTTTCGCTCTTTCCAGCCGACGTAGTCCAGGCTGTTGCGAATCAGGTGCACGATGCACGTCTGCAAGGTGGTGGCCGGAAACACGGTGCTCAGCGCCTCCGGCATGCCTTTGAGGCCGTCGGTGACGGCAATCAGGATGTCACCCACCCCGCGGGTCTGCAGGTCGTTGAACACCTTCATCCAGAATTTGGCGCCCTCGGTGCCTTCGATCCACAGGCCCAGGATGTCGCGGCTGCCATCGGGCAGCACCCCCAGGGCAAGGTAGATCGCCTTGTTGCGCACCACCGCGTCTTCCTTGATCTTCACGCGCAGCGCGTCGAAGAAGACCACCGGGTACATCGGCTCCAGCGGGCGTGACTGCCAGGCAGTGACCTCAGCCATCACCGCCTCGCTGACCGAACTGATGAATTCGGCGGAGACGTTGACCCCGTAGCTCTCCAGCAGGAAGCCCTGGATCTCGCGCATCGTCATGCCGCGCGCGTACATGGCGATGATCTTGTCATCAAAGCCGGTGAAGCGGCGCTCGTGCTTGGGGATCAGGATCGGGTTGAAGCTGCCGTCCCGGTCGCGGGGAATGTCCAAGCGCAGGGGGCCTTCCCCGGTCAGCACGGTCTTGCCCGTGGTGCCATTTCGTTGGTTGCCGGCCGTATCGGGCTTTGCCGCTCCGGCGGGGTAGCCAAGGTGGTGCCCCAGCTCGGCGCCCATGGCCCGCTCGATCAGGGCCTTCTTGAAGGCCATGGAGGCGGCGTTCACCGCTTCCCCCGTCATCGGGCCGGTCACGAACTGGTCAATCAGCTCCTTGGGAATCTTCGGCAGTGCAGCGGACTTCGCCGCGATCTCCGCGTTCTTCAACTTCGTCTTGCTTGGCATAACTGGTCCTCTCGGTCATGTTATGCCTCGAACACAAAATTCCGGACAGGCTCTT
>NZ_JBBKTQ010000051.1:0-1161 GCF_037890035.1 Ramlibacter sp. AN1133
GCGTAGCCCGCGTCCACCGCGGCGCGCGAGGCACCGATGGCCGCACCGAGCTTGTCGGCCAGCGGCTCCAGCACCGCGTGGAACTTCTCGTTCGAGCCCATCGCGCGGCCACCCGAGACGATGATCTTGGCGGCGGTGAGTTCCGGCCGGTCGTTGGCAGCGATCTCCTGCCCCAGGTGCTTCGATTTGCCGGCGTCGGCGGCGGCGCTCGCGGTTTCGACCGCAGCGCTGCCACCGGTGGCGGCGGCCGGATCGAAGGCGGTGGTGCGCACCGTGATCACCTTGACCTTGTCGCTGCTTTGCACCGTGGCCATCGCGTTGCCGGCGTAGATCGGCCGCTCGAAGGTGTCGGGGCTGTCCACGCGGGTGATGTCGCTGATCTGCGCCACATCCAGCCTGGCCGCCACGCGCGGGGCGACATTCTTGCCGCTGGCGGTGGCGGGGAACAGCAGGTGGCTGTAGTTGCCGGCGATGGCCAGCACCTGCGCGGCCATGTTCTCGGCCAGTCCGTGCTCGAACTGTGCGCCGTCGGCGTGGATCACCTTGGCCACGCCGGCGATCTGCGATGCGGCCTTGGCCGCTTCACTGGCGTTGGCGCCGGCCACCAGCACGTGCACCTCGCCGCCGCAGGCAGCGGCAGCCGTCACGGTGTTGAGGGTGGCGGGCTTGATGTGGGTGTGGTCGTGTTCTGCGATGACGAGGGAGGTCATGTGGGGCTCCGTGGATTCAGAAGGCGGACTCCCGGACGCAGAGGACGCGAAGGGTACGCAGAGGACGCAAAAGGACTTCCAGTGAAAGTTTCCTTTTCATGTCTTCTTTCGCGTCCTCTGCGTACCCTTTGCGTCCTCTGCGTCCGGCTGTTGGTATTCAGATCACCTTGGCTTCGTTCTTCAGCTTCGCAACGAGCGTCGCCACGTCGGGCACCTTCACGCCGGCGCCGCGCTTGGGCGGCTCGGAGACCTTCAGGGTCTTCAGGCGCGGCTTGACGTCCACGCCAAGATCGGCAGGCTTGAGCGTGTCCATCTGCTTCTTCTTGGCCTTCATGATGTTGGGCAGCGTCACGTAGCGCGGCTCGTTCAGGCGCAGGTCCGCGGTGATCACCGCCGGCAGCGCCACCTCGATGGTCTCCAGGCCGCCGTCGACTTCGCGCGTCACCTTCGC
>NZ_JBBKTQ010000052.1:0-1134 GCF_037890035.1 Ramlibacter sp. AN1133
GGCGATGTACGGCGAGCCGGGGTGAAGCGTCGCGTAATCCTGGTGGTACGCCTCGGCCGGATAGAAGCCGGTGAGCGGGCGGACTTCGGTCACGATCCTGGCAGGGAATACCTTGGCCGCATTCAGCTGCGCGATGTAGCTTTCGGTCACCCGTTTCTGTTCGGCGTCCCGGTAGAACACCGCGGAGCGGTACTGCGGACCGGCGTCTGGCCCCTGCCGATTCAGCGTGGTGGGGTCGTGCGCCACCGAAAAGTAGACCTGCAGCAGGGTCCCGAAGGAAACCTGTCCCGGGTCATACGTCACCTGGACGGACTCGGCGTGCCCGGTTCGGCCGGAGCCCACCTGCTCGTAGTGGGCGCTGCTCTTGTCGCCCCCGGCGTACCCCGACACGGCGTTGAGGACGCCCCTGGTGTGCTGGAACACGGCTTGCACGCCCCAGAAACAACCGCCGGCAAAGACGGCCGTTTCGGTGCCCGCCATGCCGTGCAAGTCCTGGGTTGGTGGCGGGAGCTTCACCGCCTTGTCGGCGGCCCATCCGCTGTCCACGAGGCTCCAGCAGGCAAGCGCCAGGGCCGCAACCGCAATCAGGATCCTGTTCATCTCTTCCCCCTGCAGCACAGGTCCACGCGACACCCGCGCAGACCGTCACGTCGAAGGGCTGCGGCGCCTCGCGGCATACCGGCCCCTGCACCCTTATAGCGCGAATGCGACCGCGGTGTGGAGCTACCCTTGCGGCACGAAGCGCAGTGCCACGCCGTTGTTGCAGTAGCGTTTCCCGGTGGGCGGCGGGCCGTCCCCGAACACATGGCCCTGGTGGCCGCCGCAGCGCGCGCAGTGGTATTCGGTACGGGGAATGATCAGCAGGAAATCGCGTCGGGTGTCCACGGCGTCCGGCAGGGCCGCGAAGAAACTGGGCCAGCCGGTGCCGCTTTCGAACTTGGTGGCAGACGAGAACAGCGCCAGGTCGCATCCGGCGCACAGATAGATGCCGGCCCGCTTCTCGACGTTCAGCGGGCTGCTGCGGGCTCGCTCCGTGCCGGCGCGGCGCAGGACGTCGTACTGCTCCCCGGTGAGGCGCTGCTTCCACTCGCCCTCGCTCAGCGCCAGCGGCTCGGGCCGGGCAGCCGATGCGGC
>NZ_JBBKTQ010000053.1:0-1058 GCF_037890035.1 Ramlibacter sp. AN1133
ATCATCGAGTGGTTCGCCGAAGAGGGCTTCCGCGTCTACGGGCGCATCGTGCCCTCGCGCTTCAAGCCGGAGCTGCGCCAGATGGTGCTCAAGGACCCGGTGGGCCCGGTGGCCGCCTTCACGCCCTGGAACTTCCCGATCAACCAGATCGTGCGCAAGGTCGGCGCGGCGCTGGCCGCCGGCTGCTCGATGATCGTCAAGGCGCCGGAGGAGACGCCCTCGTCCGCCGCCGCGCTGATCAAGGCCTTCGCCGATGCGGGCATCCCGCCCGGCGTGCTGGGCCTGGTGTACGGCAACCCGGCCGAGATCTCGGGCTACCTCATTCCGCACCCGGTGATCCGCAAGATCACCTTCACCGGCTCCACGCCGGTGGGCAAGCAGCTGGCCGGCCTGGCGGGCCAGCACATGAAGCGCGTGACGATGGAACTGGGCGGGCACGCGCCGGTGATCGTCTGCGAGGACGCCGACATCGCGCTGGCCGTGAAGTCCGCCGGCGGCGCCAAGTTCCGCAACGCGGGGCAGGTCTGCATCTCGCCCACCCGCTTCCTGGTGCACGAGAGCGTGAAGAACGAGTTCGCGCAGGCGATGGCCAAGTACGCGCAGGGCCTGAAGGTCGGCGACGGCCTGGCCGAAGGCACGCAGATGGGGCCGCTGGCCAATCCGCGCCGCCTGACGGCGATGGCGGAATTCCAGTCCGACGCCGAGAAGCACGGCGCGCAGGTGCTCACGGGCGGCAAGCGCATCGGCGACGCGGGCAACTTCTGGGAGCCGACCGTGCTGGTGGACGTGCCGCTGCAAGCCAAGCTGTTCAACGACGAGCCCTTCGGGCCGGTGGCCGGCATCCGCGGCTTCACCAGCCTCGACGAGGCGATCAAGGAAGCCAACCGCCTGTCGTACGGCCTGGCCGGTTATGCGTTCACGAAGTCGCTGAAGAACGCCGACCTGCTGTCGCGCCGGGTGGAAGTGGGCATGCTGTGGATCAACATGCCGGCCATGCCCAGCGCCGAGATGCCCTTCGGCGGCATCAAGGATTCGGGCTACGGCTCCGAGGGCGGGCC
>NZ_JBBKTQ010000054.1:0-1052 GCF_037890035.1 Ramlibacter sp. AN1133
GATTACTCCATGATCTTGGCAACGACGCCGGCGCCGACGGTCTTGCCGCCTTCGCGGATGGCGAAGCGCAGGCCCTCTTCCATGGCGATCGGGGCGATCAGCTTGACGGTGATCGTCACGTTGTCGCCGGGCATGACCATTTCCTTGTCCTTCGGCAGCTCGATGGAGCCGGTGACGTCGGTGGTGCGGAAGTAGAACTGCGGCCGGTAGTTGTTGAAGAACGGCGTGTGGCGGCCGCCCTCGTCCTTGCTCAGCACGTAGATCTCGGCGGTGAAGTGCGTGTGCGGCTTGACCGAGCCGGGCTTGCACAGCACCTGGCCGCGCTCGACTTCCTCGCGCTTGGTGCCGCGCAGCAGGATGCCGACGTTGTCGCCGGCCTGGCCCTGGTCCAGCAGCTTGCGGAACATCTCCACGCCCGTGCAGGTGGTCTTCTGCGTGGTCTTGATGCCGACGATCTCGATTTCCTCGCCGACCTTGATCACGCCGCGCTCGATGCGGCCCGTGACCACCGTGCCGCGGCCGGAGATGGAGAACACGTCTTCCACCGGCATCAGGAAGGCACCCTCGATCGCCCGCTTGGGCGTGGGGATGTAGCTGTCCAGCGCATCGGCCAGCGCCATGATCGAGCCTTCGCCCAGCTCGCCCTTGTCGCCTTCCAGCGCCAGCTTGGCCGAGCCCTTGATGATCGGGGTGTCGTCGCCGGGGAAGTCGTACTTGGACAGCAGCTCGCGCACTTCCATCTCGACCAGTTCCAGCAGTTCGGCGTCGTCCACCATGTCGCACTTGTTCAGGTAGACGATGATGTAGGGCACGCCCACCTGGCGGGCCAGCAGGATGTGCTCGCGCGTCTGGGGCATGGGGCCGTCGGCGGCGGAGACGACCAGGATCGCGCCGTCCATCTGGGCGGCACCGGTGATCATGTTCTTCACGTAGTCGGCGTGGCCGGGGCAGTCGACGTGCGCGTAGTGGCGCGCCTTGGTCTCGTACTCGACGTGGGCGGTGTTGATCGTGATGCCGCGGGCCTTTTCTTCGGGGGCCGCGTCGATCTGGTC
>NZ_JBBKTQ010000055.1:0-1015 GCF_037890035.1 Ramlibacter sp. AN1133
CGGAGTTGACCGGCACGCAGTGGCATTGCGCCGCAAGACGTATGCTCCCGCGCACGGCTTGCGGCGCAATGCCGCTGCGTGTCCGCGTCGAACGACCTGTTAGAGCTCACCGCACCAGCTCCGAGTGCTACCTCCCGGAAGCGCGTCGAATGTCATTGAGCTTCTCCTCGGACAGACCGGCCAACTGTTCCTCCCGAATCCGCCCTTCGCGGAGTAACTGGCCGAAAACCCAAATGAGCTGAGAGTAACGGTAGTCGTACTTTCGATCAATGTCGCGACGGCGGTCGCGCAGGTACTGCTCCAACGCCCACATATCTTCCGGCTCGTTGACCGCAGCTGCACGTGCCTTGAAGTCCGCGATGGTGGACGCGAGTTCTTCCGCTACAGCGCCGTCGAAAACACGACGAGCGATCTTCTTCTCACGGTCCGTCCACTTCTCGCCGTACACCACTGTCTCCGTGGGCTCTAACGTCGGAGTTGACCGGCACGCAGCGGCAGGGCGCCGCGAGGCGTACGATCCCGCACACGCCTCGCGGCGCCCTGCCGCTGCGTGTCCGCGTCGAACGACCTGTTAGACCTCACCGTGTCTGCGGGTGAACTCAAACTCGTACTCCTCGCCATCAATGCGCGAGACTCGGCCAACCCAGTCTTCTCGCACACTGAATGACTTGCGCAGGGTGCTGGCGTCAGCGCCGGTCTGCACTTCGTCCGGTTTCTCAGCGTGGGCCAGGACGAGGTAAACCCGCTGACCTGTTGAGAACGCGCGCTGGACCTTCTCGCGGAACTCATTGTTCCCCGGCCCTTTCCAGCGGTCAAACCGGTCCCGGCAGACTACCTTTCCACCCTTCGGAGCTTCGAAGTGATGTTCCCATAGGCTCACGACAAGGGCTCCGTCAGGCGCATCAGCGCAGACGGACCATTGCACGTTTTTGAGCTTGGCGCCGTACTTCGCGAATGCTTCTGCGAACCGTAGATCAGACATGCGAGTTCCAGTGAGGTCTAACGTCGGAGTTGA
>NZ_JBBKTQ010000056.1:0-874 GCF_037890035.1 Ramlibacter sp. AN1133
TCGGCCAGCGCGGCGAGCTGGAACTTGCCGTCGCGGTCGGTGAAGTAGGTGAACATGAAGAAGGACAGCCAGTCGGGCGTCTTCTCGTTGAAGGCCTGCAGGATGCGCGGGTTGTCCTCGTTGCCGCTGCGGCGCTCCAGCAGCGCCTCGCCCTCCTCGCGGCCGTCCTTGCCGAAGTACTTGTGCAGCAGGTAGACCATGGCCCACAGGTGGCGGCCCTCTTCCACGTTGACCTGGAACAGGTTGCGCAGGTCGTACTGGCTGGGACACGTCAGGCCCAGGTGGCGCTGCTGCTCCACGGACGCGGGCTCGGTATCCCCCTGCGTCACGATGATGCGGCGCAGGTTGGCGCGGTATTCGCCGGGCACGTCCTGCCAGGCGGCCTCGCCCTTGTGGTCGCCGAAGTGGATCTTGCGGTCCCTCTCGCCCGGGTTCAGGAAGATGCCCCAGCGGTAATCGGGCATCTTCACGTGGCCGAACTGCGCCCAGCCTTCCGGATCCACGCTGATGGCGGTGCGCAGGTAGACGTCGAAGTCCTGGCTGCCCTCGGGGCCCATGTCCTTCCACCAGGACAGGTAGTTGGGCTGCCACTGCTCGAGCGCGCGCTGCAGCGTCCGGTCCTCGCTCAGGTTGACGTTGTTGGGGATCTTGTCGCTGTAGTTGATCGTGCTCATGTCGGCTCCTGGGATCAGACGCGGTTGAAATCGAAAGCGGCGCGGTCGCCCTTGCCGTACACCTTCAGCGCACCCTTTTCGCCGACGGCGTTGGGGCGCTGGAAGATCCAGTTCTGCCAGGCGGTCAGCCGGCCGAAGATGCGGGTGAACATGGTCTCGGGGCCGTTGAAGCGCAGGTTGGCTTCCAGGCCGGTGAGCGC
>NZ_JBBKTQ010000057.1:0-700 GCF_037890035.1 Ramlibacter sp. AN1133
GTGACCCGTCCTGCCCTAGGTTGACACCTGTTCGGGCTTGGTTGCCAGCTGCCTTTGGGCAGCCAGGGACGCCCGGTGGATTGCATCGGGCGTTTTGTATTCTAGGGACAGGTGTGGCCGGGCCTCGTTGTACAGGCGCACCGACTCGCTGACCATTCGGGTGGCTTGCTTCAGATCGGCAGGCGTGTGCACCAGGTATTCCATCTTCAAGATGCCGTTGACTCTCTCGGCCATGGCGTTTTGGTAGCAGTCATAGCCGTCGGTCATCGAGCAGGCGATGCCGTGCCGCGCGTGGATGCGCTGGTACTCCATCGAGCAGTACTGGATGCCGCGGTCCGAGTGGTGCACCAGCGACTGTTTCGTTTGCCGTTGGCGCAGCGCCATTTTGAAGGCCCGGCTGACCTGCTCGGTGCCCAAGCCGTCGTGCACATGCCATCCCATGATCTTGCGCGAGAAGGCATCGGTGATGAGACTGACGTACACCATCTTGTCCTTGGTGCGCAGGTACGTGATATCTGCCACCCACACCTGCTCGCATCCTGTGGGCACCACCTTGGCCGGTCCGTCCTTGAGCAGATTCGGGTGCCGACGGTAAAAATGCCGGCTGTTGGTCGTCTTGTGGAACGCCCGCAGCGGCTTGACCAGCATGCTGGCATCGCGCAGCACGTCGAACATCGCGTCGCGTCCGATCTTGATGCCT
>NZ_JBBKTQ010000058.1:0-635 GCF_037890035.1 Ramlibacter sp. AN1133
GTGACCCGTCCTGAAATGGGTTGACACCTTTCTGGCCACCAGAAAGGAAAGTCAATTGACGGAATGGACCAAGAGAACTCAGAACGACTACACGCTTGCGTTCAAGCTTGCGGTGGTTGAACAGGTCGAGAAGGGCGAGCTGACGACCGGCCAAGCACAAAGGCGCTACGGCATACAGGGGTCATCGACCGTTCTGACCTGGATGCGAAGGCATGGCAGCCCGCGGTGGCGCAAGGCATCATCCATGGGCAAATCAGTCCAGAAGATGTCAGACCCCAGCAAACCCGTGCCGCCGGAGCAGCGGATCAAGGAGCTCGAGCTGCAGCTCAAGGAAGCCCAGCAGAAGGCGGCTTTCTTCGAGGCCGTCGTGGGCGTGCTCAAGCGCGACTATGGAGTGCAGATCGGAAAAAAGCCTGTGGGCAAGTCGTCGCGGAAAAGCTCGTCCAAGGGCTGAGCATCGCGACGGCTTGCCGCTTCATGGGCATCAGCCGGCAGGCGTATTACAAGCGAGTCGCATGCGAGCGCCACCGCCAGGACAAGCACTCCACCGTGGTGGCGCTGGTGCGCGACGAGCGCCGCCACCAGCCGCGCATTGGCACGCGCAAGCTGCACCACATGCTGTACGAACCCCTGCA
>NZ_JBBKTQ010000059.1:0-586 GCF_037890035.1 Ramlibacter sp. AN1133
GCACGATTTGCCGCGACTCCCAGCGCTCGAAGATCCAGTTGAAGGCGTAGTTCCACGTGAGCGCAATCGAGGACAGGACCACGGCCAGCCCGAAGGTGGATGTTTGCGGCTCGTCGAAGGCAACGCTCAGCGCGGGCCCTACGAAGCCGATGGCCATCAACTCGTACAAGACGGCTTGGACAACGCGGCGGGTGATCGGTGACATGTGGGTGAAAAACGTGCGCAAGTGGTCCCGCCTCGCAGTAGCTGGCTGGTTCCTGCCGCAAGGAAGAGTACTGGTGTCGCCGTGCAGCTGCCGGGCCAAGCATGAGAAGCTCCCGGAGCGCATGGGAGGTTCCACCGCAACAGAACCCGATCGGCACGGAGGGGCGCTCCTTCAGGGATTCGGGCCGGTAGCCGCTCCCATCGACCCGGATCAGCTTGACGACGCGGTCAGGGTGGGTCTCCGCGAACGACGGGCGATCTTGCCCCCAGGTGAATTTGCCTATTGCTATGGCTTCGGCTGCGCCGACACCAGCACCGGCCGGTCGCGGTAAAGCTGTGGCAGCACCGCTTTCAGGTTGGCGATCTTGGGCAGGTCGAACGT
>NZ_JBBKTQ010000060.1:0-447 GCF_037890035.1 Ramlibacter sp. AN1133
GCATGAAAGTACTGGTCCCGGTCAAGCGGGTGGTGGACTACAACGTGAAAGTCCGCGTGAAGTCGGACGGCAGCGGTGTGGACATCGCCAATGTGAAGATGAGCATGAACCCCTTCGACGAGATCGCCGTGGAAGAGGCGGTGCGGCTGAAGGAGAGGGGCGTCGCCACCGAGGTGATCGCCGTGTCCTGCGGTGTGCAGCAATGCCAGGAGACCCTGCGCACGGCGATGGCCATCGGCGCCGACCGCGCGATCCTGGTGCAGACCGACGAGGAACTGCAGCCCCTGGCGGTGGCCAAGCTGCTGAAGGCCCTCGTCGACAAGGAGCAGCCGGGCCTGGTGATCCTGGGCAAGCAGGCGATCGACGACGACTGCAACCAGACCGGGCAGATGCTGGCGGCGCTGGCGGACCTGCCGCAGGCGACCTTCGCCTCGAAGCTGGAAGTGG
>NZ_JBBKTQ010000061.1:0-428 GCF_037890035.1 Ramlibacter sp. AN1133
ATCGGGGCTCATCGCCACGCGTTCCTCGATGGCCAGTCGCGTCTCGTCGGGCCAGTCGATGTCGTCGGGGTTGCTGGTGACCAGGCCCAGCGCGAAGGCGGCGTCGGCGTCCAGCGGCTGGCCGACCTTGGCGCGCACCGCTTGAAGCGCCGGCACTTCCTCGTAGAAGCGGCGCTGCAGGCGGCTCTGGCCGGTGGCCATGGGGTAGAGGCCGAAGTTGGTCTCGCCCACTTCGATCTTCGGCGCGGCCGACGGGTCGGAGGGCAGCGCGAGCTGGTAGCTGCGGTCGCAGGCGAGCGCGAACTCGAGGAAGGTGCCCGCGAAGCAGGAGCCCTGCTCGATCAGCGCGAACAGGCTGCGGCTGGAGACGTCGAAGCGGCTGAAGGTGCGGCGCAGGTGGCCGATCGTCTCGCGCACGAGCCAGTGGC
>NZ_JBBKTQ010000062.1:0-428 GCF_037890035.1 Ramlibacter sp. AN1133
ACCACTGGCTCGTGCGCGAGACGATCGGCCACCTGCGCCGCACCTTCAGCCGCTTCGACGTTTCCAGCCGCAGCCTGTTCGCGCTGATCGAGCAGGGCTCCTGCTTCGCGGGAAGCTTCCTCGAGTTCGCGCTCGCCTGCGACCGCAGCTACCAGCTCGCGCTGCCCTCCGACCCGTCGGCCGCGCCGAAGATCGAAGTGGGCGAGACGAACTTCGGCCTCTACCCCATGGCCACCGGCCAGAGCCGGCTGCAGCGCCGCTTCTATGAAGAGGCGCCTGCGATCGAGGCGGTGCGCGCCAAGATCGGCCAGCCGCTGGATGCCGATGCCGCCTTCGCGCTGGGCCTGGTCACCAGCAACCCCGACGACATCGACTGGTCCGACGAGACGCGCCTGGCCATCGAGGAGCGCGTGGCGATGAGCCCCGAC
>NZ_JBBKTQ010000063.1:0-373 GCF_037890035.1 Ramlibacter sp. AN1133
GTACAGGCCCACCAGCAGGAACAGCAGCGCGCCGACACCGAACACGATCGCCAGCGACTTGGCCGCCATCGGCTCGCTGCTGCCGTGGCCGTGCCCCTTGGGCGCGGCCGGCATCGCGGCCGGCTTGGCCTGCGGCGCCGCGGCCGGGATCTTCGGCGGCGGGGGCGGCCACGTGATGCCGCCTTCCTTGATGACCGTCAGGCCGCGGATGGCGTCGTCGTCCATGTTGACGTCGATCACGCCGTCCTTGGTCTTGCACAGCTCCTCGGTCAGGCGCAGCAGGTTGTTCGAGTACAGCGTGGACGACTGCTTGGCCAGCCGGCTCGCGAGGTCGGTGTAGCCGATGATGGTCACGCCGTGCCGCACCACCGCT
>NZ_JBBKTQ010000064.1:0-373 GCF_037890035.1 Ramlibacter sp. AN1133
ATACAGGCCCACCAGCAGGAACAGCAGTGCGCCGACGCCGAACACGATCGCCAGCGACTTGGCCGCCATCGGCTCGCTGCTGCCATGGCCGTGTCCCTTGGGTGCGGCCGGCATCGCTGCCGGCTTGGCCTGCGGCGCCACCGCCGGGATCTTCGGCGGCGGGGGCGGCCACGTGATGCCGCCTTCCTTGATGACGGTCAGGCCGCGGATGGCGTCGTCGTCCATGTTGACGTCGATCACGCCGTCCTTGGTCTTGCACAGCTCCTCGGTCAGGCGCAGCAGGTTGTTCGAGTACAGCGTGGAGGACTGCTTGGCCAGCCGGCTCGCGAGATCGGTGTAGCCGATGATGGTCACGCCGTGCCGCACCACCGCC
>NZ_JBBKTQ010000065.1:0-331 GCF_037890035.1 Ramlibacter sp. AN1133
ATCGACCTTGACGAATTCGCCGCCCAGGGAGACGACCTGGTCGGCGACCTCGGCGCGGGTGTCGTTGGCGCGCACGATGGCGCCCAGGTTGGCGGCCGTGCCGATCGCGGCGAGACCGGCGACGCCGGCACCGGCGATGAACACCTTGGCCGGCGGGATCTTGCCCGCGGCCGTCACCTGGCCGTTGAAGAAGCGGCCGAAGGCATTGGCCGCCTCGATCACGGCGCGGTAGCCGCTGATGCCCGCCATGGAGGTCAGCGCGTCCATCTTCTGGGCCCGCGAGAGCTGGCGCGGCAGGGAGTCGATGGCCAGCACCGTGGCCTTGCGGGCC
>NZ_JBBKTQ010000066.1:0-331 GCF_037890035.1 Ramlibacter sp. AN1133
GTCGACCTTGACGAATTCGCCGCCCAGGGAGACGACCTGGTCGGCCACCTCGGCGCGGGTGTCGTTGGCGCGCACGATGGCGCCCAGGTTGGCGGCCGTGCCGATCGCGGCGAGGCCGGCGACGCCGGCACCGGCGATGAACACCTTGGCCGGCGGGATCTTGCCCGCGGCCGTCACCTGGCCGTTGAAGAAGCGGCCGAAGGCATTGGCTGCCTCGATCACCGCGCGGTAGCCGCTGATGCCCGCCATGGAGGTCAGCGCGTCCATCTTCTGGGCCCGCGAGAGCTGGCGCGGCAGCGAGTCGATGGCCAGCACCGTGGCCTTGCGCGCT
>NZ_JBBKTQ010000067.1:0-279 GCF_037890035.1 Ramlibacter sp. AN1133
GACACTGCCCATCGTCGCGACGGCCGGCGCACGGCGCGGGCCCGCGTTGGGGGCGCCCGGAAAATCGGGCCTGCCGGCACAGCACGGCTACGCAGCGATGAGCGATGCGAGCCGTGCGTACGTTTCTGACTCGCGGCATTTGTTCGAACGCAGCGTTTGCCGCGAGCGGCAAACGCGGAGTGAGTTATGCCGCGGTGCCGGCAGGCCCGATTTTCCGGGGAAGTCCGGCGCGCGAAGCCGCCGGACCGACACCTTCGCGGGCCCGCGCCGTGCGCCGGC
>NZ_JBBKTQ010000068.1:0-273 GCF_037890035.1 Ramlibacter sp. AN1133
GGAGGCCGGCACCGATGTTTGTGACGCAGATGTGCGCCACGCCTTGGCGCAGCTGCATGAGCAGCGCAAGCAGATCCAGCAGCAAGTCGAGCAGCTCGCAGGCGTGCAAGGCAACAGCCTGGTGCACACGGAGCCTCAGGCGCGGCCGATGAAGAGCCTGCACGGCGCTCCGGGTTACAACCTGCAGACCGCAGTGGACACCGAAAGCCATTTGATCGTGCATCACGAAGTCAGCACGGACGCCAACGACCTGCGCCAGCTGCAGCCCATGGG